>JAZBLS010000022.1:0-25597 GCA_037033365.1 Actinomycetota bacterium | reverse complement strand
CGCGCGCCGCTTTGATCAGCAGCGGATCGATGTCGCCCCAGTACTCCCGCGGGACGGGGCAGAAGACCACGAGGTCGGCTTCGTAGGCGAAGGACAGGTCGTGTTCGACGTTGAGCGAGAATCCGAGCTTGGACTTCACGATCCCCGGATGCGGCGCGATCACACGGAAGTCGAAGTTCGGCACCCCGTCGTTCGAGCGGTCGAGCCCGAACGCCTCGCACGCCAGGCCGAACTCGAACGGCGCGAATCCGTCCTGGATGATGCAGGCGACCGTTTCCATGTGCACTCCCGGCCGGTTGGCAGTTTTCCTGCGATCATAGTCATATCTGCCACTCGTGGCCGATCAACACGGATCGTAGCGTTTCTGCCATGATACTCCTCCTCATCCTCCTCGCCCTCGGCGCATGGGCAGCCATCGCCACGATCGTCGAACTCCGCCGCGACGGCTACCGTCGCGTCCCCACCGATTGGAACCGCGTCGCGCAGCACGACCCCCTCGACAGCGCCGTGTCCGGTCACGTGTATCACTGAGCCCGATCTTCCCGGCGGTGCGCCCTCCCGCCTGCGCGCGGTCCCGGCTACGCTCGACACCATGAGCGAGCCGCAGCAGCACCCCGCGCAGCCGTACGGAACACCCCCGCCGAACCAGTCGTACCCCGCGCAGCAGTATTCGGGGCAGCAGTATCCGGGGCCGCAGTACCCGGGGCAGCAGCACCCGGGGCCGCAGTATCCGGCACCGGCCCCGTCCGCTGCCTCGCTCGGACGCGTGGCGTTCGTCGTCGGACTCGTGACGCTCGGCATCGAGCTGCTGAGGATCCTCTCGTTCCCCTTCATCCTCCGAGGCGTGTACGACTCCTTCGCCGTAGGGCTCGTGACCTCGGTCGGTTCGGGCATCGTGCTGATCGCCGCCGTCGCGGCGATCGTGCTCGGACTGATCGCGATCCGCCGCGCTGATCGGACGATCCTCGCGGGCATCGCGGTCGGCATCGGGGCGTCGGCGCTCGCCGGCATCCTGATCTCCTGGCTCGCCGACGTGTTCTTCTCTCTCACCTACTGACCACCGCCGGGAGCCCCCAATGAGCGATTCACCGCAGCACCAGCCCGGCCAGCCCTACGCCCAGCCCGGCCAGCCCTACGCCCAGCCCGGCCAGCCCTACGCCCAGCCGGGCCAGCCCTACGCCCAGCCCGCGCAACCCGGCCAGCCCTATGCACAGCCCGGCCAGCCCTATGCACAGCCCGGCCAGCCTTACGGCCAGGCACCGGGCATGCCACCCGCGACCGTGACGCCCGTCTCCGGCGCGACCGTCGGGCGCATCGCCTTCCTGGTGACAGTGATCTCCGTCGGCCCGGGGCTCCTGCTCCAGCTGGCGATGCCGTTCCTCTACGCCAGCACGGGCATGGGCGGCGTGGACACTCTTCCCAGCCTCGTGAACTTCGCGATGTTCGCGGGGTCTGTCGTGGGGCTCGTCCTCGGGCTCACCGCCCTGCGCCGTTCGGGCCCGCACCTGCTTGCGGCGATCGCGATCGGCATCGCGGGGAGCACGATCCTCGGCACGCTCGCCTCCGGTCTCACAAGCCTGGTCTACAACTTCGGCAGCTTCGGGTTCTGAGCGACCCGTTGCACGACACCGCGGTCGGTATCGTCTCTCAGCGCGTCAGCACGCGTTCGTAGACGGCGATCATCGCAGCGGTCCGCGACGACTGCCGGAAGGCTTCGGCGACTTCACGCATCGGCACCGGCGCGGCGCCTGCCGCGATGTCGGATGCCGCGGCGCGCAGCGTCTCCACGAGGCCGGCCTTGCGCTGCTCCTCCGTACCGGCGGCTCCGGGCACCGCCCAGAGCCCGCCGCCCAACTCCGCCGCGATGTCCGGGTCGCTGATGACCGACGGGGTGCCGAGGGTCGCGGCCTCGAACGGCGTCATCCCCTGGGTCTCGAATCCGATCGACGTCTGCACGAGAGCATCCGCCGCCGCGATGCGCGCGAGGGTCTGCGGGTAGGTGAGCTTCCCCGCGAACCGCACGTTCGGCAGCGCCGCGACGAGCTTCTCCGCCGCGGGTCGCTGCGCTCCGCCGCCGATGATCTCGAGGTCGGCGTCGATGTCAGCGTCGACGAAAGCCTCGAGGAAGGGCAGCAGGCGCTTCTCGGGACTCATGCGACCGAGCCACACGAAGCGGGGGCGGCCCGGCGTGCGCTCGGTGGGAGCATCCGCGAGTGTCGCCTCGCGCACGTCGTCGTCGATGCCGTTCCAGACGACGTCGACCGGGCTGAAGACGCCGTGCTCCTCGAGCCGTCGGGCGAAGTGGGTCGAGGGTGCGGTGACGGCGTCGGCACCAGCGGCCAGACCGCGGAGGAATGCCCACCCGTCGCGCCCGGTGACACCGGCAGTGCCGGTGTGGCGGAGGGCCGATCGGCGCCAGAGGTTGAGCACTCCGAGCACCGGACGGTGCAGGGGCGTGACCGCGGCGATTCCGACGTCGACCCGGTTGTGCATGGTGTGGACCACCGGGATGCCGTGACGAGCTGCATAGCGGTGCCCGATGAACGCACCCCAGAAGTCGGCCTGCACGTGCACGAGGTCGACGGGCGGGCGACGCGTCAGGGCCCGGTCGAGGAAGCGGTCAGCGCCCCGTCCCGGCCAGCTCATCGAGTACTCGCGGTCGACCGTGATCGGGATCGAGGGGAGGTCGATGTTCGCAGGGTCGTGGAGAGCGGATGCCCGGGGGCCGTGCATCTTCGGAGCGACCACCGTGACGGTGTGGCCGGCCCGCTCGAGGAACTCACGCTGCAGCCGCATCGACACCTGCGCCCCGCCGAGGGAGTCGAGGTGCTGATCGCCGAAGAGGACGACGTGCATGGCGCTCTCCCTACCGGGGAAGGGGCTCGTCGCGGTACAACGCCTCGAACGTGTCGAGGGTGCGGTTGATGTCGTGGATCAGCACGCCGTCGAGCGACGCCTGTTGCATGCGCTCGTACTCCACCTGGTCGGCGGTGAGCACGTCCGTGAGGCGTGCCGCGAGAGCATCCGCGTTGCCCGGCTCGAACAGGTAGCCGTTCTCGCCGTCGTGCACGAGGTGCGGGAGGGCGACGGCATCCGCCGCGACGATCGGCAGCGCCGAGGCCATGGCCTCCATCGTCGCGATGGACTGCAACTCGGCGATCGACGCGATCGTGAAGACGGACGCTCGGGACAGGAGCGCCCGCAGTTCCTCGTCGGTGGTGCGCCCGTGGAAGGTCACGCGGTCCGACAGTCCCAGCTGGGCCGTCAGGTGCTCGAGCTGCTTGCGCTGGTCGCCGCCGCCGACGATGTCGAACGTGGCGTCGAGAGCCGGGTCGAGCTTGGTCATCGCCTGGAGGATGACCTCGACCTGCTTCTCGGCCGTGAGGCGGCCGACGAAGACGAGGCGGTTCTTCTCACGCAGTCCGATCACCGGGGAGTACTGCGTGCGGTCGATGCCGCAGCTGACCGGGATGACGTTCTCGACGGCGACCGTGCGCTCGAGGAAGTCGGCGGCGCGACGCGTGGGCGTCGTGATCGCCCTGGTGAGGGCGAAGGTGCGCTTCGCGTCCGCCCAGGCGAACCGCAGAACGAGGTCGTCGATGAACTTCGGCATGGTGGTGTGGTCGAGGATGTTCTCGGCCATCACGTGGTTGGTGGCGATCACCGGGATGCCGCGCTCGTGGGCGATGCGGGCGAGCCCGCGGCCGATCACGATGTGCGACTGGATGTGGACGACGTCGGGCTTCACCGCGTCGAGGACCTTGCGGGCGTAGTGCTTGGAACGCCACGGCCAGACGAAGCGCAGCCAGTCGTGGGGCGCCCAGCGGACGGACGGCAGACGGTGGAGCGTCATCGGCTCGCCCTCGATGACCTCGGTGCGTGCGGGAGTCCGGCTGTATGCCTGGTGGGGGGCGACGACGTGCACGTCGTTGCCTCGCTGCACGAGACCGGCCGCGAGACGCTCGGCGAAGCGCGCGGCGCCGTTGATGTCGGGGGCGAACGTGTCGCATCCGATCAGGATGCGCAGGGAACGCTGCCCGCTGCGGGAGTCAGCGTCGGGAGCACTCGTCGAATCGGAGGGAGAGGAAGACATTCTGCCTTACGGTACGGCGGCCAGGGAGCCCGTGCGGGCGCTGGCCACTCTACCCGAGGCCTCTGATCCGGCGGCCGAGGCATACCGCTGTCCCCCAGCCTGCTCCCCTAGCGTGGTGTCATGCGACTGACTGCCGACGCCGACCCGCAGCTGTGGATCCCTGTGACGGACTCCCTGGGTTGGAGGGGGCGCCGGCACCGGAAGGCGGCGATCCGGATGCTGCTGGGCCAGGCGAACTCGGCGCTGGGGGCCACGGAGCGACCGGGGTCGAAGTTCGGGGCCTGGGCGATGAGTCAGGCGGCTCCTCTTCTCATGCGCCGGGCGGACGGTCGCGTACTGGTCTGGACGTGGAAGGCCGAGCCTGAACTCGTCGTGGCGATGGCGACCGTGCAGGTCCTGACGCCGGACGTGCGCATCGCCCGCGCATCCATGCCGATGGACTACGACGACACCGAGACCTTCTCGAGCCGCTGGCTGGGCGCCGGCGAGAAGCTCGTGGTCGCGATGCCGCCGTCGCCCTCAGCTCCGCCCTTCGCCACGTACACCTGGGACACGGGCACGCACCTCGTCACGCTCACCGCGATCTGCAGCGAACGGGAGCGCTTCGGCACGCTGATCGGCGCCCTCGACGACCTCGCCCGGAGCATCCGCATCGCCGATGAGCTCACCGGCGGAGAGTCACCGGAGGTGCTGCGCCTCGGCCCCGCCTGATCTTCCGCCGTCGGAGCGCGAGTGCTCTGTCGGGGAGGCTGAGGGTGGGGGTGCGCCATTTCTGGGCGGGGTCCCACCAGGCGGGTCCGCGGACCTCAGGGCGACCCTGGTTCATCCGGATCTCCCACCCGGACGTGCCGAGGGACCGGTGGTGCCACCAGCACAGCGGGACACCGTTGTCCGTATGCGTCGGCCCGCCCTGGGAGTGTTCGGTGACGTGGTGGATCTCACACCAGGACGCGGGAACGTGACATCCGGGGATCAGGCATTCCTTGTCCCGCGCGATGATCGCCCGCCGCTGATGCACCGTGAACACCCGGTTCGTGGTCGATATCCCGATGATCCGACCCTCATCGAACAACACCCGCTGGATCGTCCCGGTGCAGCCGACATGCGCGGCGACCCGGGCGGGCAGGTGCCCGAACGCGCCCGGCACATCCGCCCACCCCGACCCGTCCGCGAGGTCCTTCGCATCGACCGTGACGACCAACGTCGGTGCGGCACCCCCGATCGTGGGGGCGGAGTCGTGACGGGCGGCGATACCGAGGATCGCCGCGAACGCATCATGCCGCTTCTGCGACGCGGTGCGGTCATCCAGCACGCACCGCGGGTCCGTGTTGAACGGATCCTCCGCACGGTCGTCACACGCCGACCCCGGCACATCACCATCCACATCGACGTCAGCATCGGCATCCGTACCGTCGATGACGCCGTCGTCGTCGACGGTGAACCGCACCCCGCCCGGTTGCGGCGGCCCGTCCCCTTTCGGGTTGTTGTACGCATCAAACAACAGCTCCAACTGGGCAGCGACGTCCGGCGTCAGGTGCCCGCTGATCTGCCGCAATCCATCCCGCACCCGCCCCAGGGTCAACCCGCGCCGCCGGGCCGGGTCATCCCCGGGCTCCGTCCCGTCGGGGTCGATACTTCGCGCGATTGCCTGCGCGAGGATGCGCAGGTCTTCCGGCGTCAACGCCGGCCCGGTGTCATCATCACCGGTCTCGTCCTCCCCCTCCGGGTCATCGATCCGGACTCCGCGTGCGGCCCGGGCGAGGAGCTCGTCCGCCTCCAGGCGCTGCTCCATACTCATCCGGTGGGAGATCTTCACCAACGGTTTCGTCGCGGCGAGCATCCCCGCGACCGAGATCTCCCCGTCCAGGAGCGCGTCGCGCAGCGCGGGCCAGTCCGCCGGCATCCGCTCCCCCGACGACAGGTTCAGTTCCCGGTCGACGAGATCGATGACCTTCCCGAACCGGGTCGCCCCGGCCACGTCTGTCCGCACCGCCCGCTGCACCAGTTCGTTCTGCGACCGGCACCCCGCGGAGTGGGGGAAGTCCACTCCGTCTCCGGTCGACACCGTCTCCACCACGACGGCTTCCGCTCGGCGCAGCACCGCACCGGCGGCGACGAGGATCTCGACCCGTTCCGCCTCCCCCACCCCGGCGAGCGCGTCGCCGGACAGCACCGCATCCAGGTCGGACACGACCTGGGTGAGGAGACTGCGAAGTGGAGTGGACATGCCCCCATCCAACCCGGGGCCACCGACATTCGAACTCCTCGGACAGGTGGAAAGAGGCCAGGTCAGAGGCGTATTCCGAGATATCGAAATGGCGCAGCGACACATCAACCGCAGAGCATGGCACGCTGAATGCATGCCGCCCCGGACGTTGCCCGCTCACCCCACATCGTCGACGGCTCACGTTCCGTCCACCCGAAAGGCCGTTTCCCCGCAGCCGCGCTGCTGATCGTCGGCATCCTCTCGATCCTGCCCCTCCTGCTCGCCGTCGTGGACTCGCGATCAGGTTTCCGGCTTCTCATGCTGTCGCTGGCCGTCTACGCCGCCGCGCTGCTCGTCGCACTCTGGTTCTGGGCGCGGTCGCTACGGGAACGGCTCGTCCGCGTGTCTACAGACAGCCCCCTGCGCTTCGCGCCCGACGCACGGGTCCGCGCCGCGCTCTGGTTCGTCCCCATCGCCGGGCTCCTGCCGAGCGTCGCGAACATCGCCGTCCACGCCTTCAGCTTTCCGACCATGAACAGCCGGCTCCTCGACTGGGGTCCCTACGTTCTCGGACTCGTCTCCGTCGTGGAACTCGTACGACAGATCGCCGCTGTCCGCACTCCCCTCGGCCTGGTCGTCGACGAACGCGGCCTCCACGGTGTACGCGGGTCGGCCTCTGTCGAGATCCCCTGGGAAGACGTCGACGGCGTCGAGCCGCTCGGACCTCACGGTCCGAAGCTGTCGATCGCGAGCGCGGGACGCGCACCGGTGATCATCGACGCCCATCACCTCGGCTCCGACCCCGCGGCGGTGGCCGTGGTCATCGCGTATTTCCGCGATAATCCCGACCAGCGCCACGTGCTCGCCGACGGGGTCACCGCCATGCGCACCGCGGCGGACGCGCGCCAACCCTGAGGCGAGAAGCGGGGACCGCGTTTCGTCTCGCGGAGACCCGCACTGAGCGAGCGAAGCGAGTCGAAGCGTCGCGCAACGGGCGAGAAGAGGCGGCTCAACGGGTGAGGAGAGGCGGCTCACTCAGCCAAGCCCCCGCTCGTCCAGCCACCGCTTCGCCACCAGCACCGGAGCGCGAACGAGCCACGCGTCCGCGATGATCTCCGCCAGCCTGTCGCGGTCCACGGCGTCGAGCCGCATCAGCAGCCCCGGATACCCATCGAAGTGCGGGATCGAGAACAGCGCCTCGGGTTCCGCCGCGAGCAGCGCCTCCTTCTCCTCCAGTCCACCGACCCGCACTCCGAGCACCGGACCGGACGGCCACTCGAGCCCCCGCTCGGCGAGCTGACGTCGATCCGTCGCACTCGGACCCCGCATCCAGACGATCTGGCCGCTCGACAGACGCCAGCCCGGCTCACCGGTGTGGCCGTTGATCCGCTCGGTCACACCGGGAAGCGCGAGCGCGATGTCCCGGACATCCTCCACGGTCGCCATTCCGCCATACTGCTCCTGCGCGACCACTGCCACAATGGCCCCATGGATCCCGAGTGGACAGCGCCGCCCTCCCACGCCGAGCTGGTCGCCAGGGGCGAGGCCGCTCGCCGACGAACTCCGCGTCGCTCGCTCGCAACGCTCGGAGTCGGACCCCGCGATCCTCTCGGCATCCTCGAGGCGCAGAACCGCACGCGCATCCCCGAGCTGGTGCCGCTGCGCAGGGAACGCATGGCCGCGAGCCCCTTCGCCTTCTATCGCGGCACCGCGGCACTCATGGCCGCCGACCTCGCGGATGCGCCGCACAGCGGCATCCTCGTCGCGTCCTGCGGCGATGCCCACGTGTCGAACTTCGGCTTCTACGCCTCCGCGCAGCGGAGCCTCATGTTCGACCTCAACGACTTCGACGAGGCAGCGTGGGCACCCTGGGAGTGGGACGTCAAGCGACTCGTCGCGAGCATCGTCGTCGGCGGGCAGGCGACAGGACGAGCGGATGCCGTGATCGACGAGGCCGTGCTCGCCGCGGTCACCGCCTACTCGCGCGGGATCGGGCGCACGACCGCGCTCAGCCCCACCGAGCGATACTTCACTCACTTCGACGTCGAGTCGACCCACAACGTGCTCGACAAGGGTGCGCGGAAGGCCGTCCGCAGCGCGATCGCGCAGGCGCAGCGGCGGACGGGCGAGCGCGCGGTGCGCAGGCTCACCGAGACGGATGCGGCGGGACGGCGCCGATTCCGCCATGAGGCCCCGACCATGGCGCCGGTCGACACCGACCTGCTGTCGCAGGTCCACGACCTCGTCATGCAGTACCGACGGACCGCCACCACCGACGTCGCCCTCCTGTTCGAGCACTATGCGGTCAGCGACGTGGCCCGCCGGGTCGTCGGTGTCGGCAGCGTCGGCACGCGCTGCTATCTCGTGCTGTTCCAGGACGGCGAGGGCAACGCCCTCCTCATGCAGCCGAAGCAGGCATCGCAGAGCGTCCTCGTCGAGTACGGACGCATCCCGCAGCCGCCCGGCCTTCAGGACATCATCGACACCCACGGCGAGGGGGCGAGGGTCGTCTCGATGCAGCGCATCCTGCAGGCTCTCTCCGACCCCTTCCTCGGCCACCTGCGCGGAGCGAACGCCGACTTCTACGCGCGCCAGTTCCATGACATGAAGGGGAGCATCGAGGTCGAGGAACTCGACGACGGCCCGTTCGTGACCTACGCGCAGGCATGTGCGGCGATCATCGCCCGCGCACACAGCCAATCGGTCACGTCCTCCGTGGTCGCGGGGTACATCGGCGGCGGTCGAGCAGTCGCCGCCGCCCTCCTCGCGTGGGCGCGAGCCTATGCCGACGTGTCCCTCTCCGACTACGCCGCGTTCCGCGCAGCGGGCTGACGGAGGGACACGTCCCCCGCCGCTCAGCGCACGATGCGCAGCGTCCGCACCTCGAACGGCCGGAGCGCGAGCTCGCCGCCGATCCTCGCGTCGTCGAGGGCATCTTCGATCAGCGACACCTCGCGGATCTCCCGGTGCTCGAAGTCCGCCGCAACCGCCCCGACCGCACGGCGTCCGAGCGCCTCATAGACGCGCACGATCACGTCGCCCGACCCGTCGTCAGCGAGCTTCACGCCCGAGACGACGATCCCCTCACCCTCGACCGAGACGAGCGGCACGACCTCGCGGTCGCCGGTCACGATCGAGGCCGGGGCGTTGAGAACGATGCCCTCAGCGGTCGCGATCGCGGCATCCGCTCCGATCACGAAGCCGATCTCGATCCGGTGGTGTCCGTGGTCCGTGTCAGGGTCGGGGTACCGGGGTGCGCGGAGCAGTGAGAGACGCACGGTCGTCGTGACGGCGTCGTCCGACACCTCCCGCGACGTGTCGTATCCGTAGATCGAGTCGTTCACGAGCGCGATGCCGAAGCCCTCTTCGCGCACGAGCACGAACCGGTGCATCGACGCCTCGAACTTCGCGGCCTCCCAGCTCGTGTTGGTGTGGGTGACGCGCGCCTGGTAGCCGAACTGCGTCTCGGCCTCGGTGTGCGAGGCCTGCACGTCGAGCGGGAAGGCGAGCTTCAGCAGCTTCTCGGTCTCGTTCCAGTCGATGTCGTTGCGCAGCAGCACCGTGCGGGAATCAGGGCGCAGGACGATCGTCTGCTCGATCGTCGACTGCGAGAAGGAGCGGGCGACGACGACGTGCGCTGCCCCGTCGACGACGGAGGCCGTGATCGAGGTCACCTCCGTCAGGTCGTCGACGCTGTTGCGGTAGAAGCGGTCGATGTCCCATGCGTCCCACATGTTCGGGAAGTCCTGGTGCAGCTGGAAGAGGTTGGCCGCACGGCCCTCGGCGACCGCCTCCCGACCCGTCGCCTTGTCGACCGCCGACACGATCAGCCCCTCTGCCGACACCAGCACCGAGACGAGCTCGTTCTCGAGACGCCATCCCCCGTCCTCACCGGCGAGGAGGACGGATGCCGGAGCCGGCGCCTCGACGAAAGACGCCCCGAGAGCCACGCCGCCGCCGGCGGCGCCGACGGACGACGGCACGAAGCGCACCTCACGATCGCCCTCGCCCGCGAGGGATCGACGGGCCGCGATCGAGATCGCCTCGGCATCCGAGAGCACCCCGGAGAGCGCCTCGACGGCCTCCCGGTGCACCCAGGCGATCGACGTGCCGGGCAGGATGTCGTGGAACTCATGCAGCAAGACCGTCTGCCAGAGACGGTCGAACTCGGCGGCGGGATACGCGGCGCCGGTGCGTACGGCATCCGTCGCCGCCCACAGCTCGGCCTCGATCAGCGCCTGCTCGGCCCAGCGGTGCAGCGCCTTGGTGGCGTGCTGGCTCGTGAGCGTCCCCCGGTGGAGCTCGAGGTAGAGCTCGCCCACCCACACTGCGGGGTGCGGGATCTCGGCGCGCGCGGCCTCGAAGAAGGCATCCGGATGCTCCCACTCGACGCGCGGGCTGCCCTCGAGGTCGCGCAGTCGTCGGGCCTTGCCGACCATCTCGCGGGTCGTGCCACCGCCACCGTCGCCGTAGCCGACCGGCGCGATGGAGCGCGAGCTCACCCTGTTCTCCTTGAACTGCCGCGCGGCCTTCGCGAGCTCCTCTCCGCTGAGCTGAGAGTTGTAGGTGTCCATTGAGGGGAAGTGCGTGAACATCCGCGAGCCGTCGATGCCCTCCCAGAGGAAGGAGTGGTGCGGGAAGACGTTCTGCTGGTTCCAGGAGATCTTCTGCGTGAAGAACCATTCGAAACCGGCCCGGCGCATGAGCTGGGGCAGCGCGGGCGAGTACCCGAAGCTGTCGGGGAGCCAGACGCCCTTCGAGCGGATCCCGAACTCGCGCTCGAAGAAGCGCTGCCCGTGCGAGAACTGCCGGACGATCGACTCGCCGGTCGGCATCACGGTGTCGGACTCGACCCACATCCCGCCGAGCGGCAGGAAGCGACCGTCGGCGACCGCGGCCTTGACGCGCTCCCAGACCTCGGGGCGGTGCTCCTTGAGCCAGGCGTACTGCTGGGCGCTTGACATGCCGTACTGGAATTCCGGCTCCTCCTCCAGCAGCGTCGACATCGACGACGTGGTGCGAGCGACCTTGCGGACCGTCTCGCGGAGCGGCCACAGCCACGCCGAGTCGATGTGCGCGTGGCCGACCGCGGAGACGCGGTGCGCGCTCGCCTCGGCCGGCGCCGCGAGGACGTCGGCAAGCTGAGCGCGCGAGGCGGATGCCGTCGCGACGACGTCCTGCAGATCGAGAGCGTCGAGAGCGTCGTCCATGGCCTGCAGGATCCGCATGCGCCGCGGCGAGGTGGGAGCCAGTTCCGCCTGGAGCTCGAGGAGCACCTCGAGATCCAGGGCGAGCTCGTAGACCTCGCGTTCGAGGACGGCGAGGTCCATCCGCCGGGTCCGGTAGAGCGGCTCGCGCGACGACGTGCGGATGTCGCCCTGCTGGGTCGGCAGGAAGGAGGGGAAGTCCAGCACCACAGGGTTCGCGGCGGCCTCGAGATACAGCTCGACGCCCTCGCCGCCCGCCGCGGCATCCGTCACCGCGAGCCACTGGTTGCGCGGGTTGATGCTCTTGATCGGCGTGCCGTCGGCGCGGTAGAGGAGGCCCTCTGCCTGGAATCCCGGCATGTGCGCACTGAACCCCAGATCGATCAGCACCTCGACCGTGCGACCCGCCCACTCCGCAGGCACCTCTCCGGTGAGCCGGAACCACGTCGTCGACCACGCGGGGCCCCACACGGCGGGGGTCTCGGCCGGCGTGAACTCGAGCGCCAACCCCTCGCGCGGGCCGATCGGCTCGCCCGGCAGATCGTTGCGCTCGACGGTCAGCGGGACGGATGCCGAATGGATGGACGGGCGGATGCGCTCGTCGAGCACCCGGGTGACGCGGCCGAGGGTGAGGGAGGTGTCGTCGTGCATGCAGGAGTTCTCCATCGAATCGCAGGCGGGATTATTCACATTATTTTACTAAAGCGATTTATCTACTGAATGTTTCCTGGATAGAGTTGCGGCACCGCTCTCGAGAGGACAACGATGCCCAGCCTGACAGCACCCCTGCGCTTCGGCGCGAACTACACGCCGCGCTCGCAGTGGATGCATTCGTGGATGTCCCTCGACCTCGAGGAGGTCCGTCGCGACTTCGATGCGCTGGCCGGGCTCGGGCTCGACCATCTGCGGATCTTCCCGCTCTGGACCGTGCTGCAGCCGAATCGCACTCTGATCCGCGCGGAGGCCGTCGACGATGTGCGCGCCGTCGTCGACGTCGCGGGCGAGTTCGGCCTCAACGTGAGCGTGGATGTGATCCAGGGCCACCTGTCGAGCTTCGACTTCATCCCGTCGTGGCTGTTCACCTGGCACGACAAGAACATGTTCACCCACCCCGACGCGCTGAGCGGCCAGGCAGAGCTCGTGACCCGGCTCGGCGAGAGGCTCGGCGATGCGAGGAACTTCATCGGATTCACGCTCGGCAACGAGACGAATCAGTTCTCGGCGCACACGCACCCCTCGCCGTGGCCGGTCACGGAGGCGGAGGCCGCGAACTGGATCACGACGCTGCTGGATGCCGCGCATTCGTCGGCGCACGCGCAGCAGCACGTGCACAGCGAGTACGACGCCGCCTGGTACATGGACGGGCACGGGTTCACGCCCGCGCTCGCCTCACGGCTCGGCGACCTGACGACCGTGCACTCGTGGATCTTCAACGGCACCGCGCAGCGGTACGGCGGGCGGTCCACGGCATCCGACCGCCACGCGGAGTACATGATCGAGCTGGCCCGCGCGTTCGCCACCGAACCGGGTCGACCGATCTGGCTGCAAGAGGTCGGCGCCCCGTCGAACTGTCTCACGCCCGAGCAGACACCCGACTTCCTCGAGGCGACGCTGCGCTCGGTCGCGCGCACCGAGGACCTGTGGGGTGTCACCTGGTGGTGCTCGCACGACGTGAGCCGTGAGCTCGCGGACTTCCCCGAGCTCGAGTACACACTCGGTCTCGTCGATCAGAACGGGCAGGCCAAGCCGATCGGCCGCCGCTTCGCGGAGCTCATCCCCGAGCTGCGCGAACGCCAGGCGGCGCCGGCACGCACACTCGGCATCGTGGTCGAGGTCGACGATGCGGAGACGCCGGTCAGCCGGGGCGCGATGGGCCCGGGCGGGGCGATCTTCCAGACCTGGGTGGACGCGTGCGAGTCAGGCGCGGATCCGGCCTTCGTGACGTCGACGGATGCCGAGGACCCCGCTGCGCTCGCGGCGCGCGGCATCACCGAGCTCGTCCGCCCGACGGTCGAGCCGTGGACATACGAGTCGCTGAACACGGTGGTCGAGCACCGGGCGGAGTGACGCGGGTCAGACGGTTGCGCGGGTCATCGCCTGTTGCACCGCGCGGCCGATGTCGCCGACGATCTCGTCGAAAGTTGCGGCGACCGCGACCGAGCGCACTCCTCTCATGAAGTGCCTGTAGGTCTTCAGGCCCAGCCACCGCAAGAGGTCCTGGTCGGGAGGGTTCGTCCGCCAATTGCGCGCGGGAAGAACCGTGCGATTGGACTCGTGCAGCTGCCGGATGAGCGCCTCACCCAGCCGAGCAGCATCGTCGATCGACGCGATGACCTCTGGCAACCCGACGGAGACACTCGGCCCGTTCGCGCAGTCCGAGTACGCGAAGAGGAAGACACGGCCATCCCTGTAGAGGGTGACGTGGACACTGCGTTCTCTCACAGTGTCGCTTTCGTCATCGCCTGTTGCACCGCACGGCCGAGCTGTTCCGGAGACTCGAACGACAGAGTGAATGCCTCCCCCTGGATGGGCACGAAGCCCTCCTTGCCCCCGTTGTGCAGTGAAGAGACGGCGACGTCCCCGATCTCTTCATCGAAGTCGGCGATCAGCTGAACCGAACGGACTCCGCGCATGAACTGACCGTAGCTCTTGAGACCGAGCCATTGCAGAAGTTCCCGATCCGGTGGATGGGTCCGCAGATTCCGGGACGGCAGAGGGCGGCGGTTCGATGCTCTGAGCGCAGCGACGACAGCGCCCCCGACCGCGAGCGAGTCGTCGATCGCGAGCAGCACCTCCGGCAACCCATCCAGGATCCTGAATCCGTCGACCGTCTGTGTATAGGTGTGGAAGAGAACCCGGCCGTCTTTCAGGAGATTGACCGCGATCACACGCTGAGTCATCGAATGACCTCCGTTTTCAGTTCGACCCCGCGCTCGGCGGCGTAAGCGAGCATCGAGTCCAGAACGGACTGCTGCCCCTCTGTGGCTAGCCGAGGCACCGCGAGGTGGAGGACCCGCATTTTGACCTCAGCTTCAACGATGGTGAATCCTCCGCGGAAAGCCCCTTTGAAAGCCGCCATCTTGTCCACATATTTCATTAGCAGTCGCTCCAATCTCGCGGGATCCTGATAGGTCTTCGACGCGAGATTCACGGTCTTGATGCTCGTGGCCAGCCCCGTAGACCAATCGAACTTGTCGATCGTCGGGAAGCCCGGCGGAAGATTGCCACCCATCCGCGCCTCGAGGTCGAACCCGCGGAGGACCGGCGGCATCGGCCACGCCGAGTTCGAGAGGCGGTTCGCGAGATCGTCGAGCGCCTTGAGCGTCCCCGCCACCGGGGCCGCCTCTGCGACCTTCGGGGTCAGCGAGAGAATCGTGCGGAGCCCGTCGCCGACGGCATCCGCGCTCTTCCAGACCATCGGCGTGCCGGTGAGCGTCGCCGCCTCGAGCAGCCGCGTGAGGATGAGCGAGATGCGGGTGCCGGTCGCGACGACAGTCCCGAAGGCAGCAGCCTGCATGGCGAATGCGCCCGCGCCGGCCGTGAGCGCTCCCGCTGCCGCGGCCGCGAGCTCGATCGCGATGATCGACGCGAGCATCAGGTTGATCTCGGTGATGAGCTCCGAGTGCGCCGCCTCGATGTGGTCGGCGAGCTCGTCGCACGAGGCTCCGATCGCTCGACACTGCGCGGCGAGCTCGCTCAGGGAGTCGCCGATGATCCGGCAGACGCCGCGCGCGCTCTCGATCTCCGGAGACTCCTGCTCGTCCAGGGCGCTGATGCCCTGCGAGACCAGCACCCACCCGGCGTCCAGCGCCTCGGCGGCCCGCCTCCACGCGGCGCCCATCTCCCGCAGGCGGCCCGGATCACCGTCCGGCCAGACCAGGCCGCAGACGTCGCGCAGCCACTCCCACCCGACGGGTGGGTCGGCGATCGATCCGCCGGCGGCTGTATCGATCGCGATCCCGCGCGGCGTGCGCGGCACGTATGTGAGGGAAT
Organism: Actinomycetota bacterium; assembly: GCA_037033365.1. Classification (GTDB taxonomy): domain Bacteria; phylum Actinomycetota; class Actinomycetes; order Actinomycetales; family Microbacteriaceae; genus Microbacterium. Next base: position 10,098 of record JAZBLS010000022.1, on the reverse strand, counting down.
CGGGCGGCAACTCCTCGCCGCCGGTCACATCCGAGAAGGCGTCGGCGCGCGCATGGTTGAACCCCGACTGTTGGAGCAGCGCGCCCACGTTCGTGCTCGCGCGCCCCAGGTCGTCGATCGCCTGCGCCGTCACGCTGCTCACCGAGTCATATGCCTCGGCCCACGCCACGCCCGCAGGGTCGCTGCCAGCCACTCGCGTCACGCCGGCGAGATCGCCGACGAGGTCGTCCACGACGCGGTGCACGTCGGATGCCAGGTGGTCGCCGAACACGCGCGCCGCCGACGCATATCCGGCGGGGTCGACGCAGATCAGCACGCGCTCAGCCCCACATCGTGCGGTTCGCGGACGCCGCGGCCGCGTAGTTCCCGTGCGCCGCCTGCAAGACCTGTCGGAGCTCCTCGCATGCCGCGACCATGCGACGCGCGTCCGCACGCCATTCCTCATCGACATCCGCGTGCGCGGTCGCGGCCTCGCCGTCCCAGGCCGCGCGGATGCGGTCCGCCGCCGCATCCGCGTCGTCGAGCGCGTCGATGAGCTCGACGGCCACTCGCCCGATGTCCCCCTGCAGCTGCTCAGCGTGCGCCAGACGAATGGAGAACATCAGCGACCGCCCGCCATCAGCTGAGCGACGGTTCCGGGAAGGGCCGCGATCAGCGAGTCGGACGCCTGCGTGTTCGCGCTCTCCCCTGCGGCGATCTCGTCGGCGGCACCCCGGAGCGCATCGACCAACTGATGCAGATTCGACGCGTTCTCCGACGCGGCCGCATGCCAGTCATCGAACGCCGCGCGGAACCGCACGGCCGACGACCCCGCCCATCCAGACGCGAGGAAGTCCTCGACATCGAGGCGGATGCGGGCGAGACGGCCGTCGATCCGATCGGCGACATCGCCGAGGCGCGCCGCTTCACCGGCCAACGCCCCGAAGTCGCCACAGATGAACATGTGGCGACGTTAGCAGTCGTTACGTCGTCATATGACTACTCCGCAACGATATGCCGATCTACTTCAGCTGGCCGGGGCTCCGGCCCGGACTGCGGCCGGGGCCGTGCTCTCGCGCACCGTCAGGCGAGGGAGCGCGGCCTCCCGGTCCGGCAGCACGCCGTCCGCCTCGATCTGCGCGAGGAGGAACTCCGCGGCATCCGTTCCGAGCGCGAACGTGTCACGCGACATGCATGTGAGCGACGGATGGACGAGCGCCGCCACGGTCGAATCGTCGAACGCCGCGATCGAGAGATCGTCCGGAACCCGGATGCCGAGCTCCTGCGCTGCACGCAGCCCGGCGATCGCCATCACGTCGCTGTCGAAGATGACGGCGGTCGGCGGCGTGTCCCGGGCGACGAGATCGCGGAGCGCGGCGGATGCTGCATTGGGCGACGTGTCGGTCGAGACGACCTCGGTCGCGACGCCCCGCGCCTCGAGCTCCCGCAGCGCGGCCGCGCGCACTCGCGTGTGCTGGAACTCTGCAGGGCCGGCGATATACGCTACGGACCGATGCCCGAGCTCGAGCAGGTGCTCGAACAGCATCCGGGCCACCGCGTCGTCGTCCACGCGCAGGGCCGCCGGATGCCGCGCCTCGGATGCGAGGCTCCCGATCACGATCGCGGGGAGCCCGATCTCGGCGAGGGCGGCGAGACGCGGGTCGTCGTCGACCGGGTCGATCACGAGGACGCCGTCGACCTGGTGCGCGCTGCGCCAGCGCCGGTAGGTCTCGGTCTCCTCCTCGATGGAGGAGACGAGGACCATCAGCATCCCGACCCGGTGGGTCGCGAGTGCCGACTGGGCACCGGCCACGAGATCCGTGAAGAACGCCTCGGCTCCCAGGGTCTCGGCGGGACGGTTCACGGCGAAGCCGATCACGCCCGCTCTGGCGCCGGCGAGAGCGCGAGCCGCCGAGCTGGGCTGCCAGCGATGCTGCTCCGCGACCTCCAGGATGCGGCGTCGCGTCTCGTCGCTCACGCCGGGTCGCCCGTTGAGGGCGAAGGAGACCGCACCGGGAGACACCCCGGCCAGGCGCGCGATGTCGGCGATCGTCACGCGCTTGGCCGGGGTCATCCCCTCAGAGTAGCGAGGTCGGTGAGGGCCGACCTCAGCCTGCCGTCGCCTTCTCGTACGCGCGCATCGCCGCCTGCTGGGCGTCCGCCAGCGCATCCTCCGGCGACTTGTCGCCCAGCAGCGCCGCCGTGACCGCGTTGTTGAGCTCGTCCTGGATCTCCTGCCCTGCGGGCGACGATCCGAACGACTGGCCGTCGGCCACGACGTCGTAGTAGGTCGAGATCACCTGGTCGAATCCGGCGTTGCCGCTGTCGGTCACCCACTTCTCGCGGATGGCCTCGTCCGGGCCCGGCGATCCGGTGAAGAGCCCGGTGTTGATGCCGCCGTCCTCCTCGCGGGTCGCCGCTCTGGCCTCCCCCGCCGCCATCCACGCGTCGTCCGAGGTGAGGTTCACCATCCAGGCGCACGCCGCAGACGGGTTGGCCGCACCGGCGGGGATCACGAACGCGGTGCCGGAGGCCACAGTGAACGGCTGCCCCTCCGAGTCGCGGAACGGCACGGCCTCGAGCTCGACCTGGTCGACGTACGGCGAGAGCACGTTCGGATACCACTGGTTGTTCACCTGCCCGCCGACCTGGCCCGCGACGTACTGATTGTTGTCGCCGAACGTGTCGAACGAGTCCGTGAAGCTCTTCACCGAGGCGAATCCGCCCTGGGCGTCCGTGATCTCCTTGAGCATCTCGATGCCCGCGACGTTGGACGGGTCGTCGAGCGTCGGCGCGCCGTCCTCGTCGTTGAGCTGCCCACCGGTGGCGAGGATCCACAGTCCGCTCTGCCCTGTCGCGACCGGGTCGAACCCGAGGCGGGTCGGAACGCCGCCCTCCTCCTGGTAGATCTTGCCGATCGCGTCGAGCAGCACGTCCGGCTTCGAGGTGTCGAACTGGTCGGCCGCGACGCCCGCCTCGGCGAGCACGCTCTTGTTGAGCAGGATCGCCGGCGGCTGATAGAACTGCGGCACGGCCCAGACGGCATCCTGATACGTCACATCGTCGACGACCGCCGGATACCAGTGATCGCGGGGTGAGACGTCCTGCGCGTCGAAGCACGCGTCGAGCGGCATGATCAGCCCCTGCGCCGCGTAAGTCGTGACGTAGCGCCGATCCATCTGGACCACGTCGGGGACGTCGCCGCTCGCGATCCGGGTCGTGAACTTCTGGGCGTCGAACGCGGTCGCGTCCAGATTGACCTCGACGTCTCCGAGCTGCTCGGCGGCGTAGTCCAGGCGCGACTGCCCCACATCATCGGCGTTCTCGAAGCCCCAGGCCGACAGGTCGCCCTCCGGAGCGGTGGTGAAGTCGGCATCCGCCGTCGGCTCGTCTCCTCCGCCCGATCCGCATCCGGCGAGCACGACGACGGATGCCGTGAGCAACGCTGCTGCTGCGTATGTCCTGCGCATGTGAATTCCTCTCTCTGACGCGGCGGTGGGGGCGCCGCTCACCCCTTGCGACCCTGCGTCGCGACGCCCTCGATGAAGTACCTCTGCCCGAAGGCGAACAGGAGCAGCATCGGGAGCGTCACGATCAGCGACGCGACCATGACGTACTGGTAGTCACCGTGCCCACCCGCCGTGGGGCTGTACTTGGTCATCGCGTAGGCGATGCCGAGCGGGGCGGTGAAGTCCTCGGGCGATCCCGCGTTGAGGTAGATCAGCCCTGATTGCAGGTTGTTCCAGCTCGCCTGGAACTCGAACAGGAACACGATCACAAAGGACGGGATCGACAGCGGCATCGCGATGCGCCAGAACAGGCCCCAGTAGCTGGCGCCGTCGAGCCGGGCGGCCTCGAACAGATCGCGCGGGAGGCCGAGGTAGAACTGGCGCTGCAGGAAGATGTAGAACGCCGATCCGAAGAGGTTCATCCCCCACAGGGGCACCCACGTGCCCAGCATCCCCGTCTCCTTCCAGATCAGGTAGATCGGGATCATCGTGACCGCTCCGGGGAGCATCATCGTCGCGAGCACGAGGCCGAACAGCATGTTGCGGCCCGGGAAGCGGAAGTACGCGAAGCCGAACGCGACGATGGAGCTCGAGATGGCGACCGCTCCCGCGGCGAGCAGCGCGATCGCGACGCTGTTCCAGACCCAGCTCAGCAGCGGCAGCTGATTCCACACCTCGACGTAGTTCTCGGGCGTGAACGTCTTCGGGATGAGCGAGTTGTCGAACACCTCGCCGCGCGGCTTGAGGCTGGCCGCGAGCAGCCACACGAAGGGGTAGAGGAACAGCAGCGCGAAGGCGACGAGCGCGATCGTGCGCACGATGCGGCCCCAGACGCTGCCCCTGTAGACGCCGCGGCGTCGGCGACCGGCGTCGCGCCGGTTGCGGGGAACAGTCACGAGCGCCGTCTCGAGCTCGGTCCGCCGACCGGACTCGTCCTCGCGATCCGGAACGGCGGGCAGGGGGCGGAATGACGTGCTCATCGGCTGTCCGATTCGTAGTAGACGAAGCGGTTGCCGAACTTCACCTGGATCACCGTGATCAGCATGATGATGACGAACAGCAACCAGGCCATGGCGGCGGCGAATCCGAAGTCGAACTGTCGGAACGCCTGTTGGAAGAGATAGATGGCGTAGAAGAGGGACGCCTCGGGCGACGAATTGCTCTGATCTCGCCAGAACAGGATGTACGCCTGGTCGAAGACCTGGAACGCCGCGATCGAGAGCACGATTACGTTGAAGAACATCGCGCCCGAGATCATCGGCAGCGTGATGTTCCAGAAGCGCCGGACGGGACCCGCGCCGTCGAGGGATGCGACCTCGTACAGCTCGACCGGCACGTTCTTCAGCGCTGCGAGGAAGATGACCATGGTCCCCGCGACCGTCCACAGCGTCATGATCACGATGCTCGGCTTGACCCAGGCCGGGTCGACGAGCCACTGCGGCCCCTCGATGCCGAACAGACGCAGGAACTGGTTCACGGCTCCCGTGTTGCCGTTGAGCAGCAGGAAGAACATCGCGGCGGTCGCGACCGCGGGCGTCATCTTCGGCAGGTAGTAGAGCGTGCGGAAGACACCCGCGCCGCGGCCCACACGGGCGAGCAGCATGGCGAGGGCGAGCGCGAGGATGATCTCGAGCGGCACGGCCATCACGACGTAGAACAGGGTGTTGGCCAGCGATGTCGCCACCCGCGGGTCCTCGAAGAGGTTGGCGTAGTTCGCCACACCGACCGGGCGTGCGGCTCCGGTCGCCAGGTTGTAGTTGCTGAACGAGATCACGAGGCTGTAGATCATCGCCCCGGCCGTGAAGATCAGGAAGCCGACGATCCACGGCGAGATGAAGAGGAAGCCCGCGATGGCCTCGCGGCGGTTGTAGGTGACCTTGCCGCGACGGGCGCGCTCGAGGCTGCGTTCACGATCGCGCACGCGGCGGGGGGAGGATGCCGACATGCGGGTGAATCTAGAAGCGCTTCTCCGCTTCCGCCCGGGCCTTGCTTCTCTGAGGCGGTTGTGATTCACGCGTCCACGGCGGGGCTGGATCACGCCCCGCCGCGGAGCACGATCAGCTGAGCCAGGCGGGCACGCGACCGCGCAGGAACGCCCCGTCCAGCGAGAAGCGGCCGGCTCCCGTGATGGCCAGCGCGAGGGCGGCGACGCCGAGCACGGCGACGAACTCGTATCCGCCCTCACCGACCCAGAGACCGGCGGGGAGGTGCACGGCGACGAGCGCGACGACCATGTCGATCGCGAGCAGGATGCCGACGGGGCGCGTGAAGAGCCCGAGTGCCAGCAGGACCCCGCCGATGAGCTCGACGAACGCGACGAGCGGTGCGGCAATCTCGGGCAATGGCACGCCCATGCCGGCGAAGCTGCCGATCGTTCCGGGGAGGGTGTACTCGAAGATCTTCTGCGCTCCATGGGCGGCGAAGATCGCGCCGACGACCACGCGGAGGACGAGGAGTCCCAGCGAGGTTCCGGCAGAGGGGGCGGTGGTGTTCGTCATGAGGAGGTGTTCCTTCGTGGCAGGACACCGCGCGCCAGGCGCGGAGCAGGGGCGTTCCCTCCCTCCACGCTAGGAAGGCGACTTTTCCATCTCCTGTGCGCGACCGCATCTCCCGTGCGTGACCGCATTCGCCTGCTCGACAGCCATGCTTCCGTAGACTCGCCGGATGGGGCGAACGGCGTTGCCGGGAAGGGGCAGGGGCGAAGGTGAGGGCACGATCGGTCTTCGGCGTGCTGCGCCTGGCCGCCGCGACCGTGTGCACGGTGGCGCTGGTGCACCGCCTTTTCTGGGGACTCAGCTCGCAGACCATCGCGGGTGAGAACTTCTTCGCCTACCTCACGGTGCAGTCCAACTGCGCGCTCGTCGTCGTCCTGGTCATCGGCGCCGTGCTGGCGCTCATCCGTGCGACCGACCCCCGGTGGTTCACCGTGGCCCTCGCGCTGGTGCTGACCTGGACGATCACGGCGGGGCTCGCGTTCGCACTGATCGTCTGGCAGGCGGGGCTCCGCGGCATCCGCGTCGACGTCCCCTGGTCGGATCAGGTGCTGCACTTCTATCTGCCCGCCTGCACGGCGGTCGCGTGGGTGCTCACTCCGGGGCACCGCGGCGTGCCGTGGTGGGTGGTGCCCACGGCTTTGGCGTTCCCCCTCGCGTGGGGCGGCGTGACGCTCTGGCGAGGGCCGTCGGTCGGCTGGTACCCGTACTACTTCCTCGATCCGCGGCAGGTGTCCGGTCCTCCGGAGTTCCTGATCACGAGCGGCATCGCGCTGGCGATCTTCGCGGCCGTCGCGAGCGTGATCGTGCTGGCGAGCCGGATGCGGCGGCGCGGCAAGAAGCCCCCTCCCCCCTGATCCAAGCCTGATCTGAGACGGGTCGGAGGCGCGTCAGGCGGATGCCGCGAGGAACGGCGCAAGCGAGTCGATCGCCGCCTTCAGGGCCTCGGCGTCATCGAGCTCCGCGAACGCGCCTGCTGCCTCTCCGCCCACGAACCCGACGAGGATCGTCTCCTCCGTGGACGGCGCGAGGTCGACCCAGGTGCGGATGAGCGCGTCGCCGCCGACCACGTGCAGCAGTGACGGCGCGACGTCGGTCTCCGCGTCCTCGCCCTCCGCCGGCACCTCCCGCGCGATCACGGGCTCGTCGAAGCGCAGCCACACCGTCTCGATCCGCCCCATGCCGAGCTCGTCGATCGCGCCGCGATGGCCGAACGGCAGCGCGGGGGCGAACTGCAGACCGTCGGTCTTGAGCACGCCGAGCGGCACGGTCACGACCACCCTGTCGAACGACAGCGACTCGCCGGTCGCGATGCCGAGGCTGACACCGGCCTCGTCGTGCGCCACCCGGCTGACCGGCGACGAGAGACTGAGCTTCGCCCCCTCGAGGAGGCTGTCGAGGATGGGCGTCAGGTCGCCCAGGGGTGCGGCGCTCTCGCCCGTCGGCAACGCCGGAGGGAACCAGCTCGACGACTCGGCGGCATCGCCGCCGGATGAGGAGGCGATCCAGGCGAGGAGGCTCGCGAGTCCAGGTTCCTCCGGATCCGCGCCCGCCTCGGTCAGCGCATCGGCGAGCGAGGAGTCCGTGGGCTGCTGCTGCGCTGCGGCGATCGCCGCCTGCAGCGGTTCGACGGACACCGGCTCGACATCGCCCTCGGCGGAGCGCCAGAGCGAGCCGGTGACGGCGGCGGTGCGGACGTCGATCGCGCCCAGGGCATCGGCCATCGCCGCATCGGTCGGCGCCACGACCCAGGCCCCGGCCTGCGCGGGGATGGGCCACAGCTTCTCGTCGACGATCGAGTGCACGCGCCCGCCCACGCGGTCACGGGCCTCGAAGACGGTGACCTGCGCTCCGGAGGAGACGAGACGGGACGCCGCGGCGGCCCCGGCGAGGCCCGCACCGATCACGGCGATGCGCTCATCGTCTGCGGCGGCGCGCAGCACCTCCTCGGCTGCACGCTCGCCGGATCGGAGTGCCGCGCCCATGGTGCCGGGGGCCTCGGAGTCGGTGGCCTCGCCCGCGAAGAACAGGCGGTCCTCGACGGACTCGGCCAGCGCGTCGCGAGCGCTCGCCTGGGTGCCGACGGGGATGAAGCTCGCGGCGCCGAGCGCGAACGGATCGGTCGACCACGAGCTGCGGGCGAATGCCGCGGGGCTGATCGTGTCACCGGTCGGCTGCGGCGAGGGGCTCCGATCGGGCGTGGGAGTGGGCGCCGGCTCGGGCGTGCAGGAGGCGAGAAGCACTCCCAGGACGCCGGCTCCGGCGCCGATCAGCAGAGTGCGACGCGTCATCCTCATCGTGTCGCAACGATACCGCGACTCGGCAGGGAGTCAGCCCTTGCTGCTCCCCGGGTGCCAGAGCACGAGGTCGGTGGAACGGCGGAGGCGGCGCCCGCCCGGCATCGGCACGACGCCCGAGGAGCCGGCCGCGAAGACGCGCACGCCCGGGCGGTTCTCGCGCTCGGCGCGCAGCGCGGCATCGAGTTCCGCGACGCGTCGCCGCAGCATCCGGTTCTCGTCCTCGAGGTCGAGCAGCCGCGCGATGGCGGGGAGACTCATCCCCTCGGAGGACAGCTGGGCGACCTCGCGGAGCTGCTCGATGTTGCGTCGCGAGTAGCGGCGCGAACCGCCGGTGGTGCGCCCCGGCACGACGAGCCCGATGCGGTCGTACTGACGCAGAGTCTGCGGATGCATGCCCGCGAGCTCGGCGGCGACGGCGATCGCGAACATCGGGGTGTCGGCGTCCATGAACATGTCAGCCACGGTGCACCTCCTTCCCTTCTGTCTCTGCGATCGCCGTCGTCGTCATCGCCGCGCCTTGGCCATGAGGTCGGCGCGGGGGTTCTCTGCCGGCTCGAGGGACTGGAACTTCTCCAGCGCCTCGCGCGCGGCCTCGTCGAGGTGCGACGGCACCGCGATCTGGAGCTCGGCGAGCAGGTCTCCGGTTCCCTTGGACGTCGTGACACCACGGCCCTTGACGCGCAGCACACGACCTGACGGGGTGCCGGGTGCGACGCGCAGCTTCACGACGTCTCCGCTCAACGTGGGGACCTCGATGGTCGCGCCGAGCGCGGCCTCCGTGAAGGTCACGGGCACCACGACGCGCAGGTTGAGGCCGTCACGGGTGAAGACCGGATGCGGTCGCACCGCGATCTGCACCACGATGTCGCCGTTCTCCCCGCCGTCGGGCGAGGGCCTGCCGCGCCCGCGGAGTCGGATCTTCTGCCCGTCCGCGACACCGGCCGGGATCTTCACCTTGAACGGCTTGCCGTCCTCGCCCTGCAGCGTGATGGTCTCACCCTGCACGGCGGTGGCGAAGTCGAGCGTCGTGCGCGCCGTGACGTCGGCACCCTTCTGGGGGCCGCCGAAGCCGCGGAAGCCCCCGGACGTCTGCCCGAAGCGGCCGGAGCCGAACGAGCCGCCCTGCCCCTGGTTGAACATCGCGAAGATGTCCTCGAAGTCGGCGGACTGCTGCTGACCGCGCCCCTGCTGACCGAACCGGCTGAAGACGTCTTCGAAGCCGCCGGCGCTCGAGCCGCCCGCCGTGAAGCGGGCGCCCGAGCCCATGGCGCGGATCTCGTCGTACTCCTTGCGCTGCTCGGCGTCGGAGAGCACCGAGTAGGCCTCGCTGATCTCCTTGAACTTCGCCTCGGCCTTCTCATCACCCTGATTGGAGTCGGGGTGGTACTTGCGGGCCAGCTTGCGGTACGTCTTCTTGAGATCGGCGTCGCTGACGTCCTTCGAGACCCCGAGGGTCTTGTAGAAATCCTTGTCGAACCAGTCCTGGCTAGCCATGGATCACCTACTCGGCGGGTACGGCGACGACGACCTTCGCAGGACGAAGCTCGACGTCACCGAGGCGGTAGCCGACCTCGACGACCTCGAGCACGGTGGTCTTCTCCACGCCCGGGGTGGGCTGCTGGAAGATCGCCTCGTGACGCTGCGGGTCGAACTCCTCGCCCTTCTCGCCGTACGAGACCACTCCGAGCCGCTCGACCACGACGCGCACCTTGTCGGCGATCACGGCGAAGGGGGTGCCCTCGACGAGGTCGCCGTGCTGGGCTGCGCGGTCGAGGTCGTCGAGCACGGGGATGAGGCCCTTGGCGGCCTCGCCCTTCG
>JAZBLS010000021.1:0-25724 GCA_037033365.1 Actinomycetota bacterium | reverse complement strand
CGTCTGTCGGCGTAGGTGATGCCGCCGAGGTAGGGCGATCGCCGCGGAATCCCCCTCCGCCGGCGTCATCACCTACGCCGAGGGCGCCGAAGCCGCCGCCTCGGCCAGGGCCTCGCGCTGCCGGGCCGCGTATCCGCCGCCCCAGGCAGTCAGGGCGTCCACCACCGGCATGGCTCCCCGCCCGAGATCACTCAGTCGGTACTCCACTTTGGGTGGAACCTGCCGGTAGACCGTGCGCGTGACGAGGCCGTCGTCTTCGAGCTCGCGGAGCTGACGGGTGAGAACACGTGCCGTCGGCTCATCGAGGAGTCGACTGAGCTCCCCGAAGCGCAGCACGTCGTGCTCGTCGAGAAGACCCAGGATGCTGGGCTTCCACGCTCCGCCGAGCACGGCGATCGAGATCTCCGCGTCGCAGGAATCGCCCCACTCGCGGATGATCCGCGCCGTCTTCTCCCTCATCGCCCCGCCTTCCGTTCGCGCCATAGTATCCGAAACGTCAGTATGTGACCAGAATGACCGTACTTGTCCCGAACGTACCTGCGCATAAGACTGAGACGGTGATCTCCCCCGCCCCCGCGGCATCCGCTCGGACCCGCCCGCCCGTCCATCCGTGGCTCGCCATGGTGCCTCTGCTCCTCGGCATCCTGATCGGGGCGCTCGCGATCAGCAGCGTGTCGACCGCGCTGCCCGCGATCCGTGGCGACCTGACCCTGAGCGACAGCGGCGCACTCTGGCTCGTCGACGTGTACGCGCTGTCGCTCGCGGCCACGCTGATCCTCGCGGCGCGCATCGGTGACGTCTTCGGTCGCAAACGGATCGTCCTCATCGGACTCGCGGGGTTCGCCCTGCTGAATCTCGTGGGCGGGCTCGCGCAGGACGGCCCACTGCTGATCGTCGTGCGCGCACTGCTCGGCGTGGCCGAGGCGTTCGTGGTCGCCGGCGTCGTGGCGACGATCGGCGCGCACTACCAGGCCAGGCAGCGCGTCCTCGCGTACGGACTCTGGACGGCGACGTTCGGCACCGGCAGCGCACTCGGCCCCGTGCTCGGCGGATTCGTGACGGAGGGGCCGGGCTGGCGCTGGCTGCTGCTGGGCAGTGTGCCGCTCGCCGTGATCGCCGGTGTGCTCGCGATCTGGCTGGTGCCGGACTCGCGCAGCTCCCGTCTGCCGTCGTGGGATGCGCTCAGCATCGTGTCGTCGATCGTCGCTCTCGGCGCGCTCGTGTTCGCGCTGCACGAGATCCTGGCCGAGCCCATCCCCGCGGCCGTGGCCGGTGTCGTCGCCGTCGCGACGCTCGTGTTCTTCGTGCGGCGCCAGCGCGCACTGCGTGAGCCGCTGATCGACATGAGACTGTTCCGCGTGCCGGGGTTCAGCCCCGCGATCGTGCGCATCCTGGCGAGCAGCGGCGTCTCGGCGGCATCCGTCCTGCTCGTGAGTCTCCATCTGCAGGACGCGCAGGGGGTGAGCGCGGCCGCCGCGGGCATCGCGATCCTGCCGCAGGCGGTGGCGATCGCGATCGGCGGCGTGCTGGCGCCCGTGTTCCTGCGGTGGCTGAGCTCGCCGACGCTGACGGTGATCGCGCTCGTGGTCCAGGGGGCGGGGCTCGCCTGGCTCGCGATCGGCACCGACCTGGTCGCGGTGCCGCTCGTGCTGGTCGGCGCGGGCTTCGGCATCGCTGCGACACTCGCCGCGACCACCCTGTTCGACGTCACCGCCGAGGACGACGCGGGCCAGGTGGGAGCGATCCAGGAGGTGGGCTTCGCGCTCGGCAGCGGCCTCGGCATCGCCGTGCTCGGCACGGTCGCCTCGATCGTCGGATCCGGAGGGTTCGCGGTCGCGCTCGTCGTCGCGGCGGCGGTGGTCGTGGCCGCCGCGATCCTGCCGCTGTGGACACGCACCCCGAAGAACTCCCCTGTCGACGCCACTGAGAACGGAGCCCTCCGATGACCCGACGCCGCCCGACCGCCCTCTGGGTGCACGCCCACCCGCAGCCGGACTCGTTCAACGCCCGCCTGTTCCGCGAGGGGGTCGAGGCGCTGTCACGCGACTACGCGGTGGAGACCAGCGACCTCTATCGGCAGGGCTTCGATCCGTCGCTGGCCGCGCCTGACCTCGGGGCGCCTCTGGGCCGACCGGGCAATGTCGTCGACCTGATGGGAGAGGCGTACGCGGCGGGGCAGCTCCCGGCCGATGTGCGGGAGGAGCAGCGCAAGCTCGCTGCCGCTGACCTCGTGGTGCTGCAATTCCCGCTGTGGTGGTACGGCCCGCCCGCGATCCTCAAAGGATGGTTCGACCGCGTGCTCACGAACGGTTTCGCCTACGGCACGACGGATGCCGCGACGGGTACTCCGCTGCGCTATGGCGACGGCCCGCTGGCAGGGCGTCGCGCTCTCGTGATCGTCACTGCCGGCGAGGACGACCGTTCGGTCGGCCGCCGCGGTGTGAGCGGCGACATGGACTCGCTGCTGTTCCCGGTGACCCACGGCACCCTCTGGTACACCGGGATAGAGCCGCTCGACCTGCATGTCGTCCACGACGCCGACGGGCTGGATGCCGAGGGGGTGGAGAGGGAGCGCGTGCGCCTCCTCGAACGCCTCGACGGCATCCGCGACGAACGGCCGAGCCGCCCGTACCGGCGACTGCGGGACGGTGACTACCGCGGGACGAGGGCGCTGCGCGCCGACCTTGCGCCCGGGCGTACCGACCTGGACATCCACCGCGTGGGGTGAGCTGGCCGGGCGTAGGCGATGACGCGAGGTAGGCGATGACGCGGAGGTAGGCCACTTTCCGACGTATCGTCCTATCTCGGCGCCGTCGCCTACGTCCATGGCCACCTCATCCACCTCGGCGCCGCCACCTCGTCGCCCGCCCTCGGCGCCGCCACCTCGTCGCCCTTCGCAGAGCGTCCTTCCGCTGCGGGCGTAGGCGATGACGCGGAGGTAGGCCGAATCGTGACGTATCTTCCTACCTCGGCGCCGTCGCCTACCTCCGCAACCAGGCAAGGCATGACCAGGCGCTAACCGGCGAGGCGGATGCGGCGCGCGACCCGCGGTGGCAGAGTGTGGGTCGGAGGTGCGCATGGGCCAGGCGATCCTGTGGGGTGTGGTGGCGGCGTCGCCGCTGTTCGTCGGCGCAGTGCTCGCGATCGTGCGCATCTGGCCACCGCGGTGGCTGGGTATCGTCCTCGGCTTCGGTGCCGGCGCGCTCATGGCCTCGATCGCCTTCGAGCTCTGGGAGGAGGGGCTCGACCGCGCGGGGCCCGTCCCGCTCCTGATCGGCGTCGCCCTCGGCGCCATCAGCTATTACATCGGAGCCCGCATCCTCGACGCGCGCGCCGCGAAGAAGAAGGGCGACGCGGGCGGTGGCCAGCTCGCCGTCGGGGCGCTGCTCGACGGCATCCCCGAGCAGCTGGTGCTCGGCATCGGCCTGGCATCCGGCGAACCGGTGAGCGTCGCGCTCGTCGTCGCGATCCTCGTGTCGAACCTCCCCGAGTCCATCGGTTCCGCGGCCGATCTGCTCGAGGGCGGAATGGCACGTTCGCGTGTGCTTCTGCTCTGGGGCGGTGTGGCCGTCGTGTGCGCGCTCGCGACCCTCGGCGGCTTCGGCCTGGCCTCGGTCACCGACGACACCTTCCGTGCGGCCGCGAGCGGCTTCGCGGCCGGCGCGCTCCTCGTCATGCTCGTCGACTCGATGGTGCCCGAGGCGCAGTCCAAGGCGAAGGAGTCGACCGGGCTGGCGACCGTCCTGGGCTTCGCGCTCGCCGCGGGTCTCTCGTTCGTATCCTGAGCGACGAGAGCCCCGCCAGGTGGCGGCCGATGCGCGACGGAACGGCGCCTCCTGGCGGGTTACGCTCGGGAATGACGTCCGGGAGGCTGGCGGGACGCCGCCATGCCGGTGGCCGAGAACAAAGGAGTTCTGATGACTGCAACGACCCTGCGCCCCCCGTTCGATCCCGAGCTCGAGGCCGCGCTCGCCCTCGTCGGAGATCAGCTGCCGCCGACGCTGACCGCCGAGATGATCCCGCTGCTGCGGCAGTCTCCAGTAAGCGGTGAGGACGAGATCTTCTCCGTGCTCGACGAGCGCGGATTCACCCGACGGGACGTGACGATCGCCGGTCACAGCGGTGACGAGATCGTCGTCTCGGTGATCGAGAAGGCGGGTCGCACCGGGACGGGACCCGGCTTCTTCCACACCCACGGCGGCGGGATGATCATCGGCAACCGCTGGCTGGGAGTCGTCGGCTTCCTCGATTGGGCGGAGCGCTTCAACGGCGTCATCGTCACCGTGGAATACCGCCTCGCCCCCGAGTTCCCCGATCCGTATCCCGTCGAGGACTGCTACGCGGGGCTCGTGTGGACTGCGGAGAACGCCGGGGAGCTGGGCATCGATCCGACCCGCATCCTGATCGGCGGCGGCAGCGCGGGAGGCGGCCTCGCCGCGGGAACGGCGCTGCTCGCACGTGATCGACGGGGCCCTGAGCTGATCGGGCAGCTGCTCATCTATCCGATGCTCGACGACCGCGACGAGAGCGTCTCGACCACGCAGATCGACGGAATCGGCGTGTGGGACCGAGGCTCGAACATCACCGGCTGGACGGCCCTGCTGGGTGAGCGCAAGGGCACCGCGGACGTCTCGATCTACGCCGCTCCGGCTCGCGCGACCGATCTCTCCGGTCTCCCGCCGGCGTTCATCGACTGCGGGAGTGCGGAGGTCTTCCGCGACGAGGACGTCGCCTACGCCAGCCGGCTCTGGGAAGCGGGCGTGCAGGCCGAGCTGCACGTCTGGGCCGGCGGTTTCCATGGCTTCGACATGTTCGCTCCGCATGCCGCCGTCGCGCAGGCGATGCTGGCGGCTCGGGACAACTGGGTGAACCGCCTCCTGGGCTGACTCCCGCACCCTACGGGGTCGGCGGACGACCCCGTAGGGTGGAAGCCCCGTGCGATGGAGCCGACATGCAAGATCTCCTGGGGCGGCTCACCGCCCTTGATCCCGACGCGAGCGAGACCCTCAAGGTCGTCACCTACTTCGACGCGCTGGTTTCGCGATCAGTCGGCGTCGAGAGCATGCTGCGCGGTGCCGCCGTCCTGAGCGGGGCGACGATCGGACAGCGCGACGGCGCGCACATCGTGCGGGTCAGGGCCGACGGGGTGCGCATCGATCCGCGGATGCCGGAGCCGACGTGGCCGCGACGGGAGGTCGGGACCGACTCCGTCGCCTGGCTCGAGCGCGAGGGGCCACCGCACACGAACGACGAGATGATCCTCGAGCGTCTCGCCCTGGCCCTCGGCATCATCCGAGCGCGGCGCTCGGTGGGTCCCGAGAGCGCGGTCGAACTTCTGATCAGCGGATACGCGACGGCGGACGAACGTCTCGCCGCGCTGCCGCGGCTCCGTCTGCCCGATGCGCGGCTCCGAGTCGTCGCGTCGCTCCCCGATCCGGCGCCCCACCCCCAGCATCCGACCGCGATCGTGGCGACGAGGCACGGCCTCACCCGCGCGACGATCGTCCCGGCCTCGCACGACGACGCCGATGCGTGGGAGCCGACTCCTGCGCTCCGGCTGGGCTTGGGGACCCCGGGTGCGGCCCACGATCTACCGGGCTCCTGGGCGGCAGCCCTGGTCGCGGTCCGCCTGACGACCGACGCGGAGCCGGTCGTCGACGCGGCCGATCTCGGAGCGGCGCTCCTGGTCGCCGAATCCGCGGATGCCGGTCCACTCCACCCGGATGCGGCGGCGCTCGCCGGCCTGGATCCGCGAAGCCTCGCGCTCCTCGACGCGGTCGTGGAGGAGCAGAGCGTCCGGGCCGCCGCCGTCCGGCTCGGTCGGCACCATTCGAGCGTCCAGGAGCGGCTGACTGCGCTCACCGTCGTGCTGGGCTACGACCCGAGGGCGTCCCGGGGCCGCACGAGGTACGTACTCGCGCGCATGCTGCTCACGCTCTCGCGCTAACACCAACGAGGGACTCAGCGGTACCCCGGGTACTCCTTCAGCTTCTCCTCGAACTCGGCGCGATCCGCGTCGCTGAGCAGTCCACTCGCGAGCACCGTGAGCTGCAGTCCCTCCAGCGGCTCGCCGGTGCGCGCGTTCTGCGCCTCCCGTGTCGCCAGGAAGTCACCCGTCGGGTCGTTCGAGAGGTCGTAGATGTTCGCGTAGAACCGGATCGGCTCGGGCCAGTTGTCGGAGTAGTACTCCCACGTATGCTGCTCGCGCGGATCGTCGCTGCCGTACAGCTTCGCGATCGTCGACGGATCGAGGTTCGAGTAGTCCCCGCTGAACGAGTACAGGTACGACATGCCGTGCTCCGCGACGACAGAGTCGATCACGTCCATGACGTCGAGCTTGGTGCCGTAGTCCTGGATCGGCTCCGTGGTCGCCCATGACGCGGAGGTGTACTCCACGAGCATCGACTCGCCGCCGTATCCGTTGCGCTCCGGGCGGAGGTCCTCGTCACCCACCGGCACCCAGTCGTATCCGAACTCGGCAGTGATCCGCGCGCGGATGTCGGCGAACAGACTCTCGGACTCGGCTCGCACCTCTTCCAGGGACATCTGGGCGAGCGTGTCCTGCGCATTCGTGTTCCGGATGCCGGGATACGCCTCCTCGTGCTTCTGCTGCTCGGTCTTCATCCCGTCGTAATTGCCGGATGCCGACGTCTGGACCGCGCCGATGCCTCCGACCGTGGCGACGTTGAACACCGCGGTGATCGCGAGCGCGATCGCCGCGAACTTCCTCGACCGCGCCGAGAAGAGCGCGCCGATGATCACCGCGACGACGACGAGCTGGAGCGCCAGCATCGTCACTCCATACAGCACATCGGTGCCGCCGACGGCGAGCGTGATGAGCAGGACCAGGGCGAACAGGATGCCGACGGCGAGCGCGGCCCAGCCGAGGGCGTTCGCACGCTTCTTCTCCGGCTCGGCGGTCGCGTATCCCGTGGCCGGGAGGGGAGGCGCGCCGATCGGTCCGGCCTGACGCTTGGCGTTGCGGTAGCCGCCGGGCGGGGGAAGCGGAGGAGCCCCTTCCGTGCCGGCGACATATCGCGCCCGCTGCTTCTCGTGGTCCATCACCATGGCTTGTCCGTCCCCGAGCCGCCGCCGTCGTCGCCCTGCTGCTGATCGCGCTCCTGCGTGCCCTGCTCGAGCTGGTCCTTCAGGTCCTCGAGCTGCTGCTCCGAGGGAGAAGGCTCGTCCTGCTGCGGCTGCTCCTGCTGCTCGGGCGGCGTCTGCTCCTCCTGCTGCTGCTTCTGCTTGAGTCGGTCTTCGAGGTCTTCCTTGCTCTGCTGCATGTCGCGATCCGGGTCGGACGACTGCTCCTGCGCCTCGTCGCTGTTGCACTCCTCCGGCATCTCGGTTGTGACGGTGAGCGCCTCGCCGTAGAGCTCGGCCGCGGCCGCGCCGTCGCCGTCTGCACGGGCTGCATCGCCCATGCGCTCGATCACGATCGCCAGGTTGATGCGCACACCGCACACCTCGAGCCCCGTCGCGAGGTCGAGAGCCTTCTCGAGCTCGGCCCGGGCTTCGGGCAGCTTCTCGGCGCCGGCGAGTGCGGTGCCGATGTTGAACGGAGCCTTGTACGGCTCGAACCAGTTCAGGAACTCCTGCCCGCGCGCCGAGGCTTCGGAGCCCGCGTAGTCGTCGGCCACGTATGCCGTGATCGCCTGATGCGCGAACGCGTACATGCTCAGCAGCTTGCCGACGAACAGGAGGGCCGCGAGCGTCAGCGGGAGGGTGCCGATCGCGATCCACCGGCGGATGCGGCGGCGACGCCGATTCGACGCGATCAGCGCGGTCGCG
The DNA here is from genome assembly GCA_037033365.1 of Actinomycetota bacterium. GTDB lineage: Bacteria > Actinomycetota > Actinomycetes > Actinomycetales > Microbacteriaceae > Microbacterium. The sequence goes on along the minus strand of JAZBLS010000021.1, from coordinate 17,933 downwards.
GCGGCGGTGCGGAGGTCGTCGTCGGTCTGCAGGACGGTCACGAGACACCTCCGGCGGGTGGCGTTGTGCGAGGGGTGGGGCGTTTCGTCTCGCTGCGCTCGCTCAACGGGCGGGGGGAGTCGGGTGGCGTTGCGCGAGGGGTGGCGCGTTTCGTCTCGCTTCGCTCGCTCAACGGGCCGGGGGTGGGGCGCTCGCTCAACGGGCCGGATGGGCGTTTCGTCTCGCTGCGCTCGCTCAACGGGCCGGAGGCGGATGAGCCGGAGGTGTACGAGCGGGGGCGCGGGGCGCGGAGGTGACGCAGGCGCGCGATCAGCATGCTCGCCCGTGCGAGCTCGACCGCCAGGAGCGCGATCACGACCAGCGCAGCGATCCAGTACAGCTCGATCACGTTGCCGACCGACCCGGACTCCGAGTAGCCGACGGTCGTGGTCGGTGCCGCGGGGAGGTCGGGCTCGGCATCCGCCGTCCGGTGCTGGTACTCGACGCCCAGCTGCTGCGCGATGGTCTCCAGGTTCTGCTCGTCGATGACCGACATCGCATTCGAGCCCTGGTACTCGATGTACCCGCCGTCGGCCCCGTCGACGCCACCCGTGTTGAGCTTCATGGGGCCGCCCTCGGCGGTCCCGTATCCGAACACGGCACCGGCATCCGTGAGATCCGCACTGCCGTCGAACGGCTCAGGAGCCGACGACACCGTCTGCTCGCCGTCACCGAAGTAGAAGACCATGCGTGAGCGGTCGTCCGAGTTCTCCGCCGCGTTCGACAGCGTCTCCCTCAGCAGCGACGCCGCGATGCCGATGGAGCTTCCGCGCGACTGGCTCGTGACCTCCGGCCGCAGCACCTCGAGGGACGAGATCAGCGACGTGGTGTCGGTGGTGAGCGGCATCCGCAGATCCGCAGAAGCGGCGAACGTGATCAGGGCGAATCGTGCGCCGGGGTACTCCTCGACGATGCGCTGCACGTCCTCGCGCACGCCGTCGAGACGCGGCTGCCCGTCTGCCCAGTCCTCCGCGACGATGCTGGCGGTGGTGTCGACGACGAGCACGATGTCGGTGTCGGTCGCGAGCGTCTGCGTCGCGCCGCCGGGGATGCCGGGGCGCAGCAGCATCACGAAGACCGCGGCGAGCATGACGATCCGCATCGCCCAGAGCGCGCGGGCGGTCGGGTTCTTGACGAGCGCGATGACCGCGAGGGCCGCCACCGGCGCGAAGAGCAGCAGCAGGAGGAAGACGTTGAGCACGGGCTGGAGGATCACAGTCTCACCCTCCACAGCACGACGATGAACGAGAGCATCGAGACCAGGAGCACCACGATCCAGAGGTTCGGGGTGTCGGTCCAGACGACCTGCGCCTGGCCGGCGAGCTCGGTCGCCTCCTGCTCCTGCACCTGGGTGACGATGTCCTCGACCGTGGTCGTGTCGCGCAGGCCGAAGGCGGCCCCGCCCGAGATCTCGGCGGCCTTGGCGAGCTCGGCGCTGACCGCGGCATCCTTGCCCTGCACGGGATTCAACGCGAACACCCGCACGCCGACCGACTTCGCGTAGGTTGCGGCCTCCTCGAGCGTCACGATCGACGCTCCGTTGACCTCGTTGTCGGTCGCGAAGATGATCGAGCGGGAGCGCTCGTCGTCAGGGTGGTCGAACGCCATCGCGCAGGCGGCCAGCCCGTCGCCGATCAGCGAGGCGCCGTTGCCGTTGAGCGTGCCCACCCAGTGCTCGGGGATCGGCTGCTCGTAGTCGAAGCTCTCCCGGATGCTCTGCAGGTGGCCGCGGATGAACTCGTAGTCGTCGGTGAGCGGGAAGATCTGCACGGGCGAGCTGTTGAAGATCGTCAATCCGATGCGCTCACCCTCGAAGCCGTCGAGCAACTCCTCGAACACGGTCAGCACCTCGACGTCGACCTCGCTCATGGACCCCGAGACATCGAGGCAGAGCATGATGTCGCGGCTCGTGTTGACCGGCTGAATGGTCTGCGACGACATCGGCCGGGCGGCGACCACTCCGGCCGCGACCACGGAGACCACACCGAGCAGCAGGATGCCGGAGAGCGCGAGCACGCGGCGATTCAGCGCCTGGCGGAAGGTCGGCAGCGCACGGAGGCGTTCGGCACGGGCGACGCGGGCGCGCTCCTGGTGCGGCGTCCGCGCGCCGCCGCGGAGTCCGAGCAGGATGCCGAGGCCGATGGCCACGACCGCGACACCCACCGCGACGAGGATCAGCCATCCGTTCGCTAGTGCCATGTGCGCACCACCGTCCTGGCGGCCTCGGCGCCGGCGGTCGGATCGATCGCCGGGCCCTGACGGAAGATGCTGGGGTAGTAGTGGCGGCGCATCGCATCGATGAGCGCGGGATGCACGCCGCGCGCCACGAGGTCGTCGAGCGCGAGAACAGGCGCCTCGAGCCCGCTGTACTCGTTGACGAACGTGCGCACGACCCGGCTGAGCTCGAGGTTGGCGTTGCGCGCCGACAGTGTGCGTGCGCGGTAGTCGTCCTCGATGCGCTGGATCCGTTCGAGGTACTCTCCGCGCAACTGCGACAGCACGTCCATGGTCAGGGGCGTCTGGCTCTGGGGTCCGGTGCCCGTGAGGGTGAGGTCGCGCCGCGGGCGGGTCAGCAGCATGACGATCCAGACCGCCGCGACCAGCAGCACGAGGATGCCGATCGCCAGCAGGATCCAGCCCCAGCCGTACTGGGCCGGGGGATACAACTCGTCAGAGCCGGGCATGCGACCTCGCGTTCAGCAGCTGCAGGAGCTGCGAGACCGCGTCGTCCTGGTCGGCGAGCACGCTGTGGCTGATCTCCATGCGCTTGAGCACCTCGGCGAGGTGCGCGGCATCCGCCTCCGTCTGCGCCGCGAGTTCGCCGACGATGTCGAGGTCGCCCTGCACGAAGTCCGGGACCTCCCACATGCTGTCGACGTCCGAGCGGATGGTGGCGGTGGTGTGGTCGAGCACCGGGTCGGCGTCGCGCACGGTGAGCCACAGCACGTCGTGCTGCACGCGCAGTCGGCGCAGCATCCGCTCGGTCTCCGGGGTGACCGGTGCCTCGTCGGTGACGACGACCACGATCATCCGTCGCGAGATCGTCCGTGTCACGTAGGACAGGAGGGCGTCGCGGTCGCTCGGCGCGGTGCTCGTGTCGATCGCGTGGTCGATCGTGCGCAGTGCGTGTTCGAGAGCGCCCTCGCTGCGACCGGGGGCGCGGCGGCGCACGTCGTCCGCGTCGCCGTAGACCAGCGTGAAGTCGTCGCCGTGCCGCAGGGCCAGCACACCGAGCACGCCCGTTGCGAGGATCGCGAGGTCCTTCTTCGACCTCTCGTCGCGCGCGAGCGCACCCATCGAGCGACCGGTGTCGACCACGAACATGATCGTGTGCATGCGCATCGCGCGGTGCCGCTTGACGAGCGGGGTGCCCAGGCGCGCGGTCGCCCGCCAGTCGATGTCGCGCACCTGGTCGCCGTACTCGTACTTGCGCAGGTCCTCGAAATCGAGGCTCCGCCCGTGCAGCAGCGACGCGTAGGCACCGTCGAGCGCGTGCAGCGACTTGCGCGACGAGTGGATGAAGAGCTTGCTCTTCACCTGCGTGATCAGGCTGGGCATGTGGGTGTGGTCCTGGGTTGGGGGTCCTGAGCTGTCCTGGGTCCCTGAGCTTGTCGAAGGGGGTCAGGGAGTCGGGACCGACGCGAAGATCTGGTCGATGATCTCCTCGCTGCGGATGCCCTCGGCATCCGCTTCGAACGTCAGCAGGACGCGGTGACGGAGGACGAGGTGGCGAAGCGACCGGATGTCCTCGGGGAGCACGTGACCGCGGCCGTTGAGCAGCGCGAGCGCTCGCGATGCCTGCAGGAAGGCGATGCTCGCACGCGGGCTCGCTCCGTACTTGATGTACCGGGCGCGCTCCTCGCCGATGTACGGCGCGGGGTTCCGGGTCACGTAGGCGATCGAGACGATGTAGTTGCGGATCGCCGGGTCGACGTAGATGCGGCTCGCGACGTCCTGCAGCATGTGCACGTCGTCGAGGCTGATGGCGCTCTCGACGTGGCGGTCGGGATCGAGGACGCCGGAGTCGATGCGGCCGAGGATCTCGAACTCCTCGGCGGGGCTCGGGTACTCGACGATTTCCTTGAGGAGGAATCGGTCCATCTGCGCCTCGGGCAGTTCGTACGTGCCCTCCTGCTCGATGGGGTTCTGGGTCGCGATCACGAGGAACGGTTTCGGCAGGTGGTGGATCTCGCCGCCGATGGTCGTCTGGTGCTCCTGCATCGCCTCGAGCATCGCGCTCTGGGTCTTCGCGCTGGAACGGTTGATCTCGTCAAGCAGCACGAAGTTCGCGTGCACCGGTCCGAGCACCGTGCGGAACGAACCCGTGGCCGCGTCATAGATCTGGTTGCCGGTGATGTCGCTCGGCAGCAGGTCAGGGGTGCACTGGATGCGCTTGAACTGCGCCTTCACGGTGTCGGCCAGAGTGCTCGCGGCCGTGGTCTTGGCGAGGCCCGGCACGCTCTCGAGCAGGATGTGCCCGCCCGCGATCAGCGAGATCAGGAGGCTCATGCGTAGGCGCTCCTGGCCGACCATCTTCGCGGAGTACGCGTCGGACACGGTCTTGAGCACGGCGCCTGCGCGGGCCAGCTCGGCATCGGTCGGAGCTGTCGATGCGGGTGTCGCCGCTGCGTCGGCGCGGCTCGTCGGAGCGGGAGGCGGCGGGGGCGGGGTAGAACCTGCGTACTGGCCGGGCGCGAACGGCTCGCTCATCGGTATGTCTCCTCGTTCCACGGGGACACGACGACGATCCCCCGCGACCAGAGTAACCGCCAGGGCCGTGCCGGCGTCTCCCGGTCGGCACCCATCGGCCTGGTGGATGCCCGGATGACGGATGGATGCCGAGATCGGCCGTTTCGGCATCCGTCTGTGTTCTCGGCATCCGCCGTGCAGGTGGTGCGCGGCGGATGGCGGTCAGTCGATCGGGACCGGGGTCTTAGCCCGACGGCGCCCCACCCATACGACGAGGGCGGCGACGCCGATGATGGCGATCGCGATGCCGAGGATGTACGCGGCGACGCCGAGGTATTCCCCGGGGACGCGATGCGGGTTGAGGAACGGGTACGGGTACCACCAGGCCTCCCCCGTGGCGGGCGCGACGATGAGGTTCGCCCGGATCATCGTGTATATCGCCCAGACGATGGGGAAGATCGCGGCGACGAAGATCGCGCTCCACGGCAGAGCGCGCCGCCGCGGGGCGAACAGCACGTCGAGCAACAGGAACAGCGGGAAGACGACGTGCAGCACCTCGTTCGACCACGGCACGGTGGAGCCCTGGGGGAGGGCGAAGCCGCGGAGCAGGGTGTTGTAGACGATGCCCGTCACGATCATGTACGTGCTCGCGCAGACGAGCAGGACAGCGAGCCAGTGGGGCTCGGCATCGGTGTCGCGGCGATGGCGAAGCGCCCAGATCGCGCCGAGCACCAGGACGACGGCGGCGAGCACGTTCGAGTCGATCGTGAAGAAGCTGAAGAAGTTCCACCAGACCGTCGGCAGGTGGCTGCCCCACGGCGTGGGGTCGGCGACCGCGATCTGGAGGGTCAGCGACAGTTGGGCGACGATCGCCGCGAATCCGAGCGCTGCCGCTGCGAGTCGTGCATAGGGCCACCAGGTCGTCATATTCGCCTCCGCGCACACACTATCGGTCACGAATCGACCCGAACATAGACCGGGATGTCGATATATCGATACGGTCATCGCAAGCGAACACGGCGCGCACGGCGGAGGGGCACATGAGCGACGGCACTGCGGGAACGACGAGCAACGACGCCCGGAGGAGGTCGTGGAAGTGGCGCGGCGGGCTCAGCATCCAATCCAAGCTGCTGGTGATGCTTCTCGCCGTGAGCCTCATCTCGTCGGTGATCGTGGGCGCGATCGGCTTCATCAACGGCCGACAGTCGCTCAACGACTCGGCCGTCGATCAGCTCATCACGATCCGGTCCATGCGCGCGGCGGAGGTCACGACCGCGCTCGAAGCCGTCAAGCGCGACGCCTCGCTGCACTCGCGCAACCTCAGCGCGCAGACGCTATCGACCTCGATCAACGAGGGCTTCGCCGAGCTGCAGACCGAGGCTCCTGAGGAGGGCGATCGCGCGGCCCTGGAGGCCTACTACTCCGACGTCTTCATCCCCGAGCTCGAGGGGCGCACCGGCGACTCCTACGGCGATCAGGCCTTCATCCCCGATTCGGTCGCCGGGCAGCACCTGCAGGCGCACTTCACGGTCGAGAACCAGGACTTCGACGCCGACTACGACACCCTGCTCAACGACAACGACCCCGGTGACGGCTCGGCCTACGGTGTAGCCTCCGAGCGCTACGGCGACTACTTCACCCGCCTCGTGAACGAGGCCGGCTACGAGGACGCACTGCTCATGAACCTCGAGGGCGACATCGTGTTCTCGGCGTACAAGGGCCCGGAGCTCGGCACGAACCTCAAGACGGGACCGTACCGCGACACCGTGCTCGCGCAGGCCTACGCCGACGCGATCGCGACGAACTCGGTCAGCACCGTCATCCTGACCGACTTCGAGCGATGGATCCCGTCGCTGAACGTGCCGACCATGTGGGTCATCTCACCGGTCGGAAACGACACGCGCATCACGGGGGCGATCGCCTTCCAGGTGTCGATCGACACGATCAACGGACTGACCACGGGCAACGAGGACTGGAAGGGGCAGGGGCTCGGTGACACCGGCGAGGTCTACCTGGTCGGACGCGACGACCTCATGCGCAGCAACTCGCGCCGCCTGATCGAGAACCCCGAGAACTACGAGAAGATCGCGGTCGCCGGCGGAGTGCCGCCGAGCGTCGCGGCCCGCGCGGTCGAGGTGAACGGGACGGTCCTGCTCCAGCAGGTCAACACGCAGGCGGTGACGGATGCTCAGGCCGGCCGTTCCGGCACGACGATCGGCCGCGACTATCTCGGCCGCGAGAGTGTCACGGCCTACGCTCCGCTCGAGGTCGAGGGCCTCGACTGGGTGATCATCGCCCGTATCGACTCGGAAGAGGCATTCGCGCCGGTCACCGACTTCACACGCACCGTGCTGCTCTCGCTCCTCGGCATCCTGCTCGGGGTGTCCCTGCTGTCGCTGGCTCTGGCGCAGGTGTTCACCCGTCCGATCCATCGACTGGTGGGTGCCGTGCACCGCGTCGCGGAGGGCGATCTCACCGTGCAGGTGCCGCAGGGCTCCCGCGACGAGTTCGGCGATCTCGGCAGCGCCTTCAATGACATGGCCTCGAGTCTGCGGATCAAGCAGGAGCTGATCGACGAGCAGCAGGTCGAGAACGAGAAGCTGCTGCACACCCTGATGCCGGAGAGCGTCGCGGCGAAGTACAAGAAGGGCGACGAGGCGATCTCGGAGGCCCACGAGAACGTGTCCGTCGTGTTCGCGGAGCTCATCGGCTTCGACGACTACGCCCGCGGACTCACTCCCGAGCAGGAGATCAGCCTGCTGAACACACTCATGCGCGGGTTCGATGAGGCGGCGGAGAAGGCGGGGGTCGAGAAGGTCCGCACTCTCCGCGGCGGATACCTGGCGTCGTCGGGTCTGATCGTGCCGCGCGTGGACAACGTGCGCCGCAGCGTCGACTTCGCGCGCAACCTGCTGGGCGTCGTCGAGCGCTTCAACGCGCAGAACGGGTCGTCGATCGGCATCCGCGCGGGCGTCGACACGGGCACCGTCACGAGCGGTCTCGTCGCGCGCACGAGCCTCGCGTACGACCTGTGGGGCGACGCGGTGAACCTCGCGTACCGCGTGCGATCGGTGACCGGCGAACCGGGCGTCTACGTGAGCCAGACCGTCTACGGCCGGACGCGTGAGGTCTTCACGTTCACCGAGGCGGGCACGATCGAGGCCCATGGTGTGACCGAGACCGTCTGGAAGGTGGCCTGACATGGTCGAGGACGCGTTCCGCGACGGCTGGGGCTGGTGGGTCATCGCGCTCGCGGTCGGCGTGCCGGTGCTGCTCGTCGTTCTCACCGAGCTGATCAACGGACTCCGCCGGCGCAACAACCCGCTCGCCGGTCCCCTGCGTCTGCTGCGCAACGGAGTGATCCCGGTCGGCGCGCTGTTCGCGCTGCTGGCCTTCGCGATCCAGTCGCCGGCCGACCAGGTCTGGACGCGCGTGGTCGCGACGGTCTTCGGATTCCTCGTGATCCTGCTGCTGCTGTCGTCGTTCAACGTGGCCCTGTTCGCGAACGCCGCCGAAGACTCGTGGCGCAAGCGCATCCCGACGATCTTCGTCGAGATCGCCCGGCTCGTGCTCGTCGCGCTGGGTCTCGCGCTGCTGTTCTCCTGGGTGTGGGATGCCGACGTGGGCGGCCTCTTCACGGCTCTCGGCGTCGGGTCGATCGTGATCGGCCTCGCACTGCAGAACGCGGTCGGTGGCGTCATCTCGGGCCTCCTGCTGCTGTTCGAGCAGCCGTTCAAGATCGGCGACTTCCTCGACGCCGCCGGTGTCCGGGGGCGCGTCGTCGAGGTCAACTGGCGTGCGGTGCACATCGACACCGGGTCCGGCATCCAAATCGTGCCGAACTCGAGCCTGTCGGGGGCGTCGTTCACGAACCTTTCCGAGCCGGACGGCCCGTACTCGGCTGAGGCGACGGTGAAGTTCGCGACCGACGACCCTCCGCACGAGGTCATCGCGCTGCTCATCTCGGTGGCGGATGCCCTCCCCATGCGCGTGAGGGGCGAGCGCGCCTCGGCCAGCTACGCCGGAGCGGGAGCCTACGGCGTGACGATCCCCGTCGCCGGACCCTCGGATGCCGGGTGGGCACTGTCGACCTACCTGTCGTGGCTCTGGTACGCCGCGCGCCGCCACGGGTTCGCGCTCGACGGCGACAACACCGACCCGATCGCCGAGCCGGCTCGCTTGGCCGAGGCGCTCGCCGCGGTCTCGGGCACCCTCCACCTGCACGACGACGACCGGGAGGCGCTGATGTCCTCGGCGTCCCTCGAGCGGTACGGGGTGGGCGAGGTGGTGCTGCCGAGCGGGGTCGTGCCCGACGAGGTGCGCGTCGTGGTCTCGGGGCGGGCCGTGCTCGCGGTCGACGTCGACGGAGGCCGGGTCGAGTTCGCCGCGGCCGAGAAGGGCGACCTGATCGGCCAGACCGCGCTCACGCGCGAGCGCACGCAGGCCGTGACCGTGGCCGGCGAGATCCTGACCGTGGTCGTGCTGCCGCTGGCGACCGTGGACGAGCTGATCCGCACGCGCCCGAGGTTGGCGGCCGAGATCGGGGAGTCGCTCGAACTCAAGCGGAAGCTCGCGGGGGAGATGCTGGAGAGCCTCGAGCTCACGCGGCGGTCTGTCGCGCAGCGGGGTACGATCGCTCCGTCGTGAGTCAATCGAGCAGGCGGAGGTACTGCGGGCGAGCCTTCATCGGGTGAATGAGTTCTTCGGTCCCGTCATCCCGCACGAGCACCACCAGTTCGAGAAGCCGACCGTGGCCATCGAAGCCCAGTCGGAGTTGTCGGCCCGGATTCTCGGAGTCCAGCGCGATCGTCTGCAACGGCCAGGTCGCTGCCTCCACCGCGTCATCCCTGTCGATCCCGTGTGTGAGCGCGGAGGACCGGACGATCATGCGTCGGAGTGTGCCCAGGCGGCCAGAGCGGCGCGGAAGGCCTCCGAGCGGTTGAGATGTTCGCGTCGTGCGCGGTCCATCACGGCCTCGAGTTCGGAGCTCGTGAGGCGCACAGGCACGACTTCAGACGGTTCGGCACCGCGGGCGGGTCGACCGCCGCGGCGGCGAAGCAGTTCATCGACGTCGTACCCGGCCTCGGCCTCGTCGACCCAGGCATCCACCTGGTCTTCCGAGACCTCCTCGCCCTGCATCTTCCGCGCCATGGGTGAATTGTAATACGAAACCCGAGCTTCGGCGCGGGGCGATCGGGACACTATCGCATCACCTCCGTCGCCCCCACCGCATGCGCGTCACGAGCACGCCCGCCAGGCACAGCGCACCGCCGAGGAACATGAGCGGAGTGGGCACCTCGCCGAGGATCGCCCACGACATCAGGATCGCGATCGCCGGCACCACATAGGTCGTCGCGGACGTCTGGCCGGCCGTGCTGCGCTGGAGCACGTATGCCCAGGTCGTGAAGGCGATCGCGGTCGGGAAGATGCCGAGATAGACGACCCAGAGCGTCGAGTCCACGGGCGCCGTCTGCACCGCGCCGATGAGGCTGCCCGTCCACGGGAGGAGCGCGACGGTCCCGGCGACCGCTCCGAGGAACGTCAGCGTCGTCGCATCCGCGCCCGTGTTCAGCAGCCGCTTCTGCAGCAGGGTGCATCCCGCGTACATGACCGCCGCGAGCAGGGCGAGCAGCAGTCCGGTGATGTCGGGGCCCTCGCTCGTCGAGGAGTTCATGCCGATCAGCACGACGCCCAGGAACGCGATCGGAGCCCCGACCACGAGCGGCTTCGGAAAGCCCTCGCGCAGGAAGAGTCCGCTGAAGACGACCACCATGAGCGGTGCGAGGTTCACGACCATCGCGGCCGTGCCGGCGTCGAGCGTGCGCTCGGCCGCGTTGAGGGCGAGGTTGTAGACGCAGAACCAGCCGACGCCCCACACCGCCACGAGCCACCACTGCCTGCGGTCGGGGAGTCGGATGCCGTGCCGCACCGCGATGATCGCCAGCACGGCGCTGCCCACGGCCATGCGCAGCAGAGCGAGCGCGCCGGGATCGAAGTGCGGACCCGCACCGCGGATGCCGATGAACGCCGACGCCCACAGGATCACCGTGACGAGCGCGGCGACCAGCACGAGCGGCCCCTGGCGGCGAGGCGCTGCGGTGGTGTTCTTCGTGGGTTCGGTCTCCTGCACCACCTGATCGTCGCAGGGGCCACCGACATGCGCGAGAGCGGTGAGCGACAGCATCCGATCCTTTTCCGCCAGCGTCCGGGCACCTGCGAAACGGGCTCGAAACGGGCCTTCGGTAGGATGGAGTCGCCCGCAGAGGGCCAGCTCATCAGCCGGTGCAAACCCGGCGAAAGCAAGGGGGATACCCATGCCAGGAATCGTTATCGTCGGCGTCCAGTGGGGCGATGAGGGCAAGGGCAAGGCCACCGACCTGCTCGGCGAGCGCACCGACTGGGTCGTCAAGTTCAACGGCGGCAACAACGCGGGCCACACCGTCGTGGTCGGCAACGAGAAGTACGCGCTGCACCTGCTGCCGTCCGGCATCCTGTCGCCCGGGGTCACCCCGGTGATCGGCAACGGCGTCGTGATCGACCTCGAGGTGCTCTTCAGCGAGCTCGAGGCGCTCGGGGGCCGCGGCATCGACGTCTCGCGTCTCAAGGTGAGCGCCAACGCGCACATCATCACCCAGTACCACCGCACGCTCGACAAGGTCACCGAGCGCTTCCTCGGCAAGCGCATGATCGGCACGACCGGCCGAGGCATCGGTCCGGCCTACGCCGACAAGATCAACCGCGTCGGCATCCGCGTGCAGGACCTCTTCGACGAGAACATCCTCCGCCAGAAGGTCGAAGGAGCCCTCGACCAGAAGAACCACCTGCTCGTGAAGGTCTTCAACCGTCGTGCCGTCACGGTCGACGAGATCGTCGACGAGCTGCTGTCGTACGCCGACCGTGTGCGTCCGATGGTCGCCGACACCGGATACCTGATCGCCGAGGCGCTCGACCGCGGAGAGGTCGTCGTGTTCGAGGGCGGCCAGGCGACCATGCTCGACATCGACCACGGCACCTATCCGTTCGTGACCTCGTCGACCGCGACGGCGGCGGGCGCGGCATCCGGATCCGGCGTCGGACCCGGCGCCCTCGACCGCATCGTCGGCATCGTCAAGGCGTACACGACCCGCGTCGGTTCGGGTCCGTTCCCGACCGAGCTGTTCGACGAGCAGGGCGAATGGCTGCGCTCGCGCGGCTTCGAATTCGGCACCACGACGGGCCGCCCGCGCCGCGTCGGCTGGTACGACGCCCCCATCACCCGCTACGCGACCCGGGTCAACGGCATCACCGACCTCGTGCTCACGAAGCTGGACATCCTCACGGGTCTCGAGCAGATCCCCGTGTGTGTGGCGTACGACGTCGACGGTCAGCACTTCGACGAGGTGCCGGTCAACCAGACCGACTTCCACCACGCGACGCCCGTCCTCGAGTACTTCCCCGGCTGGTCGGAGGACATCTCGACCGCCCGGACGTTCGACGACCTGCCCAAGAACGCGCAGGACTACGTGCTCGCGCTCGAGGCGATGAGCAACACGCGCATCTCGGTCATCGGCGTCGGCCCGGAGCGCGACCAGGTCGTCGTCCGTCACGACCTGCTCGACTGACGCACCGCGACCCACCGCACCCACCCGTCTATTTGTGCCATACGGCAGAAACAGACGGTCGGTTTCGGTCATACGGCATGAATAGACGGGCTTCGGAGAGGGTGAGATGACACGGTTCTGGCTCGGCGGGTACGGGCCCGCGATGGAGGGCTCCGCCGACGGCATCGGCCTGCTCGCGGGCGACGAGACCGCGGCCACCGCTCTTTCGTACCGCGGCGCGGTCACGCAGACGCCGTCGCCGTCATGGCTCGCGCAGCATCCCGCGCTCGACGTCGTGTACGCGGCGCTGGAGGGGGATGCCGCGGTGCAGGCCTTCGTCCGCACCGGCGAGTCTGCTCTGCAGCCGCTCGGTGAGCCGGTCGAGGCGGGAGACTCCGTCTGCCACGCCGCGGTCTCCCCGCGCGGAGACGCCCTGATCGCCAGCTGCTACGGCGACGGTCGCGTCGTGCGCATCGGCATCGACGGCCAGGGACGCCTGATCCCGGATGCCGCGAACAAGGCCGCCGAGCTGCGTGCGGCGCTCCTCGGAGAGCCCCTCGAGACCGGTGCCCCGGCAGGCGTCGCCGCCGCGGCATCCGACCCCTACGCCGGCGGGCTCACCGCCGACGGGGAGCCTCGCGTCTCGCACGCGCACTCCGCGGCCTTCCTGCGCGATGGCCGCATCGCCACGACCGACCTGGGCTTCGACCTCGTGCGCATCTGGCGTGCGTCGACGGGCGGGCTGGTGCTCGACCACGAGGTCGTGCTGCCGATGGGAACGGGGCCGCGGCACATGGTCGTCCACCCGAGCGGCCACCTGCACGTCGTCACGGAGTACTCGTGCGAGGTGTTCACGCTCGCCGCGGGGCGGGACGGCGCGTGGGCGGTGGTCTCGTCGGTGCTGTCGAGCCCGATCGCCGAGGTCGGCACCGACTTTCCGGCCGAGCTGACCAGGTCGCGCGACGGGCAGTTCCTCTACACGGCCCTGCGCGGGAGCAACACGATCGCCGCACTGCGCGTGCGGGGAGCCGGCGAGAGCCTCGAGCCGTTCGCACTCGCGGACTCCGGCGTCGACTGGCCGCGGCACCACCTCGTGCACGAGGGCAAGCTCCTCGTCGCGGGGCAGCGGTCCGACACGATCGCGCTGCTCGACCTCGACGAGCGCACGGGGGCGCCCCTCGGCATCCGTCATCAGGCTCCGGTGCCGACACCGACGCACTTCCTGCCGGTGCGCTGACCCTTCGACAGGCTCAGGCCCTTCGACAGGCTCAGGCCCTTCGACAGGCTCAGGGACCCAGGGAGCAGGCTCAGGCCCTTCGACAGGCTCAGGGACCCAGGGAGCAGGGTCAGGCACCCAGGGTCACCTCCAGCCCTAAGCAGAATCGCCCCGGGAACACCACCCCGTGACTCGGCGTCGCTTCTACGCGAGACTGGGCGACGGAGAGGTGCACCCCATGGCTGCTGAGATCACTGACGACTACGACCTGATCGTGCTGGGCGGTGGACCCGTCGGCGAGAACGTCGCGGACCGCGCCGTGCAGGGAGGCCTGACCGCGATCATCGTCGAGAGCGAGCTCGTGGGCGGTGAGTGCTCCTACTGGGCGTGCATGCCGTCCAAGGCGCTGCTGCGCCCGGCTCAGGCTCTCCGAGCGGCGCAGCACGTCGACGGCGCGAAGGAGGCTGTCACCGGAAAGCTCGACGTGAACGCCGTGTTCGAGCGCCGCAACTCCTTCACGAGCAACTGGTCGGACGACGGTCAGGTGAAGTGGCTCGAGTCGGCGAACATCGCCCTGGCCCGCGGCCACGGACGGCTGACGGGCGAGCGCGAGGTGACGGTGACGGATGCCGACGGCGCGACGCGCGTCCTCCGGGCCCGTCATGCGGTCGCGATCAGCACGGGATCGGATGCCGTGATCCCGCCGATCGACGGACTCCGCGAGGCGTCGCCGTGGACGAGCCGCGAGGCCACGAGCGCGCAGGAGCTCCCCGAGTCCCTCGCCGTGATCGGCGGCGGGGTCGTCGCCGTGGAGATGGCAACGGCCTACGCGGCGCTCGGATCCACCGTGACCCTGATCGCCCGCAGCGGGCTGCTCGGCGGCATGGAGCCCTTCGCCGGAGAGCGCGTCGCCAAGGGCCTGGCGGAGCTCGGCGTCGACGTCCGCACCGACACCGGCACGACCAGCGTCACCCGCGACGACAGCGGCGTGACCATCGTGCTCGACGACGGATCCACGGTCACGGCGACCGAGGTGCTCGTCGCCACAGGCCGCTCGCCCCGCAGCGGGGACATCGGCCTCGAGATCGCGGGCCTCGAGCCCGGCCGCTGGATCGAGGTCGACGACACCCTGCGCGTCCCGGGATCCGACTGGCTGTACGCGGTCGGTGACGTCAACGGGCGCGTGCTGCTGACCCACCAGGGCAAGTACCAGGCCCGCGCGGCGGGCGACGTGATCGTCGCGAGGGCGGCGGGGGATGCCGTGGACGACACCCCGTGGGGTCGCCACGTCGCGACGGCCGACCACGCGGCGGCGACGCAGGTCACATTCTCGTTCCCCGAGGTCGCCTCGGTCGGACTCACCGAAGCACAGGCCCGCAAGGCGGGCCACGAGGTGGCGGTGGTCGACTACGACCTGGGCGGTGTCGCGGGCGCGAGCCTCTACGAGGACGGCTTCGACGGCCAGGCGCGACTCGTGATCGACAGCGAGCGCGACGTCGTGCTCGGCGCGACCTTCGTCGGCCCCGAGGTCGCGGAGCTCCTGCAGGCGGCATCCATCGCCATCGCGGGCGAGGTGCCGATCGCCCGGCTGTGGCACGCGGTGCCGGCCTACCCGACCGTCAGCGAGGTCTGGCTGCGGCTCCTCGAGGAGTACGGGAGGCAGTCGGCGTAGCCGCCAATCCGTTCCGGGCGCGGTGTCGAACAGCTTCGGGATTGTTTCCCACATTGACGACCGCGCCCGCAAGGGCGGAGCCGATGTCGTCGGTGTCTTATACGCTCGAACCCACAACTGAGGAGGCAGGACCATGAAGGCTGTACTCGCAGGAACCGTCATCGCCGAGGCTGACGAAGAAGAACTCATACGCATCGAGGGCAACTGGTACTTCCCGCCCGCGTCGATCGCGCCCGGTGTGCTCGTCGAGAGCCCCACCCCCTACACGTGTCCGTGGAAGGGCGTCTGCCAGTACTACTCGGTGAAAGACGGCGAAGGGGTGCATAAGGACCTCGCGTGGTCGTACCCGAACCCGTACCCGAGCGCCTTCGACCGCGTCGGCAAGGACTTCTCGGGCTATGTCGCCTTCGCGCCCGGCGTCGACGTCACCCCTTAATCGCCGTCCACCCCGCATCGAGCAGATCGACCCTCTGGAGACGCGCCCATGATCGAGTTCCGCAACGTCACGAAGCGGTTCCCCGACGGCACCCTCGCCGTGAACGACTTCAACCTCGTGCTGCCGTCGCGCAAGACCACCGTGTTCGTCGGTTCGTCCGGCTGTGGCAAGACGACCCTGCTGCGCATGATCAACCGGATGGTGGAGCCCACCGCGGGTGAGGTGGAGATCGACGGCGAGAGCGTGCTCGGCGGCGACCCCGTCGCCCTGCGGCGGAGCATCGGGTACGTCATGCAGAACTCCGGCCTGATGCCGCACTTCACGGTGATCGACAACGTCGCCACGGTGCTGCGGCTGACCGGCGTCAAGAAGGGCCCGGCGCACGAGCGGGCACGAGAGCTGCTGGCCACGGTCGGACTCGACCAGTCGCTCGCAGAGCGCTACCCGAGCCAGCTCTCCGGCGGTCAGCAGCAGCGCGTCGGCGTCGCCCGCGGCCTCGCAGCCGACCCGAACATCCTCCTCATGGACGAGCCGTTCGGCGCCGTCGACCCGATCGTCCGCGCCGACCTGCAGCAGGAGACCATCCGGCTGCAGCAGGAGCTCGACAAGACGGTCGTGTTCGTGACGCACGACATCGACGAGGCGTTTCTGCTCGGCGACCAGGTCGTGATCCTCGACAAGGGCGCGCGCGTGGTGCAGGTGGGCAGCCCGAGCGAGATCATCGAGAACCCGGCAGACGACTTCGTCGCGTCGTTCATCGGCGCCGACCGGGGCCGCAGGGCTCTGCACCTCAGGGAGACGCCTCACGGCACGGTCGTCGTCGACTCCGAGGGGCGGACGCAGGGGGCGATCGTCTCGGAGGCCGAGACCTCGAACGGTCCTCTCGCGGGTCCGGATGCCGCGGCGCTCGGCGCCGTGCAGGGCGGCGGACTCACGTGAACTGGGTCGTCAACAATCTCGGGCTCATCCTCGAGTTGACCCTGGTGCATCTACGGCAGAGCATCATTCCGATCGTGCTCGGCTTCGTGCTCTCGTTGCCGCTGGGATGGGTGGCCTGGCGCTTCCGCCTGGTGCGCGGCCCGGTCATCGTGCTCACCGGCCTGCTGTACACGATCCCGTCGCTGGCGCTGCTGATCCTGCTTCCCTCCGTTGTCGGCTACTCGGCGCGGACCGAGACCAACCTCGTGATCGCGCTCACCATCTACGCGGTCGCGATCCTGGTCCGCGGTGTCTCCGACGGACTCGATTCTGTCGACGACGACATCCGCCAGGCGGCGACCGCGACCGGGTTCGGTTCGTTCCGTCGCTTCTGGGCGGTGGAGTTCCCGCTCGCGGGTCCGGTGATCCTGGCGAGCCTGCGAGTCACCGCCGTCAGCACGATCTCCCTCGCGACCGTCGGCATCCTGATCGGCATCCGAAATCTCGGGTATCTCTTCACGAACGGCCTCGACCGACGCATCATCGCCGAGGTGTTCGCCGGCATCATCGCGGTCGTCGTGATCGCGCTCGTGATCGATTTCCTCCTGCTCCTCCTCGGGCGGGCGCTCATGCCGTGGACGCGCGCCGCCACCAAGACCAGCGCGGTGCGACCCGTCGCCGTGGGAGCTCCCGCATGAACCTCTTCCTCGAGGCCTTCGCCTGGATCGTCGCCCCCGCCCAGTGGACGGGGAACTACGCTCTGCCCAAGCTCCTCGGCGAGCACCTGGCCCTGACCGCGATCTCGGTTCTCATCGCCGCGCTGATCGCCGTGCCCATCGGCTGGCTGATCGGCCACACGGGCAAGGGCCGCGAGATCGCGGTGGCTGTGTCCGGTGCTGCCCGCGCGATCCCCGCATTCGGGCTCATGGTCCTTCTGGTCCTGCTGCTCGGAGTGCTGCGCATACCCGAGGCCGCGATCACGACGTTCGTCCTGCTCGCGATCCCGTCGCTGCTCGCGGGCGCCTACACCGGGCTCGAAGCGATCGACCGCCGTGTGCTGGACGCGGCGAAGGCCATGGGCATGACGGGATGGCAGGTCTTCTGGAAGGTCGAGGTGCCCCTCGGGCTCCCGCTGCTGGTCGGCGGAATCCGCTCGGCTCTCCTGCAGGTCATCGCGACGGTCACGATCGCCGCGTACGTGGGGCTCGGTGGTCTCGGGTACCCGATCATCCAGGGCATCCCGCTGCAGCGGTTCGATCAGGTGCTCGCGGGGGCCCTCCTGGTCGCGGTTCTCGCCCTCCTCGTCGATCTCCTGCTCGCGGTCGCCCAGCACGCCGCGGTCCCGGCGGGGCTCCGTGTCGGCCGCCCGGCTCGGCGGCGCAC
>JAZBLS010000020.1:0-26002 GCA_037033365.1 Actinomycetota bacterium | reverse complement strand
CCGCTTCGTCGTCGCCGTGCGGTTCGCGCCGCTCGGCTCAGCCCTCGCCGACCACGGACCCGTCGACGCCGTATCGCCGCCAGTGCCCCGACGAGACGATGACGGGGTCCGCTGCGGCATCGCGCACGACCAGCGCCGAGTCATCATCGAGGAACCACACCTGCCGCCCAGTCCGTACAGCTCCTCGCGCGGCCAGCTCCTCGGCATCCGTCGGCATCCAGTCCGCCCCGAGGTGACCCATGAAGAACCAGTCGAAGAGCCGCACGGCGGGCTGCACGTCCGAGAGGCCGAAGAGCTCGAGTTCGTCCTGATCCTCGAAGTCCTCCGCCCACCGATGCAGGTCCCGCGCGAAGACCATCGACCCCGCGCTCCAGCCGACGTACACCTTCTCCGCGAGCAGCTCCTCGAGCACTGGGGCGAGACCCGTCTCCGTCCACGCGTGCGCGAGCCACAGATTGCTCCCGCCGTAGCCGAGGATCACGTCGGCCGCGCGCAGACGCGATTCCACGAGCCCCTTTGGCCCGGCGAACAGGGAGGCGACGTCGAACTCCGCCCATCCCAGTGACCGCAGCCGGTCGAGATGGTCGACGAGGGTCGAGCTGTCGCCGGGGAATCCGAGGATCGCGTCGATCACCACCACGATCCTCGACTCCGAGATCGGGGCGTCGAGCAGCTCGACGAGCGCGTCGCGGATCAGATCGTTCGTGATCCCGTTGGACGTGAGGAGCATCCGCATCGCGCCAGACTAGAGGACGGCGATCGCGACAGCACCGGCCGGGACACACCCCATCCGATTCCTCCTCGTCTCCGAACAGAAACAGATGGGCCGTTCCCGCGCGCCCGAAAGGAGCCCCGATGATCGAATCGTCGACCCCGCCGCTCGCGGACCTCGAGGGGTACCGCAACGTCACCGACCTCCTGGTCGCACGCGTGGCCGCGGCTCCGGAGCACGTCGCGTTCGAGGTCGAGGATGGGGATGCGGATGCCGGGGCGTCCTGGCGCCCGATCACGACGCGGGCGTTCTCGGACGAGGTGCGCGCCCTCGCGAAGGGCTTCATCGCCCAGGGCGTGCAGCCGGGTGACCCGATCGCGATCATGGCTCCGACGCGCTACGACTGGGCCGTCGCCGACCTCGCATCGTGGTTCGCCGGCGCCGTCGTCGTGCCGATCTACGAGACCTCGTCGCCGTCGCAGGTGAACGCGATCGTCGCCGACGCGGGTGTGCGACTCGCGATCGGCGGCACGGCGGAGCACGCGACGCTCCTCCGAGATGCGCTCGATCAGACGGATGACGGGACGCTCGGTGCATGGACCATGGATGCCGCGGCATCCGGCACGCTCGCCGACCTGATCTCGCTCGGCGTCGACGTCAGCGACACGGAGCTCGAGTCGCGCCGGGCCTCCGCATCGCAGGACGACCCGGCGACCATCGTCTACACGTCGGGCACGACGGGCGAGCCCAAGGGCGTGGTGCTCACGCACCGCAACTTCCTCGGTCAGGTGCTGAACATCGCCGCCGCGTACCGAGAGATCGTGAACGAGAGCGGCAACACCGTCATCTTCCTGCCGCTCGCGCACGTCCTGGCCCGCGGACTCCAGCTGATCTGCCTGGCCAGTGGCATGCGCATCGCGCACCTCGCAGACCCCTCCACCGTCGTCGCGACGCTCGACACGCTGCGGCCCACGTTCCTCGTCGTCGTGCCGCGCGTGCTGGAGAAGATCCAGGCCGCCGCCGCGACCAAGGCCGCCGACAAGGGCCTCGATCGGGTCTGGGCCGCAGCCCGGTCCACGGCCATCGCGTGGGGCCGCCGCGCCGAGCAGATCGACGCAGGCCGGACGCCGGCGACGAGCCTCGGACTCCGCGTCCGTCACCGTCTCTTCGACGCCCTCTTCTACCGGCGCCTCCGCACCGTGATGGGCGGCCGCGTCGGATACATCCTGTCCGGCGGAGCAGCGCTGGACTCGGAGCTCTCGCTGTTCTTCCGCGGGCTCGGCGTGCCGGTCATCGAGGGCTACGGGCTGACCGAGACCACGGCGCCGCTCACGGGCAACCTGCCCGGTCGCATCGCCTCGGGCACCGTCGGCCCGCCCCTGCCCGGACTCACCGTGCGCATCGGCGACGACGGCGAGGTGCTCGCGCGCGGTGTCGGCGTCTTCGCCGGCTATCGCGACCCCGCCCACGACGCGGCCGCCTTCGTCGACGGCTTCTTCCGCACCGGCGACCTCGGTCGGCTCGACGATCAGGGCAGGCTCATCCTCGAAGGGCGCCTCAAGGACGTGATCGTGACCTCGAACGGCAAGACGATCGTCCCGACCCGCTGGGAGAGCGCCGTCGAGGCGGATCCCCTCGTGTCGCATGCGGTGATGGTCGGCGAGGGGAAGCCGTATCTCTCCGCTCTCCTCGTCCTCGACCCGGAGCGGACCCGCGAATGGGCGGCCGCCGAGGGTGCAGACATCCCCGAGGTGTCCGCCCCCGAGATCCACCCCGTGACCGATCCCGCACTGCGGGCGCACCTGCAGCGCTCCGTCGATGCCGCGAACGCGCTCGTCGCGCGCAGCGAGCAGGTACGGCGTTTCAGCATGGTCTTCGCCGACCTCGAGGACCGCGGGCTGGTCACGCCCACCATGAAGCTCAAGCGGAGCGTCGTGCTCGACCGCGCTGCCGTCACCGTCGAAGACCTCTACCTCTGAGAACCAGGAAGCCACCATGTCGTCACCGACCCCCTCCACCCCCAAGTCGTCCCGCTCCTCGGTCATCGCGATCCTCGCGGCACTCGTGATCGGAGCTCTCGTGGCGCTCGCCGGGAGTCAGGGCGGCGCGACCCTCGGCGGCGTCCCGCTCTTCGCGATCGCGGTCGCGGCGGCGTTCGGCATCCAGGTCCTGGCATTCATCCCGGCGATGCTCCTTCGCACCGAGCGGTTCTTCGACCTCACCGGCAGCCTCACCTTCCTGGCGATCTCCGTCGCGCTGGTGCTGCTCACGCCGAAGCCCGACGCGCGCAGCTGGATCCTCGCGGCGATGGTGATCGTGTGGGCAGCGCGCCTGGGATCGTTCCTCGCCCTGCGCGTGCACAGGGCGGGATCCGACGGGCGCTTCGACGAGATCAAGGGATCGCCGGTGCGGTTCCTGCAGGTGTGGGTCATCCAGGGCGCCTGGGTGTCGATCACCGCAGCCGCCGCCTGGATCGCGATCAGCACGGATGCCGGTGCACGGGCGCCGATCGGATGGCTGACCGTCGTCGGCATCATCGTGTGGACTCTCGGCCTGGTGATCGAGATCGTCGCGGATGCGCAGAAGTCTGCGTTCCGTGCCGACCCGCGCAACCGGGACGAGTTCATCCGCACCGGCCTGTGGTCCCGCTCGCGCCACCCCAACTACTTCGGCGAGATCGTGCTCTGGGTCGGCGTCTTCCTCACCGCCGCTCCCGTGCTGGCCGGATGGCAGTGGGTCGCGATCCTGTCGCCGCTGTTCGTGATCCTGCTGCTCACGCGGGTCAGCGGCATCCCTCTCCTCGAGGCTCGGGCCGAGAAGAAGTGGGGCGACCGCGCCGACTACGTGACCTACCGCGAGAGCACCCCGTCGCTGATCCCGCGGCTCACGCGCCCGTCTGTGCGCAAGACGGCGGCGCGGGAGACGGCTGGGTAACAGCAGCACTCCGCGACGATTTCGACCCCCGCGTCCGCACGGACGCGGGGGTCGCTCTGTGTGCCCCCGATCCGTGCGCGAATGTGCGCATCCGCAGCGCGAATGCGATAGTCGCGGCCTCGACGCCCTCCATACGCTTGAAAGTCGTTGACCGGGGATGACAACGACGGGGATACGCGTGTTCCATCACGCGGAGCGGTTCTGAGGGAAGCCGCGACCACCTGACCGGCGAGCGCACCTGCTGCCGGGCTTCATCCGTGCACCCTGCGCGCCCGGTCACCGCGCATGCGAGCAACCGGCTCGTGTGCCTCGCCGAGCCACGCCGCGCCGTGGACACGCGTCTCTTCGGCGCGCCCGAGAAAGGTCCGACCCGCACCATGTTCCAGAGAACCCGCAGACGAGCGCTCCGCGTCACGCTGGCGTCCGCCGGCGTCATCGCGCTGAGCGGCATCGCCGGCCTCGGCGCCTCCGCGGCGTCCGCCGCACCCGACGCCTACGGCACCATCGACACCGATGCCCCCGCCTCGATCACCGTGCACAAGCACGAGTACCAGGAGAAGGCCCCCGCGGTCGAGGGCAGCCCCGACGGCGCGGCCGGAGTCACGTCTGCGCCGATCTCGGGCGTCGAGTTCACGGTCTACCCGATCGTCGAGCTCGACCTCGCGGACGCCGCCGACTGGAACGCCCTGTCGACGCTGAAGCCCGGATCCGGCGCATGTGCCGCACCCGCCGGCTACACCCTCGGCGCCGGGATCCTCGGAGCGCCGACCGATGCGAGCGGCGTCTCCACGATCGACGTGCCCGTGGGCGCGTACCTGGTGTGCGAGACGAACGCACCGGCATCGGTCGTCGAGCGCGCCCAGCCGTTCATCGTCTCCGTGCCGCTCCCCTTCCAGAAGGGCTGGCTCTACGACGTCCACGTCTACCCGAAGAACGGCACCGCCGGCATCACGAAGACGATCACGCCGCAGACGGGGCTCGGCCTCGGCAGCAGCATCCGATTCCCCGTCACCACCGACATCCCGGTGCTGGGGAACGAGACCCTGAAGTCCTACGTCGTGTCTGACCGCCTCGACGACAGGCTCGACCCCGACCAGGCCGCCGCATCCGGCACCGGTGTCGCGAGCGTCGTGCTCGAGGGCGGCGCCGACGTCGATCCCTCGTACTTCGACGTGGTCGTCGAAGGCCAGGCCGTGCGCGTGCGCTTCACCCCCGCGGGTCTCGCCTGGCTCGAGACGCAGGACGGCGGACGCATCATCACGACGTTCCAGGGCGTGGTCACCGCGGTCGGCAACGGCTCGATCACCAACGAGGCGATCCTCTACATCAACGACCCCGACCTGAAGAAGCCGACCGGCGTCTCGCCGACGGTCACCACGAATTGGGGAGACGCACGGATCCTCAAGACGGATGACACCGACTCGGCGAACCCGCTCGAGGGAGCCGTGTTCGAGGTCTACGCCGCCTCCGACCCGTACGCAGCCGACTGTTCGACGACGACCGCGACCGGCGCCGCCCTGACCGTCGGAGGCAGCACGCGGTTCACCTCGAACGACTCGGGCGTCGTGTCGATCGCCGGACTGTTCGTCTCCGACAGCGTGAACGCGCCGATCAGCGCCGCCGAGCGCTGCTACGTCGTCCGCGAGGTCCAGGCACCCGCCGGCTTCATCACGCCGGTCGGCGCCGTCGCCGACGTCGGCATCGCCGTGACCACGGGGACCACGGCCGAGACGGCCTTCCACGCGGAGATCGAGAACACTCAGCAGAACGTCCCGAGTCTGCCCCTCACGGGCGCGAACGGCCAGCTGGTGATGACGATCGCCGGGGCCGCCCTCGTGACGATCGCCGTCGGCGCGATCCTCGTGACCCGTCGCCGCGCCCGCACCCGCGACTCGCAGTGACCCCCACCCCGGGGCGGAGACGCACTCCGCCCCGGGGTCCTTCCCGCGACCTGAGATCGAGCTCTACATGACCTTCCCCGCACCCACCGCCGTCCACGCCCGCCACTCGCGCCGTCGTCTCCTCGCCGCACTCGTGGCACTGCTCGTCGCCTTCACGACGCTCGGTCTGCCCTCCGTGGTCGCGCCGCCGCCCGCTGAGGCCTCGACGAACCCCGCGAACCAGGCGGTCCGCGGTCTCCAGACCTGGTACATGTACGTCGCTCCGGGCGAGGAGCCGTCGGTGCAGTTCCACAAGATCGCCGCCACGACGGGCGGGTGGGGGCCCAACACCGCCATCGTCGTCCGCGATCCGCAGAACACCGTCCAGTACTCCTGCACCGTCAACTCGACGACCACGCCGGTGAGCACGCTCCTCGCCGCATGCACCTACCAGCCCCTCATCATCGCCGCCAACCAGACGGGCATCTGGAGCGTCTCGATCGAACAGGGCGCCGGCACGACCGCGCCCACGCAGAACCTGGGGCAGAACCGACTGACCTGGAGCATCGGCACACGGGCCGATGCGATCTCGCCGCTCAAGCCCGGTCGCGTCTGGACCGAGTCGCTCGTCACAGCCGACGACATCACCGACTTCAGCGCCGGACGCACCGTCAACATGACGCTCTTCTACCAGAGCCGGCAGGGCTTCACCTATCGGATCGTCCGACAGGGCGTCCTGGGCATCGACGCCGCGTACTCGGCCAACGCGTTCGGCGTGGTGAACCCGGCGACCTGCTCGTCGGTGCACGAATCCATCGCCACGAACGGCCCCACCACCTACCGGCCGGTCGGCACTTCGGGATGCTCGTTCAGCCCGTACAAGATCTTCTTCGAGGCACCCGCCGCCGACCTGCCGGCGAGCGCCACCCTGCCCAACGGCACGGTCACGTGGCTCCGCGCCGCTCCCCCGACAGCAGCCGACCTCGACGTCGACCTCGCGTTCACCCCGTCGGCGCCCGGCGCCCGCAGCGGCGCGATCGGATTCACGGTCGCGAACTTCGAGGGCACTCTCGACCTCCGAGTCGATGTCGACGACGACGGCGTCTTCACCGGTCCCGCCGATCGCTCCCTCACGGCACCCGTCGTCACCGGGCGCGCCACCAGTGTGCCGTTCGACGGACTCACCGCCCAGGGTGCACCGATCAGCACGACCACTCCGCTGGCCGTGCAGGTCGCGATCACCCGGCTCGGCGAGATCCACCTGCTCGACTCCGACGTGGAGTTCCTGCCCAACGGCGTCATCGTCGAGCGCCTGAACGGCCCGGCGACGAACAGGTTCGACCTCTCCTGGAACGACAGCAAGATCCTCTCCGAGCTGCCGGCCGGCCAGCAGAAGTGCTCGACGACCAGCCCCCTCATCGGCGACCACGCCGACAGCTCGACCGGTGTGCACCGCTGGGGCCAGGGCACCTGCACGACCGCCGCGACCACCGACGCCCGGTACTACAACTCCAATCCCGCCCAGGCGCTCACGTCGGGCTTCGCCGGGTCGTGGGGCAACCTCTCCGAGATCGACCGCTGGGCATCCGTCACGGTCGACCGGAGGTTCGCCTTCGAGGTACCCGCGTTCGAGATCGCGAAGACCTCCGTCCCCGCGACGACGACGACCATGAAAGCCGGCGAGGTCGTCGGCTACACCGTGACGGCGAAGCCGATCCGGTACGCGCACCCGCCGGCAGCGACGGCGTCGAGCGAATGGAACCCGGCCAGCACCTGGAGCGGGCGCCTCACCGACGCGCTCGCATCGGTCGCGGACAACGCCGATCTGCAGTGGTCGTCGATCGCGGCGACCCCCGCCGCCGGCAGCGCGATCGTCACCGACCAGGCCGCAGCGCGGTTCACGTGGACCGGCACGGGGATCCCCGTCGCGCAGAGCGTCGACATCCGGTATTCGGCCACGGTGCGCAGCACACAGCCGGCGGGGAGTGACCGCCTGCTCCGCAACATCGCGTATGTGCACACCGGGGCGACCCCGCCCGCACCGCCGTCGCAGTGCCTCCCGCGCGTGTGCGGCACGACCCAGCATCCGATCGGCGTGGGAGATGTGAGGCTCGAGAAGGTCGATGCGACCAGCGGCACCGGGCTCGCCGGCGCGCGGTTCCAGCTGTGGCGCGACGTGGACCGCAACGGCGCCCTCGACCCCGCGGTCGATGTCGCGGTCGGCGCGGCCGTCACGACGGACACGACCGGCACGGCCGTGTGGGCCCAGCTCCTCTGGGACCGTTACCTGGTCCAGGAAGTGGAGGCGCCGACGGGCTATGCGATCTCGGACCCCGCGGTGCGAGCAGTGACCCTCGACGCGGCGTCCCTGTCTCTGACCGTCCAGAACGACCGACTTCCCGGTCGTGTCACGTGGACCAAGGTCGGCGACGACGGCGCACGCACCGCACTCGCAGGTTCGGAATGGTCGCTGCGGCGCGGGGGCGATGCCCCGGTCACGGTGACCGACTGCGTCGGTTCTCCGTGCACGGGCGAGGACGCGGACCCCGTCGCCGGAGCGTTCCGCGTCGACGACCTCGACTGGGGCGGCTACACGCTGCAGGAGACCACGGCGCCGGCCGGATACGTGCTCGACACGACACCGCACGAGTTCACGGTGGGCGCCACGGCGCTCGACGTCGGGCTCGCACCCATCGTCAACCGTCAGCAGCCGCCGCTGATCCTTCCCTTCACGGGAGGGATGAGCGCCGACGCATTCACGATCGCCGGGCTCGGCGGGGCCGTGATCGCGATGGCGACCTTCGCCCTGAGGCGGATCCGGCGCAGGCGGGCGTCATGATGCCCGCCTCCCGCGGCTGGCGGCCGAGCGTCGTCAGCTGGGTGTCGGTGTCGGCCGCCCTCATCGGCTTCGCCGTGTTCCTCTACCCCGAGGCCGCGTCCTGGACCTCGGCGGTGAACCAGTCGCAGGTGATCCAGCAGTACAGCGCCGAGGTGCGCTCCGCGGAGCCGTCACCGGTCGAGCAGCTCACCCAGGCCCAGCAGTACAACGCCGCCCTGTCGGCGGGCGTGGACCTCGACGGCAACGCCTCCGTGCCCACGAGCGTGGGCTCCAGCGCGTCGGGTCTCGACTACGACCGGATGCTCGCCGTCGACGCTTCGGGCATGATGGCGCGCATCCGCATCCCGTCGATCGAGGTCGACCTGCCGATCTACCACGGCACGAGCGATGCCACGCTGCTGCGGGGAGCCGGCCACCTCGAGGGGTCCCATCTGCCGGTGGGCGGCGCCGGCACGCACGCGGTCATCACCGCGCATCGGGGACTCGCCGACGCGACGATGTTCTCCGACCTCGACCGGGTGGAGGTCGGCGACCGGTTCACCGTCGAGACGCTCGGCGAGGTCCTCACCTACGAGGTGATCGAGACGCGGGTCGTGGCCCCCGAAGACACCGACTCGCTCCGCGCAGGGAGCGACGCCGATCTCGTCACCCTCGTCACCTGCACCCCGCTCGGCATCAACACCCACCGCATCCTCGTGACGGGGACGAGGGTGACCCCGACACCGGCCGCCGATCTCGCAGCGGTCGGCAGCGCCTCCGATCTGCCCGGATTCGCGTGGTGGGCCGTGGCCGGGGCGGGCGCGCTCTCGGCCGCAACCCTCGCTCTGTGGCGGCTGGGGATCGCAGATGCCGCGGCCCCCGCACGGCGGTCGCGATGACGTACCTGAATCTGCACGCGGCCCTCACGGCTCGCGGCGCACCGATCCTGTCGGGAACGGACGATCCGGACGAGGCGGCCGAACGGATGGCGTCCTCCGGGCTGCGCCCCGTGAGGGTGGTTCCCGTCTCGCGGGGTGCGGCGCTCGACGCGCACCTGAGCGCCGTTCCGCCCGCACCTTCGCTGGGGTTCGTGCGGATGTCGTTCGGCTCCGAGGTCGCGCTCTCCCCCTCCGAGCAGGACGAGGAGCACTACGTCTTCGCCCTGACCGTCGCGGGCACGGCGAGTTTCCGGTCCGGGCACACGGACGTGCTGATCACCCCCGGCGACGCGGGGTTCATCCCTCCAGATCAGGGATTCCGCACCCTCTGCTCGGCCGGGAACGATCAGGTGCTCCTCCCGATGCGCCGGCGGCGTGTCGAGCGCATCGCCGCGGCTCTGCTCGATCAACCCGACCAGGCGCCTCTCAGCGACGACCACATCAGGGCCATCGTGCGGCCCGACGCCGAGGCGATCGAGGTCTTCGTCACCTCCCTGGTGCTCAACAGCTCGTCATCGGAACTGATCACGGCGCGCATGAGGAGGCACGTCGAGGACACCGCGATCGAGGCGGCCCTGATGACCATGCCGTCGTTCCGGGAGAGCATCCCGCAGAACCGACGCGCACCGAGCCGCGCCGTCCAGCGAGCGATGGACTTCATGATGGCGAACCTGGCCGACCCCATGACCCTCACCCAGATCGCCGCGCAGGCTCATGTGAGTCCGCGCGCGCTGCAGTCGGCGTTCAGCCAGCAGACCGGGGCGACGCCCATGCGATGGCTCCGCGCTCGACGTCTGGATCGCGCACGGCGGCTGCTCATCGGGGTCGGCGGGCCGTCGATGCGGGTGACGGACGCGGCCCTGGCGGTGGGGTTCCTGCATCTGGGGTATTTCGCGAGACGCTACGCCGAGCGCTTCGGCGAGACCCCGTCGACCACCCGGATCGCGGCCCTGAAGGACGAACGGACGAGCCTGGAGTGACGGGACTCATCGTGCGATCCGAGTGGGCGGAGCCGACGCGTTCCACCCGCCACGGTTCCATCCGTGCGAGAGTGGCAGGAGCATCCTCCGCACCCCTCCGATGAAGGAGCCCGCATGCCGAACATCCGCGTCGAACTGCTCGCCGGACGCACGCTCTCCCAGCGTCGGGAGTTCGCGGAAGCGGTGACGCAGGCGGCGGTCGACGCTCTCGGCGCGCGACGCAGTGACGTCCGCATCCTCTTCGAGGAGGTCCTCGCAGACCACGTCGCGAACGGCGGCGTCCTCGCGTCGGAGGATGAGAGCCGCGCCGCCGTCGTGGCGAAGCTGGCCCCGCAGACGGCCTGACTCAGGGCGCGGATTGCCCGGGCTTGACCTATACCGCGGTAGAGGTTCCAGGATGGGACCCATGGACGCGATCATCCTCCCGACGACCGACATCGTCGTGCCCGACCGCGGGCTCGCGATCGGCGAGGTGGCCGAAGCCACCGGGCTGAGTGTGCAGACCCTGCGCTTCTACGAGCGCGAGGGGCTGATGCTCGATCCGACGCGACGCGACGCGTCAGGGCACCGCCGATACCGACGGAACGATCTGGACTGGATCAACGGCCTGCTCATGCTCCGCGAGACGGGCATGTCGATCGTCGACATGAGGATGCTCGCAGACCTGTCCCGGCGCGCGGGCTCGGAGGCGGACCGGCTGCGGGTGCTGGAAGGGCACCGTGCGCGCGTGCTCGACGAGCTCGCGCGGACCCGGCGTCATCTCGAGGCCCTGGAGAAGAAGATCCGGGCCTATCGCGACGTGGTCGGCGAGGACGAGACGTCGCGCACCGGCACGAGCACTGAACAGGAGAACGGATGAACACCACACACCTCGGCGACGGACTGTCGGTCTCCTCGATCGGCCTCGGCGCGATGGGGATGAGCGCGTACTACGGCCCCACAGACGAGACCGAGGCCATCGAGACCCTGCGCCGTGCCGTCGACATCGGCGTCACGTTCATCGATACCGCGGAGGCGTACGGCCCGTTCGAGAACGAGAAGCTCATCGGCCGGGCTCTCGGCGACCGGCGTGACGAGATCGTGCTCGCGACCAAGGCGTCGTCGGAGATGGATGACGACGGGACGATCCGCGGTCGCAACGGCTCGCCCGAGTACATCCGTCGCGCGTGCGAGCGGTCGCTGCGGCACCTCGGCATGGATGTCATCGATCTCTACTACCTGCACCGCGTCGACCCCGCCGTGCCCATCGAGGACAGCGTCGGCGGACTGGCCGAGCTCGTGACGGAAGGAAAGGTGCGGCACATCGGACTGTCCGAGGCATCCGCGCCCACTCTGCGGCGGGCGCACGCCGTGCATCCGATCGCCGCGGTGCAGTCGGAGTTCTCGCTCTTCGCGCCGGACATGCTCCTGAACGACGAGAAGGCGGTCGCCGACGAGCTCGGCATCGGCGTGGTCGCGTTCTCTCCGCTCGGGCGCGGAGTGCTGACCGACGGCATCCGCTCTCTCGACGACCTGTCACCGGACGACGCGCGACGGGGTCTCCCTCGATTCCAGCCGGAGGCCTTTGCAGCGAACCGGCGGCTCGTGGACGGCGTCGAGGCCATCGCGCGCGAGCGGGGCGCGACGGTGGCGCAGATCGCACTCGCGTGGGTCATCTCCGAGGGCGTCGTCCCGATCCCCGGCACCCGTCATCGGCGGCGGCTCGAGGAGAACGCCGCAGGGGCGGAGATCGTGCTCACCGAGAGGGACCGCCGACGGCTCCGCGAGGCCCTGCCCGCCGCCGCGATCCGCGGCTCGCGCGACGGGATCGATGCGCCGGTCGGAGTTGACCGGTAGGAGCTCCGGTCGCGGGAGAATGGACATCATGTCCTCGAACTCCCAGCGGCGGCTGCTCGCCTCGATGCGCCGGATCGTGCGCACCGACCCCGCGAACGTCGCTCCCACCGAGGCACTGCCCGTCATCGACGAGCGGACCGTGCCGCGCGTGCTGGACCTCGCGACGAGGATCGGCGAAGCGATGTTCGCCGTGGGAGCGTCGGCGCACGAGGTGACCCTCGCGATCATCCGCGTGTGCGACGCGTACGGCATGCGCGGGGTGCAGGTCGACGTGACGTACAACTCGATCACGGTGTCGTTCCACCTGAGCGGCGAGGTGTGGCCGGAGACCCTGGTGCGCGTCGTCCGCGTGGCGGCGCCCGACCACGACAAGCTCCAGCGCGTCCAGGCGCTGGTCGCCGACATCGAGGGCGGCCTCGACCTCGACTCGGCGCGAACGGCGTTCCGGGTCATCCGACGCGTGCCGTTCCGCTACCAGCAGCCGGTCGTCGTGGTCGCTCGGGCCCTGCTCGCGGTCGGCGTCAGCATCATGCTCGGCGCCTCGCCGATCATCGTCGGCCTCACGTTCGTCGCTGCCCTCGGCGCCGCGGTCACGCAGGCGGGTCTCGCGCGCATCCGGGTGCCGCTGTTCTTCAGCCAGATCGCCGGAGCGTTCGTCACGACCGTCATCGCGGTCGCGGTCTCGGCGCTCGGCGCCGCCGGCATCGAGCCGTTCGTCGGCATCCGCCCGTCGATCATCGTCGCCTCCGGCATCGTGCTGATGCTCGCCGGGCTGACGGTCGTGGGTGCCGCGCAGGACGCGATCGACGGCTTCGCCCTCACCGCGGGCGGCCGCATCCTCGACCTCACGATGCAGACCCTGGGCGTCGTGATCGGCATCCTCGCGGGCCTCGAGCTCGGCAGCGTCCTCGGCTTCACGATGGACCTGCCCGACGACGCCGCCCCGTTCGGGCCCCTGCCGAACCAGTTCGCCGGCGCGATCATCATCGCGATCGCGGTGGCCGTGTTCAACGGCGCGGGCTCCGGGATCATCCTCGTCAGCGCCCTGCTCAGCGCGATCACGATCGGCGGATACGCCGCGACGACGGCCCTGCACCTGCATCCCGCCGCCGCGAGCGCGATCGGCGCCCTCCTCGCGAGCTTCGTCGGGGTGCTGATCGCGCACAACCTGCATGTGCCGTCCGTCGCGGTGACGACCGCGGCGATCGTGCCGCTCGTGCCCGGCGTCGCGGTCTTCCAGGGTCTCCTCGAGATGGTGCACACCGACGGCTCGGCGAGCGCCATGGTCGGTGCGGGCGGATCGCTCGTGCTCGCCGCCGTGATCGGCGTCGGCCTCGCCTCGGGTGCCTCCCTCGGCCTGTATCTCGGCACCCCGGTGCGCGCGACCCTGAGCAGCGTCACCAAGACCCGGGCGCGCGCACGACGGTAGCACTCAGGCACCGCCTAGGTTGGTGACATGCCCCGCACCGCACCGGACCTCGTCGGCCGCACGCTCCTCGTCACCGGCGCGAACGCGGGCATCGGGTACTGGTGTGCCGAGATGCTCGCGGCGCGCGGAGCGCGCGTGATCCTGGGATGCCGGTCGGAGGACAGGGCCCGGATCGCCGCGGAGTCGATCCGCACCCACGTCGCCGATGCCGACCTGCGCGTCCTCCCGCTCGACCTCGGTTCGCTGGCGAGCGTCGCGGCGGCCACGGCGCAGGTGGACGAGCGCCTGGACGGCGTGATCTGCAATGCCGGAGTGAAGGCCGCCAGCCCTGAGGCACGGACCGCCGACGGCCTCGACCTCATGGTCGGGACGAACGCGCTCGGACACTTCGCCCTCCTCGCGGGCCTGCAGCACGCGCTCGCGGCGGATGCCCGCGTGGTCGCCGTCGGCTCGATCGCCCATCGATTCGCCCGCATCGACCCCGCTGCTCTCGATCAGCCATGGAGCGGGTCGTCGCTCCGACAGTACGGTCGGTCGAAGGCCGCTCTCATGTCCCTCGTCTTCGAGCTCGACCGTCGCTGGCGCGGCACCGCCCGCTCCGCGCTGGCGGCCCACCCGGGGTACGCGGTCGACCCGCTCACCCCGCTCCGAGACGGGCTCGCCCCGGTGCCGGCGGTGGTGCGGGCACTCGCCTCTCCCACGCGCCTGCTCGTGCAGGGGAAGGACGCCGGGGCACTGCCGATCGTGCACGCCGCGACCGAGCAGGACGCGACGGGCGGAGACTACTGGGGCCCGGGCGGTGTACTGGAGTTCCGCGGACGGCCCGCGCGCGTCCGCGCATCCGAGCATGTCCGCGACCCCGAGGTGGGCGCGGAGCTGTGGGCTGTGGCCGAGACGCTCACGAGCGTCCGCTTCGTGATCTGAGGTTCAGCCCGCGAGCGGCGGGATCTCGTCGAGGGCCCGGTAGACGGGCAGGCCACGCTCGAGGGCGATCTCCACGTCCTTGTCGGCGCCCGAGGATTCACCCGGGAGGCGCAGCACGGCATCGCAGTGCTGCAGCAGCCGGCGGGCGGTCTCGTACATGACGTCGCCCTCCCCGGCATCCGTGTCGTCCATGCCGCGGAGGATCGGGAGGGCGACCCACTCGCCGATCATCGGCACGTGGCCGAGGCGGTGGAGGGGAGCTGCGGCCTCCTCCAGACGTTCGAGGTTGCGAGCGATCAGGGCGGGGTCGCCGCCGGTGCCGGAGCGGTAGGGGCCGGCGATGAGAATCAGGAGTGGCGTTGTCATGCCGATGAGCGTAACCTGAAACATGCAGGAACGTGCAACTTCAGGAAGGAATCGGATGCTGAACGCCGAACGCAAGGGGCATCTCCGCGCTGTGCTGCGGAGCGACGGCCGCATCGTCGCGAAGGACGTGGCGGAGCACCTCGGCGTCTCGGAGGACTCGATCCGCCGCGACCTCCGGGAGCTGGCGGATGCCGGCGAGCTGCTGCGCGTCTACGGCGGCGCCGTCCCGATCCCTCCGGCCGACCGGCCCGTCGCCCAGCGGTCCGCACTCGCCACCGAGAGCAAGCAGCGGGTCGCGCGCTCCGCCGTCGAGCTCATCGCCCCGTCCTCCACGATCGTGCTGGATGCCGGGACGACGACGCTCGAGATGGCGAAGCTCCTGCCCCGCGGCGTCGACCTCCGGGTCATCACCCCGAGCCCGGCCGTCGCCCTCGCCGTGGCCGAGCACTCGGACGCCCGGGTGGTGATGATCGGCGGTGAGCTCTCGCGCCACTCCCTGGTCGCCGGCGGCGCGCTCGCGATGGAGGCCGTGCAGCACCTGGCAGCCGACCTGTTCTTCCTCGGCGTCACCGGGGTCGACCCCGAGCGCGGTCTGACGACCGGCGAGCTCGACGATGCGGTGACGAAGCGCGCGATCGCGAGCCGATGCGCCGAGACCTACGTGCTGGCGAGCGAGGAGAAGATCGGCGCCGTGTCGCAGTTCCCCGTGCTCGACCGTGTGGCGGTGGCGGGGATCATCGTCGACCCCCTCGACCGCAATCCCCTCATCGCGCGGCTCTGAGCGGCATCCGGTCAGCGAGCGCGCTCTCAGACGACCGTCGCCGCCACGATCGCCGGCGTGATGGCGGCCATGAGCGCCGCGGTGACCGCGGCCGTCACAGCCTTCGCCACCGCGTCCCCCGCCACCGACCCCGCTGTGAGGTCGTCGATCCGCTTCCCCAGGTCTCGCGCCGAGAGCCCGCCGCTCTCATCGCGCAGGATCGCGGGCGCGGCGTTCAGCCCCTTGAGGATCGCGAGCAGCGTGAGGTCCGCGGGGGTCGGGGTGCCGGTTCCGGCCAGCACCGCGGCGATCCGTGCCCGCAGCACGCGCTCGGGCGCCGGGTCGGACTCGGGAGTCCGCGCCGAACCCCACCCGAAGAAGCCGCGCTCCCCTCGGACCAGAACGCCCTGCACGACGAGAGACTCGGCGACGACCTCGAGCGGGTCGAGCTTCGGCCGCATCACGAGCGACTGCAGACGCTTGCCCCGGAGCGGCGCGAGGCGCACCAGGGTCGAATCGAGCACCGGATGCCCCGTCGGCTCGGCCGACACGACCTCGACGACCGGGTGCTTCTCGTCGGTCACGACGATGCGCCCCGTCAGCGCCAGGTCTGCGAGCACGGCGGCGATCTCGCCGTACAGGCGGTTCACGCTCACCGAGCTCTCGACGCGGCCGTCCGGGCGGAGCAGCAGCATGTGGAGTTCTTCGACGATCAGCATGACTTCACGCTACGGAAGGTCATCACACCCCGGCATCCCCCGAACGGATGATTCCGAGGGCCCGGCTGCTCCTGTGAAAGAGGGTCTGGGCGACGGGGAGGCACCTGTCAACCCCGTCGCCCGGGCCGCGCCTCAGTCCGTAGGGTTCCGGGATGACCTCCGACACCGCTCTCGCGCAGGACAAGCCCACCCGCTTGCGCCGCGCCATCACCGGCCCGCTGCTGTTCGCCTTCATCCTGGGCGACGTCCTCGGCGCCGGCATCTACGCGCTCATGGGGGTCCTCTCCGAGAAGGTCGGAGGGATGCTCTGGGCGCCGCTGCTCCTCGCGCTCCTGCTCGCCCTGCTCACCGCCGGCTCCTACGCCGAGCTGGTCACGAAGTATCCCCGCGCCGGAGGCGCATCCGTCTTCGCCGAGCGGGCCTTCCACAGCCCGGTCGTGTCGTTCCTCGTGGGGTTC
Source organism: Actinomycetota bacterium (assembly GCA_037033365.1). Classification (GTDB taxonomy): domain Bacteria; phylum Actinomycetota; class Actinomycetes; order Actinomycetales; family Microbacteriaceae; genus Microbacterium. Next base: position 9,248 of record JAZBLS010000020.1, on the reverse strand, counting down.
AGCATGCTGGCGGCGGGCGTGACGAGCGCGGCCGGTCTCGCGATCGCCTTCGCCGGCGACTACCTCGGCACCTTCTTCGACCTGCCGACCATCCCTGTCGCGATCGTGTTCCTCGCGATCGTCGCGGCGCTCAACGCCCGCGGCATCCGCGAGTCGCTGGGCGCGAACCTCGTGATGACCGCGATCGAGCTCAGCGGCCTCGTGATCGTCATCGTCGTGGTCGGCATGTTCGTCGCGGGCGGCGGGGGCGACGCCTCGCGCCTCACGCAGACGCCGGAGGGCACGCCCGCCGCGATGGCCGTGCTCGCCGGTGCCGTGATCGCCTACTACTCCTTCGTCGGCTTCGAGACCTCGGCCAACATGATCGAAGAGGTGAAGAACCCGCGTCGCACGTATCCGCGCGCCCTCTTCGGTGCGCTCTTCACAGCGGGCGCCGTGTACGTCCTCGTGGGCATCGCGAGCTCGATCACCCTCCCGGCATCCGAGCTCCAGGAGTCGAGCGGGCCGCTGCTCTCCGTCGTCGAGGCGGTCGGCGCCAGCATCCCGTCCTGGCTCTTCAGCCTGATCGCCCTGATCGCCGTCGCGAACGGCGCCCTGCTGACCATGATCATGGTGAGCCGCCTCACGTACGGCATGGCCGAGCAGAACCTTCTGCCCTCGGTGCTCGGACGCGTGCTGCCGAAGCGCAAGACGCCCTGGGTCGCGATCCTCACCACGACTCTCGTGGCGATGGGACTCACCCTGGTCGGCGATCTCGCCACACTCGCCGAGACCGTCGTCCTGCTGCTGCTGGTCGTCTTCCTCAGCGTCAACGTCTCGGTGCTCGTGCTGCGGCGTGATCGCGTGGAGCACGACCACTTCCGCATCTGGACCGTCATCCCGGTGCTCGGGATCCTGTCGTGCATCCTGCTGCTCACGCAGCAGCGGCCCGCCGTCTGGCTGTTCGGCGCCATCCTGCTCGCCGTCGGCGTCGTCCTGTATCTTCTGGCCCGATGGGGGCGCCGCCGCTCCCCCGCACCCGCATCATCCACCGACCCCGCCCTGACCGAGGAGAACCATGATCACGCCTGACCAGACCCCCCAGCACACGCCGGTCGACGAGATGACCAGCGAGGAGAAGCGGCACGATCAGCTGACCGCCGCTCCCGACGCGACCGAGGCGGACGCGGCTCCCCGCATCGAGGTGAGCGAGCACGACGGCAACACGCGCATCGACATCGCGCCGGACGCCCCCGTGCGACCGGGGCCCGGCCCCGGTGTGGAGATCGACGACCTCGAGAACGAGTAGCCGAGCGGGCGGGGCGGGGCTACAGCCAGCCCTGCGCCTGAACGCCCGGACTCCCCGGATTCTCGGTGCCGCCGCCGTCGACGTAGATCGCATCGTCGATGATGGCCATCGTCACCCTCCGGTGGGTCGGGGCGCGGCCCCTCGATCGCGTCAGCCGGCCGGCGGCGCGACGCAGGGGATCGCGGCGTCGGCGATCGCCTGGTGGAACTGCTCCGCCGTGAAGGGGAGGCCGAACTCGGGGGCCGTCTGGCCGGAGGCCGCCGGTGCCTTGGACGCGATCGCGGCCAGCTCCCACGCGAGGAACGCGGCGATGTTGCCGCCGACGGTGGAGTCGTTCAGCGACACGGCGACGGTGAACCCGGTCGCCGGGTCGGCGTAGGCGGCCGTCGCGTAGCCGGGCGTCCAGCCGTACTGCCCGACGAGCGAGCCGACGATCTGGGCTCCTCCGGTCGCCTGGAGCCACGACGGAGCACCGTCGTAGGCCGGGAGCGGGGCGCCGAAGCGGGCCGGCTCGTCCTTCGTCCGCAGCACCTGCTTCGCCTCCGCCTGCGCGTAGCGGCCGAGGTCCTCGATCGTCGAGACCGCACCGGAGTCGGTGAACCCGGTGCTCGAGGACATCGTGGTGATGTCGACGGGAGCGGCGCAGTTGTACCCGCCCTCGACGGGCGAGAGGTAGTGGCCCTCCATCACCGGGCCCTCTGAGGGTGCAGCGGGCGCCGTGCGGGGCAGAGAGGTGTTCGCGAGCCCCAGCGGCTCGGTGACGTACTCGGCGATCAGCTCGGAGGCCGTCATGCCCGATGCCCGCTCGAGGGCGAGGCCCAGGAGCAGGTAGCTGACGTCCGAATCGCGGTACGTGGTCTCCGGGGCCGTGCGCGCTGCGGCGAGGCCGAACGATGCGAGCTCGAGCGGTGCCCAGACGCGCTCGGGGGTGTTCAACCACGCGGACTTCACGGCGGCCTCCGACGAGCCCACTCCGCTCGTGCCGTTGCAGAGGTCGAGGAGCGTCGCGTCCTGCATGTCGGGAACGCCCGAGACGTAGTCGGGCACCGGGGCGTCGAGTTCGACGACCCCCTCGTCGGCCAGGCCGTAGAGCACGTCGCAGGTCATGAGGCGCGTGACGTCCGCGACGCGGAACGACATGTCGGTGCTGATCTCCGCGCCCGCGCCCGGCTCCTGCGTGCCGACGCCGGTCACCCAGCTGCCGCTCCACGGCACCCAGACGCCCACGACCGCTCCGGTCGCGCCGGACGCGGCGAGCGCGTTGTTCACGGCATCCGTCATCGCGGTGACGGTCTCGTCGGGGAGCTCCCCCTCGACCTGCGCGGGTGGGTCGTAGCTGAACGACGGGTCCGCCGTGCACCCGGTGAGGAAGATCCCGAGCACGGCGAGGCCGGCCGCGGCGGCGCGGAATCTGCGCGACGAGAGAAGCTGCATGTAGGGGACCCCCGAAAGACGTGTCTCCCGAGTCTAGAACGCGGATCCTGAAAGCGAGCATCGCACACCCTCGCTTAGGGTGCCCTTAGGGTGATGAGCATGCCCCACATCTTCGATTCCGACGTCGTCTCCGCCATCCTCCACCACATGAACGACGATCACACGGACGACAATCTGCTGATCGCGAGGGCGTTCTCCGCCGCGGATGCCGAGGGCATCACCGATGCGGTCATGACGGGGTTCGACGGCGACGGCGGCGTCTGGGACGTCACCCGCGCCGACGGCGTGAGCGAACTGCGGGTCGACTGGCCGGGCGGACCCATCAGCGAGCGCCCCGCCGTGCGCCGCGAGGTCGTCGCGCTGTACGATGCCGCGTGCGAGAGGCTCGGGGTCGAGGCGCGCCCGCACGCCTGACCTCGCGTGACGGAGGGGTTTCGAGGAAGCTTAGGCAACCCTTACACTGAGGGCATGACCGAGATCCTCTCCTTCTCCGCCGCGCTCCGCGAGCGCTCCTCCAGCTCGCACTCCCGCAGCGAGGGTGCGGGCTTCATGTCCGACCTGCTCAAGGGCGAAGGATCCCGCGAGGACTACATCGCCCTCGTCGCGCAGCACTACTTCATCTACGAGGCTCTCGAGAGCACGGGCGAGCGGATGCGTCAGGATGCCGTGGCATCCGTCTTCCTCAGCGACAAGCTGACCCGCCTGCCCGCCCTCGAGGCGGATCTCGAGTTCCTGCTCGGCGACGGCTGGCGCGAGCAGATCACCGCTCTCCCCACCACGCAGCGCTACGTCGAGCGCATCCGTCAGGTGGGAGCGACCTGGGCCGGCGGCTTCGTCGCGCACCACTACACGCGCTACCTCGGCGACCTGTCCGGCGGCATCTTCATCGGCCGCGTCATGGCCCGCCGCTTCGGCTTCGAGACGAACGGCATCGGCTTCTACCTGTTCGACGACATCGCCGACCCGGCCGCGTTCAAGGACGTCTACCGCGAGCAGCTCGACGCCGCTCCGTGGGACGAGGCCGAGCGCGAGCGCGTGATCGACGAGGTGCTCCTGGCTTACCGCTTCAACACCGAGCTGTTCGAGGACCTCGACCGCGCCCGCGTCGCCGCCTGACCCCGCCCGTGGGTCCCTGAGCCTGTCGAAGGGCCAGGAGCTTGCGACCTCCCCGCCCGTTGAGCGAGGAGCCTGCGACCTACCCCGCCCGTTGAACGAGGAGCTTGCGACCTTCTCGCCCGTTGAGCGAGGAGCTTGCGACCTCGCCGCCCGTTGAGCGAGGAGCTTGCGACGAGACGAAACGCGGTGACAAGACGTTCGGCACGTTTCGTCTCGCTTCGCTCACTCAACGACCGGTGCGGCCAGAAGACGTACCGTCAGCGCCCGACCTGCGGCGTCGACCTGGCCTCCCAGGCCTCGCGCATGAAGCGCCGGACGTCCTCGTCGACGCGGATGTCGCTCGGGCGCAGCGGCCTCGACAGGTACAGGCCGTCCAGCGACGTCAGACGCGACAGCGCCACATACGTCTGCCCGGGAGCGAAGGCACCGGAGCCCAGGTCGATGATCGCGCGGTCGTAGGTCTTCCCCTGCGACTTGTGGATCGTCACGGCCCACGCGAGCCGCAGCGGGAACTGCGTGAACTCCGCCACCACGTCGCGCGTGAGCTTCTTCGTCGTCGGCTCGTACGAGTAGCGGAATCGCTCCCAGACGGCGGGGTCGACGTCGACCTCGTCGCCGTCGATCTCGACGCGCACGGTCTCCCCCAGGATGCGCACGACCGTGCCGATCGTGCCGTTCACCCAGCGCGGCGGCTCCCCCGACATCGACGTGTCGTTGCGCAGGAACATGACCTGCGCGCCGACCTTGAGCTTCAGCTCCGACTCCGCCGGGAGAGAGGCCTCACCTCGGCCGAACTCGCCGCTGACCTCGGCCCGAGCGGTCTGCTCCTTCCCCGGCAGCGCCGCGAGGTGGCGGCTGTTGATGCTGTTGACGATGTCGTTGCGCGTCGCGAGCGTGATCATGGGCACCTCGCCGGGCTCCGGCTCGGGGGGCGTTCGGGCGCCCTGCGTGTTGAGGACGCCGGCGATGTCGGCGGTGACCCGCCCATAGCGGACGGCGTTCAGCATCGCCTTGAATCCGTCGTCCGACTGGCGGTGGATCTGCACGAGCTCCCGCACATGCAGCTCGGCCGTGGTGTCGACCGCGAACAGCCCCCCGCCGTCGTCGACGACATCTCCTCCCGACGACCCGGCCCACACCTTCGCGTCGAAGAACCAGAACGAGCGGTAGTGGTCCTTGACGTAGCGCAGTTCCTCGCCGCGGGGCGGCACGGGCGCGAGCTGGTACGGGTCGCCGAACATGACGATCTGCACGCCGCCGAACGGGATGCCGCGTTTGCCCCGCGCCTGACGGAGCGAGCGGTCGATGGCATCCATCAGGTCGGCGTTCACCATGGAGATCTCATCGATGACGAGCGTCTCGATCGCGTTGAGGATGCGGCGGGTGTTGTCGTTCTGATCGATGTCCGACCCGCCGATGAGCCCGATCGGCAGGCGGAACAGCGAGTGGATCGTCTGCCCCTCGACGTTCAGTGCCGCGACGCCCGTGGGCGCGCAGATCGCGATCTGCTTCTTGGTGTTCCACGAGAAGTACTGCAGAAGAGTCGACTTACCGGTTCCCGCGCGGCCCGTGATGAAGACGTGCTCGCTCGTGTCCTCGATGAGGCGGAACAGCTCGTGCTGCTCGTCGGACAGGGCGGGAAGGGACACGGCTCTCTCACACGGGACGGCCACCCTGGCGGCGGCGGGACGACGCGCGCGACACGCGCCCTCCCATGCTACGCGGCGCGGCCGCCCGGCATCCGCTCGATCCGTGACGGGCGCTCGGCGTCGTCCCAGCCCGCCCTTCTAGACTGACGCCATGCAGCAGGTCGAGTCGAAGGCGCCCCGGCGTGCGCGACTCGTCACGGACCTCGCGATGCTCTCCGTCATCGGTCTCCTGCTCGTCGCAGCCCTCGCCGCGGGCGGCGCGACGCTGTACCAGCAGTTCTACGGTCCTTCCGCGTTCGTCGTCCGCTACCTCGACCTCCTGTCGGAGGGTCGAGCGGCCGATGCGCTGCGCGTCCCCGGTGTGGCAGTCGATCGCGAGACGCTCCAGCTCGCGGGCATCGGCGCCTCGGCATCCGAAGCCCTGCTGCGCCACGCGGCGCTCGCTCCCCTCACCGATGTCGAGGTGCTGTCGGAGGAGTCGGAGGACGGCGTCACCTCGGTGACCGTGTCGTACCGGGCCGCAGGTCACGAGGGGATGACGACGTTCACGGTCGCGCAGGACGGCTGGGTCGGCGTGACGCCGAACTGGCGCTTCACGACCAGTCCGCTCGCGGTGGTCGAGCTGACGGTGCGCGGCGCCGACCAGTTCGCGGTGAACGGCTTCGAGATGGATCGCCGCCAGGTGTCGATCGCGGCCGCGGATGCCGCACCGCTCGATCCTCTTCCGATGCTGGTGTTCACTCCGGGGCTGTACTCGGTCACCGTCGACACCCCGATCTCCACGTCTCCCGGTGTCGGCGTCCTCGCCGACACTCCGCTCGCGACGACGCCCGTCGACATCCAGACAGAGCCGACCGAGGAGTTCGTCGGTGTCGTGCAGCAGCGCGTCGAGGAGTTCCTCACGGCCTGCACCGAGCAGGAGGTGCTGCAGCCGACCGCGTGCCCGTTCGGCCTCGAGGTGTCGAACCGCATCGCGTCTCTGCCGGCCTGGTCGATCGAGACGCAGCCGCAGGTCACGGTGGCCCCTGACGGCGGTCACTGGCAGATCCCTCCGACGGATGCCGTGGCGCACGTCGAGGTCGAGATCCGCTCCCTCTTCGACGGGCGCGTGCAGAAGATCTCCGAGGACGTGCCCTTCCAGGTCAACGGCTCCATCACGATCCTGCCCGACGGGTCCGCGTCGATCAGGGTCGGGTCGCCGGGCGACGCCACTGAGGACGGCGCCGAGGGCTGACCTCGAGCGTCAGAGGCCTGCGCGCTCGGCTTCGCGCTTGTCCCGCTCCGCGAGGGCGGCGAGCGAGGCGTTGTACTCCTCGAGCTCGGCCTCGCCCGTGCGGTCTGCGTGCCGATCGCGGCGCTTCTGGAGCTTGGTGTCGCTGCGGCTCCACTGGATCGCGACCGTGATGGCGAGGATCAGGGTGGGGATCTCCCCGATCGACCACGCGATGCCGCCGCCGATGTACTGGTCGTCCATCGGAGCGGGACCCCAGGTTCGGCCCATCGAGCCGAACCAGTCGGCGACCAGAAGACCCTCCTGCATCATCATCGCCATCCCGAAGAACGCGTGCATGGCCATGACCGCGATCAGGGTGATGAGCCGCCCCGGGTAGGGCAGCCGGTAGGGCACGGGGTCGGCGCCGACGAGGCTCATGACGAAGAGGTAGCCCGAGATCAGGAAGTGCGCGACCATCCACTCATGGCCGAGGTGCTCGTACATCGACCACCGCACCAGGTCGGTGAAGTAGAAGGCCCAGAGCGACAGGATGAAGATGCCCGCCGAGACGAACGGGTGCGTCACGACCTTGGCGAACGGCGAGTGCACGGCCCACATGATCCACTCGCGGCCGCCGCGCGTGCCGTCGTCGCGCTTGTGGATGGCGCGGAGCGCCAGGGTGATCGGAGCGCCGGACACCAGCAGCAGCGGAATCGCCATCGACAGCATCATGTGCCCGAGCATGTGCACGCTGAAGAGGTACTCCTGGTACACGTTGATCGGTCCGCAGGTCACCCACACGAGCATGAGGATGCCGAGCACCCAGAACACGGTGCGGTGGATCGGCCAGCGGTCGCCGCGGCGGCGCAGGCGCACGGCACCGGCCAGGTAGAAGAACAGCCCGAAGCCGGCGGCGACGAGCCAGAGGACGTCGATGTCCCACGACGTGAACCAGCGGTCGAGCGTGAACTCCGGCGGCAGCGCGGAGCGCGTGAGGTTCTCGGCGGGCGTCTGCACGAACGCAGCCTCCTCGCCGGTCGGCGGAGGGGTGCGCGCGAGCGCGGCGGCCGCTCCGGACGCGAGGCCCATGAGCGCGACCTCGCAGAGCACGAGCAGCCAGAACCATCGCGACGCCCGCTCGCCGGAGAGCCGCGGGATCAGGCGGATGCGGTACCAGGCGCCGAGGAGGCCCATGCCGAGCAGCAGCACCACCTTGGTGAGGAGGATCAGGCCGTACGGCGTCCAGAGCTGCGTGATGTCGCCGAGGGCGACGACCGAGCGCGTGAGCCCGGAGACGGCGACGACCGCGAAGGCCGCGATCGCGAGGCTGGAGTACCGGTTCACCAGCTGTGCGACGCCCACGCCCGACCTGTCGCGCAGCAGGACGACGAGCAGCAGACCGCCGAGCCAGACGGCAGCGCCGATCGTGTGCAGCAGGATCGAGTTCACGGCGATGTTGTGCCCCGACAGCTCTCCCGAGTGACCCTGCGTGGCGAGGGGCAGGAAGGATGCCGCAGCCAGCAGCGCCGTGATCAGCGTGGCCGTCCAGCTGCGCCACGCGAAGGCGAGCACCGTGATGACGGAGCCCATGATCGTCGTGATCAGCCAGGACTGGCCGAGCGGGATCTCGAGCAGGAAGCGCCCGAGTTGCGTGCCGAACTCGCGCTCCGCGCTGAGCTGCGGGTTGAAGGCGGCCATGAACGTGAAGAACGCGCTGATCCCCGCGGTGACGGTGAAGATCGCGGCACCGACGGATGCGGTGTTGAGGGCGATCTCGAAGGGCTTGCGGTCGTTGCGCAGCGCGAAGAGCGCCAGCACGAGCGAGCCGAGCATCGCCGCGGCCGCGAGGTTCATGATGAGCTTGACGATGGGGGTCGCCCAGCGCACGAAGGGGCCGGGGTCCTGCAGCAGCAGAGGTGCCGCTCCCCCGCCGACCGTGAGGGCGATCAGGGTCGCGATGAGGCCGGCCGCGAGCAGGATGCCGACGCCGCCCACGCGGTACGCGGGGCTCGTTCGGGTCGGCACGGCGTGGGAACTCACCCCTCAAGCCTAAGCCGCCGCGGCTGACCGGTCGCCCGGGTGGCTTGGTCGCCCCGCCGCGGAGGTAGGCGACGACGCCGGCGTAGGACGTTTCGCGGCAGATCGGCCCACCTCGGCGGCATCCCCTACGCCCGCGGCGTGGGTGGTGGGCAACCCTCGGCCCGAAGGTGGGAGACGCCCCGCCGCGGAGGTAGGCGACGACGCCGGCGTAGGTCGGTTCGCGGCAGATCGGCCTACCCCGGCGGCATCGCCTACGCCCGCGGCGTGGGTGACGATGAAGTCGGGCCCGAACGCACGAAGGCCGCCCCCGGAGGGACGGCCTTCGATGAGGTGCAGTCTTACTTGACGGCAGCCTTGAGCTTGGAACCGGCGGTCACCTTGACGCGCTTGCCGGCCGGGATCTTGATCTCGGCGCCGGTCTGCGGGTTGCGGCCGGTGCGAGCGGCGGTGTCGACCTGCTCGAACGAGATCCAGCCCGGGATCGAGACCTTGCTGCCCTTGGCAACAG
>JAZBLS010000019.1:0-26281 GCA_037033365.1 Actinomycetota bacterium | reverse complement strand
CAATGATGTATCCATTGCTGGACATCGTTCGGTATCCATGTTTCCGCGGTGTATCGGTGCCCGGCTCCCCGCGTTACGTTCTCCTCACATCGACGGCGTTGCCGCGCGGGCGTAGGCACTCAGTCGGGGCTTGGGCGCACCCATCCCGTCCAGTCCGGCCGGTCGACGATGCAGAACCGGTTCCCCTCGGGGTCCTCCATGATCACGTAGTCGGCGTCGTCCGGCAGGTTGTCCCAGTGCACCTCGCGCGCTCCGAGTTCGGCGAGGCGGGCCACTTCGGCATCCTGGTCCTCGGCGTAGATGTCGAGGTGGATGCGCGGTGGCAGCACGCGTTCGGAGTGGTGCGCGTCGAGAGCGATGCAGGGAGCATCCGCGTCGCGGGGTTTCAGCACGACCCAGTCGTCGGATGCCGGATCACGCTCGACATAGTCGAGTGCCGCCTGCCAGAAGCGGGACTGCGCGGTCAGGTCGTTCACGCGGATCACGATCGACACGAGCTTCAACATGCGGGTCAGGGTAAGCGGAACCGCCGACAACGCAGAAGGGGTTGCGGAGAGGCATTGAGCCCTCCGCGACGACGTGCCAGGCTGGCTCCGACCCAGGTCTCCGGGCCCCGATGACGGGAATCTCATGGATGCGATCGCCGATGACTCACGCGCATTCCCCGTGCGCCGAGCCGGCCCCGACGATGCGCTCGTGATCGCTGAGATGCTTCACGCCTTCAATACCGAGTTCGACACCGAGACTCCCGGGGCGGCAGTGCTGGCGGACCGGCTGCGGGCGCTTCTCGGCGGACCGGCGACGTTCGCGGTGCTGGGCGGTGAACCGGCATCCGGGGTGGCGCTGGTGACGCTTCGCTCGAATGTGTGGTCCGACGGACCCGTCGCGCTCCTCGACGAGATGTACGTCGCTCCGGATCAGCGCGGCGCCGGACTCGGAAGTGAGATCCTGCGGCACACGGTCGAGATCTGCCGTGAACTCGGTGTCGCCGAGATCGAGATCAACGTCGACGAGGGCGACGACGGCGCGCAGCGCTTCTACGAGCGGCACGGCTTCGCGAACGGCGACCCCGACACGGGGGAGCGCGCGTTCTACTTTTCTCGTTCGCTGGTGGAATGACAGGTAGCAGTCGTCTGGCACTGGCGGCGTGTTCCCCACATCCGCGGATATGGCTGAGCGAAGGTTCAATTCGTTATATCCATTCGCTGTGAATGTCTGTGGACGCCGCTACATTGGAGGTGTCCGTCCGGACACTGGGGGTTTCACAGGGGCCGCGGGTCCCGCGCTATTCGCGCGCGCCCCCGACGCACACAGCACCTGGAGAACCATGACTAACGTCCCGCCGCCGGCGCCCGAAGCTCAGCCAGCCCCTCAGGCCCCGCACTCCGCACCCGAATACGTGCAGGGTGCGCCGGTCGCCCCCTATCCGCAGGCCCTGGGTACCGCGGTTCCGGCGAAGCAGCGCAACATTCTCGGCCTCATCGCCCTCGGTGTCGCCGCTATCGGCTTCATCTTCGCGTGCATCCCGGGTGCGCTCATCGTGGGCTGGGTGCTGCTGCCCATCGGTTTCATCCTCGGCATCGTCTCACTGTTTCTCAAGGGCAAGGTGAAGTGGCAGGGCATCACCGCCATCATCGTGTCGATCGTCGGCACCATCATCGGTGTCATCGTCTTCACCGTTGTCGTGGCTACCGCATTCACCGACGCATTCGGCGGCACTGACGTTGAGGTCGGCGATTCCACGGCTGTCACTGAGGAAGCTGACACCACCACTGAGGAAGAGGCGCCCGCAGCTGAGGCCGGCACTCGGGAGAACCCGCTGCCGATCGGAACACCGTTCTCGTCGACCGACTGGACCGTCGTGATCAACTCGGTCACGCTCGGCGCGCAGGACCAGATTCTCGCGGCGAACATGTTCAACGAGGCCCCCGACGCGGGCACCGAGTACATCCTCGTCAACTACACGGTCACGTACACGGGTTCGGATGCCGACGGTCAGATGCCCGCCTTCGTCTCGCTCGAGTACGTCACCGCTGCCGGTGTCACGGTGAACGGCCTCGACAAGCTCGTCGTCGCCCCGGACGAGCTCAACTCCACGGCTCCGCTCTACAACGGCGCGTCCGCTACCGGGAACCGGGCCATTCAGGTGCCTTCGCCCGCCGACGGTGTAATCGCGGTCAGCCCGGGAATGATCGCCGACAACATCTTCGTCGCCATCCAGTAATTCGGTGATACATGAGGGGCTGGTGTCTTCGACGCTGGCCCCTCATGCGTTTCGCGGCGGGGCACTTCGTAGGGGGATCCCGCTCGTGCGTTTGGTGGTGCATTTGCGCCGGTGTTCCTGCCAATCCGCGATCGCAGCCCCGAGCATCCGCGCCAACGCGTACAGCGAGGCCGTGGAGGTCACCGTGCCGACGATGGTCGCGAACGCCCCGATGGCAGGTCGTGACTCCGATGCGTGGGGGTCGGTCGGGTCCAGCAGCAGCACCACCCCGAGCCACGTGGAAGTGATGCCGATGACGAGGTTCGCGGCGAACAGGATGGCGAAGATCATGGAAGGGTCCTCCTGACGGTCGTGCGTCGACTCTACGAGAAGCGTCCTCATATGGGGGCATACAGGATCGGACACACGCCAGTACTCTGGTCGCATCCGGCCCGCATCGAAGGAGAGCGGCGACATGAGACCTCTGCGCTATGCGATCAATGTCACGCTCGACGGCTGCGTCCACCACGAGGCGGGCGTCGCGCCGGATGAGGAGCTGATGCGCTTCTGGACCGACGAGATGGAACGGGCGGATGCCGTGATCTACGGCAAGACGACCTACGAGATGATGCAATCGGCCTGGCGGCGCCCGGATGACGGTGTGTGGCCCGACTGGATGGAGCAGTGGGAGGTTCCGTTCGCCGAGGCCCTCGACCGCAAGCCGAAGCACGTCGTCTCGAGCACGCTGGAATCCGTCGACTGGAATGCGGAGCTGGTCCGTGGGGATCTGGGGGAAGCGGTGCGAAAGCTCAAGGAGCAGTCGGGCGATGGGTTATCTGTCGGTGGGGTGACGCTTCCCCTGGCGTTGGCAGAGCTCGGACTGATCGATGAGTACACGTTCGTCGTGCATCCGGTTCTCGCCGGGCACGGCCCGCGGTTGCTCGACGGGCTGAGCGAGCGGGTGCGGCTCGAGCTGGTGGAGCGGCGGGAGTTCGGGTCGGGTGCGGTGATGCAGCGGTATCGGCCGCTGGGCTGACGTGGGTCAGGCCGGGAGCTGAGCCTTGCGTGCTCGACGCCCGAGCCACAGCGTGGTGAATCCCGCGTAGGCGCCGAAGACGAGCATGAATCCGAGCACCCCGACCCACAGTCCGGGCCCGCCCTGGTACATCCAGCTCAAGTAGATCAGGAACAGGGAGCTGCCGACGGCGCCTCCGACGCCCGCACCGAGGCTCATCCTCGTGCGGTCGGTCAGCGCATCGGGCGGGGTGGTCGTCATGCGCCTGCCGATGTATGCGCCAAGGGAGGCGGTGAACCCGGAGAGGATGCCGGTCACGACCGTCGGCAGCATGAAGAGGTAGAGGATCCAGCCGAGTCCCGCCGCGGAGTTCGGTAGATAGATGACATAGGGCACCGCCTGGGCGATGGTCATCGTCACAGTAAAGAACGCGGCCCCGAACAACGTGAGCGCGAGGGTGCGGCCGCGACTGGCCGTCGACGACTCGGCACCTTTCTTCATGCGGTGACTCTACAGTCGGCGGCGGTTCGAAGCGTTGGCCGTGATTTGCGCTCGCCCACGCTTAGTGAGGCAACGTGTATCGAAGGTGCGTTGGACGCAATGAGCGATCCTCCGGGTTCCAGTCCGACCACAAGCGCGCCTCCCCGCCAGCGGTTCGAACCACGCCGTCATCCCCTCTGACGGCGATGATGCCGTCGACAACGAAAAGATCCGTCGGCTGGAAGTTTCTGGCGTGATCAACCTCACCTTGAGTGAGTTGCACGCTCTCCAGGTCGCGGCCAAGCGACCCCTTCACCTCGACATGACGTTCCACGCCATCCAGCAGCACGCGGAGATCGTACGGTTTTCCGCGTTCCTCGATATCGTCAGCGCCAGCTGCCTGGTAATGGCTGATGGCGACGTCCAAAGCCCGACGTTCGAGGGCACTTCTCATGTCCGCGTCCGCAAGATAGCCTTGACCCCGCGCTCGGCGAGCCGACGGTGTTGGGCGCACCTCCGCTCTCGAAGACATCGATACTCCCGGCTCGGCGAAAAGCAGGTCGATCAATGCGGCTGGGAACTTGGTCAGATAACCCTGCTGCGCCCGCAGCTCGCGATTGCCGTAGTTCTGGAACGGCGCGTAGGTCGGACGCCGATGCGTTCGACCTATTTCTTGGAGGACGGCCAAAACTTCCGGTCGGTGTGCATTTATCTCTGAACGAAGAATCGGCCGGTTCGTCTCAACGAAACCAGCGAGGGGCATGTTCCAGGCCGGGCCCTCGATGGGCTGCCCCCGCAGGCGCCCGCGAGTGCCACGGGCTTGCCAAGACCAGTCAACGATGCTCAGCGGGCCGATCGCTTCAGACCATCCAACGATTCCTGGCTCGCCGAACGGGGTTTGGTGCCAGTGGAGCACTCGATCGCCAGGCCGCACGAAGGATGTCAGCTCATACGACCAGGAAGGGTTGCCATCGCCGGCGGCGCGGGGCGCTCGAAGATACTCCCCCATGCCGCTGGCGTCGTGTCGGATCTCCATCCAATAGATCTCGGACGGGTCAGCGTCCCACCAACTATTGACTGCCATGCCTGCCTCTGAACGATGACTGATGCGGATCGCCAGAATACCGATACTCCGATTCAGGGGTTAGGAATCGGGCCCCGTGAGACGTCTTCGCCGCGTACCGCGCATCAGTAGCCTTGAGGGATGCCCCGTCCCCGTAGTGAAGCCGCGCGCCAGTCCGTTCTGGAGGCAATGCGCGCTGCCGTGGTCGGCGGCACCTACGAGTCGGTGACGATCGAGGGACTCGCAGAATCTGCCGGGGTCGCCAAGCAGACCATCTACCGCTGGTGGCCGTCGAAGGCGGCGATCCTCGGAGAGGCGCTTCTCGAGGGAGATCTGCCCGGCGCTGATGTGTCCGTGCCGATGACCGACGACATCCGTGCCGACCTGCACGCGTGGTTCTCTCAGATGTCTGACGGGCTCGCGCGGCCCGAGGGCGTTGCGCTCGCGCGAGCGCTGATCGCGGTGACGGCGACCGACCATGAGCTGGGTCTGGCTCTCAACGAGCGCCTGGCGACACCGATTCGCGAGTGGGTGACGGCGCGGATCGCGGGCGGCCAGGTGGATCAGCAGGTGCGCAAGGACGTGGATGCTGACGCGATCGCCGACCAGCTCATCGCGATGGCGTCGTACGCAGCGCTCATCGGGAAGCCGCTGAGCGCGGACCGGGTGGAAGAGACGGTGTCGCGGCTGCTGCGAGGCATCGCCCGCTAGCGAGTCGCTATGGCGTGCAGTACGCGACGACCGCGTCCGTCGCCGTCTGCATCTGAGTGGTGGCCGCGTCGAGGCCGTCGAGGTCGCCGGTGAGAGCCTGCTCGCTCTCGGTGATGAACGCGTCGACGCTGGTGGTCCACGAATCGCGGAGAACGACGAAGTCATCAGGGCCGTCGATCTCGCGGGTCTTCCCGACGACGACCTTGGCCTCATCGAGCGCTGCCTGTGCCGCCTCGGGAGTCGGCGAGCTGACGCTCTCGATCACGCCGGTCACCTGCACGGCTTGAGCGGCGACCTGTCCGCACGCCGCGAGGGTCGACGCCTGAGAGCAGCCGGACAGCAGGAGGACGCCGACGGCCACGGTCGCGAGTGCGGGGGGCTTCTTCATCCCCGCCAGCGTACCGAGCCGTCGGCGTCGCAACCTGAGCGCTCTACTGCACCGACCAGCCGCCGTCAGAGGCGAGGATGGCACCGTTGATGTTCACGCCGTCGTCCGACAGCAGGAACGTGATCGACGCGGCGAGCTGCTCGGCCGTTGCGACGGTCGGAATCGCCTGCTGAAACGGGGCCAGGCGACCGGAGCCGTACTCCGACATGTTCGGAGGCATCGGGATGCCGGTGGCCACGCCGCCGGGCGCGACGCTGTTCACGCGGATGCCCTTCGGCCCGTACATGAACGCCGCCGACTTCGTGACGCCGATGATGCCGTGCTTGCTCGCCGTGTAGGCGTTGCCCGATGCGTTGCCGCGCATGCCCGCTTCGCTCGAGACGTTGAGGACCGAGCCGCGGCCGGCCTTCTCCATGATCGGCAGCACCGCGCGCATGAGCTTGAACGGGGCGGTGAGGTTGATGGCGATGACGCGGTCCCAGACGGCGTCGGTCGTCTCGCTCGCGGGGGAGAAGTCGTCGTTGATGCCCGCGACGTTCGCGAGGCCGTCGATGGTGTCGCCTGCGGCGGCGATGACGGCGTCGATCGCGTCCTGCGTGGTGAGGTCTCCGGCGACCGTGACGATGTCGGCGTCAGGCAGCTCAGCCTTGAGGGCATCGAGCTTCTCGGAAGCGATGTCGGAGGCGATGACACGTCCGCCTTCTCGGGCGATGCGGGTGGCGGTCGCCCTGCCGATCCCGGATGCCGCGCCGGTGACGATCACGGTCTTGCCGGCGAAGCGGGCTCCGGTTGGGACATCGGGGGTGGCTTCCTCGACGGGGAGTTCGCCGCCATTGGCCGCGCGGACGAGATCATCGACGACGGACTGCGGCATCGCTCCCTGGCTCATCGCGACGAGCTGCTGCAGCGGCAGGCCGAGCACGGGGGTCAGGAGGGCGGGGTCGGTGCCCGTCTGCTCGAAGAGTCCGCGGATGAGTGGCCCGCCGGTGGGGTCGTCCATCCACTCACCGATGGTGGAGTGTGCGGTGAGGGCCATGGTGGAGCTCCTTGAGGCTAGGGTTTCGCAACGGTGCGTCTTGTTATCGCAAGTGTATGCGACTCGATCATCGCGCACGTGATTCGGTGATCCTCCTTGAGTGAGCAGCCCGGGAACATCGCCCCCGCGGTGATGCTCGATCGAAGGTGCGGCGCATGGTTCGATAACACTCCCTGCCTAGAGGTAGTCGCCGTAACCTGAACCTGCGGGTTGGCCACGACTGCCACGGGCCTGTGCATTCTGTAATCGCAAGCCCCGCGGGCAAATACTCTGGCCTTTGCCCGCTCTAGACGGCCCGCCCATTCGGGGTCGCGAGCTTTCCGGTGGCATCGATTGTTATAGGGGTGTTCGGTGCGGTCGGCCCGGGTATTGGTTCCGCTGCCGAGATATGTCGGCGATGATATGACTGTGTCGCAGTTGTCGGGCGGGAGGCCGCGTCCGATTCTTGACAACGATCCCTGACGACGTAGAGCTGACCCAAGCTGCGGCGCAGCTGTCAGTCGGGGAATGGTCGCACGCACGAGGGCCCTATTCCATCGATCTGGCATGAGCCGCGAACATTCATTGGGGTCATGAGAAGTCGGTATTGAACGCGCTCATTCGCGTCTCTCGCCGCTAACCTGATCTTAGGCTGGAAGAATAGGAAGTTCGCTATGACAGCGGAGTACGAGGAATGGCAGAGGCTGCTCTCTGACGCGTTCCTGCTCCCGCATGATGGTCCGACCGTACTGTTCCTCGACGACAGCGAAATCACGCGCCTCCTTCCCGGGGCAGAAGACGCTGGCCGTGATCTTGGGGAAGCCGTCCGCAGCCGCGTCCGCATCACCGAGGGCCGGTCGATGTTCAGCTCCATCACGGCCGCTTATCATCAATGGCAGCGGGGCTCACAAAAAGAGCCGCCACCCGTCCTCCCGGTCATCGCCATCACTGTACTGGCCGCAACCAGGATGCGCTCCGACTCCGAGGCGCGATCCACAAACTACTATCTTCGGCTCGCACAAGCACTCCTACCGGACGCAACCCAACAAGAGACCGAGACCCTGCGTAACGATCTCAGGGAGGGCGGTGCCTTCCTCAACGCAGTAGAGATGTGGCGTGGGCTACATTCGTGGCTCGAAGCGCAGGACGGGACCGTCGGCGTCTCAACGATCCGCGATCATCCGCACCTCCAGAGGATCGGCTACCCGCTCTCGCAGGCGCTCGTGCGACAGAGCGATCGCCTTGCGCTGACCCGCTTCTTCCAAGCCCTTGATTTCCGTCCCGGCTCCGCGCCCGACGCAGAAGTGATCCTCGGCGCACTCGACATCTGGACCGCAGCACTGCAAAACCGACTGAGCGATGGCTTCATGGGCGCACTCGGCGATACCGACACCCGCCCGCTGCTCGCTGCCGTTGTAGAAGCCCACGCCCAAGCGTGGGACGGTCGGGTACTGACAAGTGACGGGAAGCAGCGGATTGCAATGCGCCTCAGCATCGACCTCGATGCCTGGCAGGCCCGCTGGCTATTCCCCGTGCCCCTAGGCGGACCCGAAACGCTCACCGTGCTCGCCACCGACAGCGGGCAGGAAGTCCAGCTCACGGCCACCCCTGGCCTCGCCCACTACGCCGCCCGGGAATCCCTTGCAGTGAGCCCAGAGCTACTGCTATCCGGCACGCGGCTTCGCGGCAGGGAATTCACAGCAGAATTTCCGCCCTCAGCCGTGATCTTCCTGCTCCCCGATCCACAAACCGGCACATGGTCCTCCGTCCCCGGGATGCTTCCCTTCGAAGAACACCTGGTCGCGATTAGCGGAGCCCACACCGGAGAATTCCAGCAATTACTCCGTGAAGCCGCCACCGAGGGATGGCGCCTGATACCGCAGCGCGGATCTGTACTCTTGCCCGGCTACGCCCTCTTCCGAAACGTCCGCTTCACAGACGGACAGGCTCTCGAGCTCATTCTGTCGCGACTGCCCGGCCTTCGCCGCATCGGAGTGACTCCCGCAGCCATTCCCCGCGCCCGGCTAGTCCGCGGGCTTCCCCTCGCCACCACCATCTCCGCAACCCACTATCTCGTCGGCGGAGAACCGGACCTCCTGCTTCCCTCCGGACCCGATCCGCGCCCCGCAACCGTGACACTCGACGGCCGACGGGAGCATATCCAAGCAAACGGCTTCCCGTTGGAACTACGCCGCTTCGTCAGCGGCACGGGACGGCACCTCATGGACGCCGACGGGCAAGCACTCGCCTTCACGACCCTCGAAGAAGGTCCAGATCCCGCCCAGCCAAGCGGTACCGCGACCCTCGGCTGGACCAGTGGTGCGCGCATGAGCGGATCTGGCCAAGCGCTCGCTGTAGTCGGCGCCCTCGTCACCGATACCACGGACATGACCCCGGTACTCGC
This sequence comes from Actinomycetota bacterium, assembly GCA_037033365.1. Lineage (GTDB taxonomy): Bacteria > Actinomycetota > Actinomycetes > Actinomycetales > Microbacteriaceae > Microbacterium. The sequence continues at coordinate 17,002 of JAZBLS010000019.1, read as the reverse complement.
CCGACGCAGTCGAGACGAATCCTGGCTCCTGCATCATGACGGACGCACCGAACGCATAACCGAACCGGTTCCGCCCAGCTTCCTCTCCAGCATCGACATCAACATTCACTCTCCCTCTTTCGAGATCAGTGCGCCCGCGACCGCTCGCTGGCTCGCCCAGCGGCGCGGCGCCCGCTGGCACCTCACGGAGATCGGCCCCGCAGATCCGAGCGAACACACGCTCGCGATAGACATCCTCGAGGCCTGGAAACGAGCATGCAGCGACACGAACGGTGCGCAGCTCTGGAAAGTGCAGCTCAGCATGTCTGCAGGCTCGGCATGATCGGCGACCTCCTGCTGACCTGGCTCAGCGAATCCGGCAGCGGCACTATCGCCGACTTCCGTGCCCGCGCCGCATGGCTTACGCGCACTGAGAATCTCGACCTGCCCGAGCGCTCCGGCGGACGATGGTTGCGCGATGCCGCATCGCTCGGGCACTGCGAGGTTGACTGGAAAAACGGTACGTGGTCCGTGGCCCCGCCCGTCATCACTCGTCTGCCACTCTCCGACGGCCTCGCAGTCCTCGCCGGTGCCCGCAGACCTAGGCTGATCCGCGCCATTGACGCCGCAGGAATCTACGCCGAGCAAGCACGGCGTACCGGCTCCGAACGCGACATTCCCGCACCCTCCACGATCCTCATCCCGTACGACCGGACCCGCGATCTCGAAGACGCCGCCGCCGCGATCGGCGCGGCTTACTCCGGCTGCGCCGCAGCCGGAATCGCCTACATGTTGCCACCGACCGCGCCCACGGTAGCGACAGCACCACCCGCGTACGACTCCCAGTTCGAGCAGCTCGGCAGCTTCAGCCCTCAGCACTGGATGACAGCATCCCCCAGGGACCCGGCCCTGCCCGACGGGCTCTACCGAGAGCAGATCAACGGGCGCTGGCAATATCTGCTGCGCCGCGGGGGCGCCTGGTACGCCGCGGACCTCGCGGCTGGCGTATTCGCCGAGCTCGCAAGACGAGGCGATACCGTCGTCCGCTGGCGGCCGGACAGCGACCATCACACCACGACCGGCACCTTCATCGTCGACTGGGGCGCACCGCTCCCGCCACTTCACTCGCGTGCGCTCGTCCTCTGCAGCGGCTTCGCCCCGAGATTTGGCAACGCCGCCGAGACCGCCCTCTACGACAACGTCCCCCGCGATATCGCCACCAGCGTTGCCTCGTCGCTCGGACAGACTATGCAGATCAGCACCTAACAGGGAGACCGGCACACATGACAAGCAGCAGCGGGCATCTTGACGCGATCCAGACGTTCGAGCATCTCCGCGACGCCTACTTCCGCTACTACGACACGCCCTTCGGCCTCGCCGACGAACGTCTCCAGGCCGAACGCCGCACCCTGCTGGACCGCGACGGAGGTGTCTACCGCAAGCCTCTGCTCGAACTCCGGCCGGAATACGAAAGCACCGGCCGATCTCTCGCCGAGTCCGTCACCGCGGCCGGCGCGGACCCCGATCTCGCCCAATTCGCTAGCACCGGCCTGCTTCAGGGGGTCCCCTCGCTCTACCGGCATCAGGAAGAGGCTCTCGCTGCGGGGGTCCAGCAAAGACGGCACATGGTCATCACCGCAGGCACGGGGTCGGGTAAGACCGAATCCTTCCTCATGCCCGTCCTGTCCTCGCTGCTGAGTGAGTCCCGTAGCTGGACAGGACAGGGCGCAACACCGGCCGACTGGTGGACCGGCGGCAACAATCCATTCCGCGCCCAGCGCGACGGGGAAACAGGCCGCGACGCCGCCGTGCGCGCCATCGTCCTGTACCCGATGAACGCGCTCGTCGACGACCAGCTCATCCGCCTACGCCGCGCCCTCGACAACGACAACATCCGCGCCTGGCTGGACGAGAACCGCAATGGGCACCGCTTCTACTTCGGCCGTTACACCGGAGCTACCCCGGTCACTGGCACCCGAGATAACAGCCTCGCCCTCGCAGAACTGCGGCGTTACCTGCGAGAGACCGACCGGCGCGGCATCCGTGCACGGCACCTCGCAGCCCAGAAGACCGACGACGACCTTCGGTACTTCGTGCCGCGACTCGACGGCGCGGAAATGCGTTCGCGCTGGGACATGCTCGACTACCCGCCCGACGTCCTCATCACGAACTATTCCATGCTCAACGTGATGCTGCTGCGAGAGCGCGACGGCCACTTCTTCGACTCCACCCGACGATGGCTCGACAACCCCGCCAACGTCTTCACCCTGGTCGTCGACGAGCTCCACACCTACCGAGGAACCGCAGGCACGGAAGTCGCATACCTGCTGCGCACCCTCAAGCGCCGCCTCGGCCTGGACACACGACCCGACCAGTTCCGTGTTCTCGCGGCCTCCGCGTCTCTCGATCCCGGACGCGACAGCGACTACCTTCACGAGTTCTTCGACGCCGAGCCGGGAACATTCACCTTCGTCGCCGGGTCCGCGATCGCGCCTCCGCTTTACCAGATCCCGCCCGCAATCGACCCGGCCGCGCTTGCATCGCTGGACGCCACAACTGCTGCCACTGATGGCAGGGCCGCCGGCGCCCTCAGCGCGCTCCGGGGCGTCCTCTCCGGCGACGGAATCGGCGGGGCGAAAACACTTAGCCAAATCGCCGAGGAGATCTTTCCCGGCACGCCCGCCGACATCTCCGAGCAAGCGATCACCAACGTTCTCGCCGGGCTCGCGCAGGACCCGAAGCCCGGCGACCCGAAGTTCCGGGCCCACCTGTTCTTCCGCAACGTCGTCGGGATGTGGGCATGCTGCGACCCCAGCTGCACCGCCGTCACCGAACCGCACGCTGACCGGACCATCGGAAAACTTTACGCAGAGCCCGCGACCCGATGCGAATGCGGCGCTCGCGTACTTGAGCTGCTGTACTGCCAGAACTGCGGCGACGTCATGCTCGGCGGCTTCGCTCCAGAAGGGGAACTTCAAGGGCCCGCTGTCAAAACCATGCTCCTCGCCGACGTCCCCGAACTCGCCAAGCTCCCTGACCAGGTCACCCTTCAACGGGCGGCCGACAACTACCTCGTCTACTGGCCGCGCCCCGAAGCAGCCCTGACCAACCTCGACTCACCATCCTGGCAACGAGACAGCAACGCCGTCGAATACACCTTCCGTCAGAGCAAGCTCAACCCCGCATCCGGAGAACTCATCAACGTCACCACCGGATTCACCGGTTGGAGCTTCCACGCCCGAATCGCCCGAAACCGCGCCACCGGCGAACTACGCCGCGCCCCCGAGACCGTCAGCCCCTACCCGACGCAGTGCCCGAACTGCGGTGACGACTGGGAAATCCAGTACGGCCGCAACGGGCGGCTGCCTGCGACCGATCCGGCCACGCAGCGGTCTCCCATCCGGCAGATGCGCACCGGTTTCGAGAAGATCAACCAGGTGCTCACCACCGAACTCGCCAACGACCTAAGCGACGCCGAGCGCAAGCTCATCGTCTTCACCGACAGCCGCCAGGACGCCGCGAAACTCTCCGCGGGACTCGGCCTCCGGCACTACCAGGATTTACTACGTCAGCTGCTCTATACGAGACTTGCCACTTCTGGGGGCACCGCGCAAGATGTCGCACTAGCCGAAGCCCACGTGCTTCAGAACGAGAAAACCGCCGAATCCTTCGCCGCCCTCGATCGCCTCAAGCAGCGCAACGCGGCCGCTCTCGCCGAACTCCGCGAAGTCTGGGACGGCAAGCCGGGGACCGTCCCGGCCGACGCCGAACGACTGAAGAGCAAGCTTGCCGCCCCGCCCTCTCTGCGCGAACTCGCTTCCGAAGTATCGGCGGATCTCCTCGGACTCGGGATGAACCCGGGAGGCCCCCATGCCCGGCTCCGGGAAACCTCCGACGATCCCGCCGTGTCGTGGTCCGAACTTTACGACTGGGAGGTCAGCCCGCCATCACCAAAACCGGGCCTGACCGATCCGCAGAGAGCGCTGCTAAACGATATCGGCAGTTCCTTGGAAGAGGAACTGCTCGAAGGTCTGTTCTCCGGGGGAGGCAGGGACTTCGAATCCCTCGGTCTCGGATGGCTGACCCTCAGCTCCGACACCGCGCCCGCCGACGCGCCCGCCGATCCAGCCGCCGGGCAGGCGCGCGCCGCGCTGCGCATCCTCGCCGACCAGCGCAGGTTCTTCGGCCTACGCCGCAAGCGCGACGACCCGACTCCGAAACTGCGGAAATTCTGGGACGCAGTAGCTACGGCAGAAGCCGTTGGCGCCGACAGAATCCGCGACGACGCCCTCACCCGAACGGGCGGGGCGGTCGTGGAATACCTGATCGACCCGTCCGCCGTAGTCTTGCGAATGAGCGACGGACGCGCATGGATCTGCACCAAATGCAGCCGCCAGCACCTCAGCACCGGAAACGGCTACTGCACCAAATGCGCGACCCCACTGCCAGCGACTGCAGCCCAGACTGATCTGAGCCAGGACTACTACTCCTGGAAAGCCACACGAGGCGACGGCAGATTCCGGCTCAACACCGCTGAACTGACCGGCCAAACCGACCGCATCGACGCACAATCCCGTCAATCACGCTTCCAGAACGTATTCCTCCGATCAGGCGAGAACGAACTCACCGACGCTATCGATCTCCTGTCCGTGACCACGACGATGGAAGCGGGCGTCGACATCGGCGCGCTCTCGGCCGTCGTCCTAGGCAACATGCCCCCAACCCGATTCAATTACCAGCAGCGCGTCGGCCGCGCGGGGCGCCGCGACTCACCGGTCGCGATCGCCCTGACCGTATGCCGAGGCCGCAGCCACGACGAGTACTACTTTGAACGGCCAGATCGAATCACCAACGAACCCACGCCGAAGCCCTACCTCGTGCTCAACCGGCCAGAAATCTTCGCTCGCTCACTTCGCAGCGAAGTCCTCCGCCAGGCGTCCGCCGACTTCATAGCCGTCACCAGCGGGGAAGACGCCAGCGCCAACGTGCATGGCGCATTCGGGAAGACCGCCGACTGGCAGGCAATGCTCCGGCCCCGGCTCGAACAATGGCTCCACGACCACCCGGACGCCGTCCGGGACGCCGCGAGGTCCCTCGCCAGCAGCACCGCATTCCACAGCACCGCCGACGAGCAGGCCGCCAAATGCGCCAGAACCCTCATCGACGATATCGACTCTGCCGCGACGAACCCGAGACACGAGGACCTCAGCCAGCTCCTCGCAGAACAGGGCCTCCTGCCCATGTTCGGATTCCCCACCTCAGTCCGCTACCTTTACCTGAACCGGCCCAAGCGCTCCTACCCTTGGCCGCCGTCCGGGGTGATCGATCGCGACCTCAGTATGGCCGTGAGCCAGTTCGCGCCGATGAGCGAAGTCGTCCGTGACGGAACCGTTTACCCGGTCGTCGGTATCACTGCGTTCAGACCCGCTGGGCCCCGTCCGCAGCCGGTAACGGAGCCGCTCGGCGCGGAGTCGCCGCTGTCGATCTGCCGTGCCTGCTCCTACCTCGGCGAACAGCAGGCCGTCGGCCAGGTCACGAATACCTGCCCGCGATGCGGGGCCGGACCAAGTTTCTACACGAGCGTGCCGCTGCACGAACCGGGTGGATTCCGTGGCGGGCGCGGCACCGATTTCGACGGCAACTTCTCCTGGAGTCCGCGCGCGATGGCCGCACGGGCAATGACCGACATGGACGCCCTCACCCTTCAGGCGCCCGGCAACGCCCTCATCCTCTCCGGGCCGGGCTCCCGGTACGTCATCAACGACAACGGCGGGCAGCTCTTCACCCTCCGCGCGGCAACCCCCGGCGGCCCCGAGTGGGGCGGGTACGTCTCTACGCGCGCCATAGACGCCGGACTCCTTCATCCCTCCTTCGCTACCGGAGAACCGATCAGCGTCGCCCTCGGCGCCATCCAGCACACCGATTTCCTCTTCGCTGGCGCCGCCGCACCTACGGACGCTGCGTCGGGACTCCGCCTGAACCTCGTCACCGGCGTCCGGCAGCCTTACGGCGCTCAGGAAGCAACCGACAGCCGTCGCGCCGGATGGTACTCGCTCGCGTTCCTTCTGCGCACCGTCGCGTCGGCAGCACTCGATATCCAGCCCCTCGAACTCGCCGCCGGTATCTATTCCGGAATGACCGGCAGCGAACCCGCAACATACGCCTTCCTGGCGGACACTCTGGAAAACGGAGCCGGCTTCAGCACGCACCTGGGTTCATCCGCGTTCCTGCCCGAATTCCTCGATGCAGTATCGAGCTATCTCTCTGAACTGGAGGAGCCGTCGCACGCGGACGCCTGCACCTCATCCTGTTACCGCTGCCTGCGCGACTACGGCAATATGGCCTACCACGCCCTGCTCGACTGGCGGCTCGCCAGGGACCTATTCAGGCTCCTCAAGAGACAACCGCTGAGCATCGATACGGTGGCGGAAGCAGCCGCCATCGAACGGTGGGCCCGTGCCTACAACGCGACGCCGATCAGCAGCAGTGTCCCGGCCGCACGATACGACAGCCCCAGCGAAGGCTCGTTCGCGGTAATCGCCCGCCATGCTTTCGAAGCATCCGAGGACACCCTCATCGCGCCCCGCCTCGCCGAGGCAATGGCCGAAATCGAGACAGCCGAAGAAGGCCTGGACGGAGCAATCTTCGTTGACTCCTTCACCCTCGACCGCGACCCACGTCGCGTGCTCAAGCTCATCTCCGATTCCGAGCCGGCAGGCACATGATCCCGGACACAGTCGCACCGCAATGGTGGTCGGCGACAGCCACCTGGCGTCTGCTGCGCTGCCCGGCATCTGCGACACCCGCCCGCGCGCCAGTCAGACCGCCCGGTCGGGGTGCAGACAACGCCGGCAGCGTTGCGCACCTCGCACTGCAGGCCTGGGCCGAAAGCGGAGAGTGGTCACTTCCTGATCCCGGATCCCGGCTTCAGGAACGTTTCGACGAGGTCGCCGCAGCGCATGAAGCCGACCCGGTACGCATGCCGCAGGGCGTCGTTACGCGTGCACGGCTTACGACCCGCGCGAAGGAACTCGCCGCGACCCTCTCCGGTGCGAACGCTGACGTCCGCAGCGAACTGCTGCTGAGCGACGAGAGTAACCACCTCTTCGGAATCCTCGATATTGCAGGAGCCGGGTCCGACGGGTTCATCATCGACCTCAAGACCGGACGCGACGCCTCCGCGGAGCCTTCGCCCGCGCTCGAGCATCAGATGACCTTCTACGCGCACCTTTTCCAGGCGTCGTATGGCACGTTTCCCAAGAACGTAATCGTCTTCAGCTTGCAGCGGGGGCCGTCGGAGATCCAAGTGGCGCCGTCCGCCGTCGCGACCCTCCTCGATCAGATCCGCGCTGCGCAGCTCACGGAACGCACCGACGCGCGGCCGGAGGCATACACGTGCCGTTTCTGCCCGAAGCGCATGACTTGTCAACCCCATTGGGACGAAGTCCCAGGCTGGGAACGCCCCGACGCCATCGAGGGCGCGATCGGCAACATCGAGCGCTCCAGCTCCGGCACTGCCGCATTGCTCATCGGCGGCCGGTGGCTCACAGGCATACCCGAGAAAGCTCTCCCGGACGGCACTGCGCCAGGCAACTTCGCACGCGCCGTTCGTGTCCGGCGGCGCAACGACAGCGAACCCGAAGAATGGGCTGCCGGTAGCACCACCCTGATCCGGATCACGCATGCGCGATAGGGCACCCGGGCCGAACGTCGGAGGCTCGTGAAATGATCCGTCATGGCGTCCGATGATCACGGATTTCGGACGTTTCGATGAGATGATCGAGGATATGACGAAAGCGCCTGAATTGAGTGTCCTGGAGATCTGCGCGGGCGCCGGAGGGCAGTCGTCCGGACTGGAGATGGCCGGATTCGGCCACTCGCTCGCGGTCGAGATCGACCGCGACGCCGCCGCGACCCTCCGGCTGAACCGTCCCGAATGGGACGTACACGAGGGCGACGTCCGCGAGGTCAACGGCCGCGACTACAAAGGCATCGACCTTCTGGCCGGGGGAGTGCCCTGCCCGCCATTTTCGATCGCCGGCAAGCAGCTCGGCGCCGACGACGAGCGTGACCTGTTCCCGGAAGCCATCCGACTAGTGCGTGAAGCACGCCCGACCGCCGTCATGCTCGAGAACGTCAAAGGCCTCGCCTCAGCACGGTTTACCCCATACCGCCAATCCATCCTGGATGCCCTCGATGCGATGGGGTACGACGCGGACTGGCAGCTCTTCAACTCCAGCGAGTTCGGCGTTCCTCAGCTGCGACCCCGGTTCATCCTCGTCGCGATGAAGCGACGTAACTTCCGCAAGTTCGAATGGCCCCGCGCACACGGCACCCCGCCAACCGTCGGACGAGTCCTCGAGCCGCTCATGGCATCCCGAGGATGGGAAGGCGCAGCAGAGTGGGCCAAGCGCGCCAACAGTATTGCCCCGACAATCGTCGGAGGCTCCCGCAAGCACGGTGGTGCTGACCTAGGACCCACCCGCGCGAAGCAGGCATGGCTGCAACTTGGTGTAGACGGCAAGGGAATCGTCGAGGAAGCACCCGGCGCAGACACCCCGATGGACTTCGTACCGCGATTGACGAACGAGATGGCTGCTCGCGTCCAGGGCTTCGCTCCGGAGTGGAAGTTCTCCGGCCGCAAGACCTCGGTGTACCGGCAGATCGGGAATGCATTTCCTCCGCCGGTCGCGAACGCTATCGGCGGATCGATCGCCGAAGCACTCGGCGCGGTGGTCGCACGTCGCACGACCACCGGCAGCACGCTCCGGGCGGTCAGCTAACCGTCCATCAGCGTCTTCCCGCGGCCCTGGTCTGCGCGTCGGTTCGGTGGACGCAGCGAATTTGATGCGCGGACAGCGGGATGGCTATAGCCGCAGGCCGCCGCTCCTGCTGTCGCCTTCTACCTGGTGCCGTAACCGAAGTGCTCGCACGTATCTAGCTTTTCGCCTGCTTCTTGGCTTTCTCGCGGCGCTTGATTTCTGCAGCGATGTTCCCATCAGGCCAGTCGGTGAGCGCGGTAAGCCGGTAATAGCTCCTGATGCGCCCGTTCTCTTTGCGCTTGATGGTGTCGTAGTCCCAGCCGAGTTCTCTGAGCTCGCGCATGCGCTTCTGCCAGTCTTCCTGGTGCTGGTGCATCGACGCGACAACGCCGACGACCTGCGAGGGTGTGTCCACCCCGGCGATGTGGAATGCCTTCAATAGTTCACCGATTCGCCGATGCGGTTCCAGGTGCGCGGTGGCGGTGCGGATCTGTTCCTCGAATGGGTCCATCGATGAGTAGAACGCTTGCTTATCGTGGTTGCATTGCGTGCAGAGCGGCTGGAGGTTCTCTATATCGTCGGTGCCGCCCCAGCTGTGCGGGATCTTGTGATCTACCTCAAGCTTCACGTGATCCTCGGCCGGGGTTTTTCCGCACTGAGCGCACCGCTTCGCGCTGAGTACCTCACCACGTACCTTTGGCGAGACCCCGGACCGTTCGCCCCGCTGCTCATCGGCGCGGCCTTCAAGCCGGTAGACGTGCACGCGACCTGTACGCACCGCCGACAGCCGGAACCAGTCACGTAGTTCCCGGACCCGACGGTCGGTTTGCGAATGCGATTCGCCGTTTGCCGCAGCAGCGTGGGCTCGGATCTCCACCATCGTCGGCGGGTTCCGGCGCCGGTCGTACAGGAACAGGTAGAGGGAGCGCAGGTCCTCACGGGTGAGCAGCTGCCGCAGTTCGTCGCTGTCCGGGGCCGGCAGGTCAGTTTCGCTCATCGCGGGAGCACAGGGGCTGGGAGGTCGATCCGCTCATCGGGCTCGGCAAGCCGCCACCATTCTTCGTCGATCCCGACGCCCTCCGTCGGGGGCGCGGGCACGACTTGCACGCTGACGAATTCGCCGGGTTCAGGCACGACTGCTCCGAGCGCGGCGGCAATATCGCGTTGGATGAAGTAGTCACCGCCAAGGATCAGGTAGCCCTCGGGGCGCAGGGCGCTGCGGGAGCCGCCGTTGTCACGCACGCGCTTCATGTAGTCGTCCTGCTGGGCGACCGTGGCGACGATATTCCTGGATAGACGCCGGTTCGTCGCCTGCCGGAAGAGCTCATTCAGCCTTGCCTGCCCGCTACGCCTGCTCATGATCTCGGCCACTGTCGCTGACGGCAGCTGGAGTAGGGCATTCGGCTGCATCGGCGCATCCTTGAAGAGCCAGGTGATCTGAGAACGGCCATGCGCGTTCAGGCCTGTCTTCTTGTCGCGATTCTCGCTCGTGCGCCGGTTCTCTTCGGTGACTCGTACTACGCCCGCGCTCCACACCGATCTCTGATCATCGGCCTGAGTGACCAAAATCAGTTGCTCGAAGCTCTCCAGTGGCAGCATCCACGCGCCGGTATGGGAGTACTTGCAATCGACCTCGAGCCCGGCGATCTTGAAGTCCAGTACACCGCCGTCAGCGAACTTGAGCTCGCGCTGGAGATTGATTTCGAGGAGCGTGCCGAAATGGGTCTTCTCGGTCTTGAACAACTGGGCGAGGCTATAGCGGCCGGTGCGCTGTCCGTCGTACAGCTGATCGAACGTGGATCGGAACACTTTCGCCATCCGTGACCCGCCGGGGTCAAGGCTCCTCAGCTCCGCTACGACCGCAGCAACGCCGAGATCGGCAGTAGGGGTGGGCGCATCGAGCGAAGTCACACTCTCACCCTAATGCCGATATATCTCAACTGACTTCTCCGTGCTCTCGTCCGCACCGCTGAGCTGATGAAGTAGCGCGATCCCACTCGGAGATATGCTCGATGGACTAACGCAGCTCTGTCAGATGGTGAATGCCCCGACCGTTTCCGCGCCCCCAGGCGGACCCCGCCTTCGTTCATCGCCATCCGTTTGCCTTGAACATTTCTTCAGCTGCCTGGGCCAGCCCATGGGGCTGTTGTCGGTTGGTTGACTCCAACGCTGTGAGTACTTCGGTTCGCACGGGAGGACGGACACTGTTCCGAAAGCAATCCCGCGAGCGTTCAGGGACGATGTCATTCCGGCCGCGCGTCGGAATGAAGCCCCGATCAGCCGGATCGCGAAAGACTTCGGCGTCTTCGAGTTCTGCCAGTAACGACGGCTGAAGATCACGGGCGTATAAGACGGCGTCGAGTCCGGCGTGCCCCGGCCGATGCGGCCGAGCTTCTCGCAGCTCGGCCGCATACGGGTACTCAGAGCAAGATAACGAGATCCCTCGTCGAGCAGCCGCCTACCTGCCGCAGGTGTCACTCCTCAAACTGTTGCCGCTCGTCCGTGAAATGGCCGCCGCCCAAATTCCGGTCGTGGTGGCCCGTCGGGTGCTGGGCTCCAACAATCGAGCGCTACTCCGATGGCGGAAGAATCCGGTCTCGCTCAAGCGACTCGGGCATCTTGCGCAGCTCGGGATCCTTCGACCTCAGAGCGACCCGGATGTTCGCGACGCGGATGTCGTAGTGGCGCGAGATGTCGATCAGGGTCCTCGGGAGAATCGTCGAAGCTTCCATGCTCTGATCATGGGCCACGCCGGTCGGTGACTGTCTACACCGGTACCCTGTTCCGATGCCTCCCATCCGTGCCGTGCTCTTCGACCTCGATGGCGTGGTCCGTCACTTCGACCCCGAGAACGTCGCGAGCACTGAGGGGGCTCACGGACTCGAACCCGGTTCGATCGAGGCGATCGCCTTTGCTCCACACCATCTCGAACAGGTGACGACCGGCCGCATCTCTCGCCGCGAGTGGGTCGAGCGGATCGGCGTGGGACTCGGTAACGCTGAGGCTGCCGAGGCCTGGGGGAGCCAGCCCTTCCACGTTGATGAGGAACTGCTCGGCCTCGTCGATGAGCTGCGAGCTAACGGGCTCCGCACCGCCATCCTGACCAACGGCACCGACACGATCCCGGCCGAGGTCGCTTCGATCAATCTCGGCTCTCGCTTCGAGGCTGTCTTCAACTCTGCAGAGATCGGTTGGACGAAGCCCGATGTGCGGGCGTTCCAGCACGCGCTCGATGCGATGCAGCTCGCGCCGCACGAGGTCTTCTTCACTGATGATTCGGCGAGCAAGCTCGTCGGGGCGGAAGAGCTCGGGATGTCGACACATCACTTCTCGGGAGTGACGGGGCTTCGCGAGGCACTCCGCGCGGTGGGAGCACTTCGTACGGCTCGAAGTGATGCGTAGGTGGTTGACTTTGCGGAGTCTTGGAGCCACTGATCTGCCTGTTACCGCCCGCTGCGGGGCAGGGCCATTGGACTCTCAGCGCTGTGGGGGCAGGATCAACACGGTTTCGTACGAGTGAACTTCACCGTTGACGTCTCCGACGCTCGCGATCGTGTAGGGGCTGAGGTTCAGCGTGTCGCCCGCATACAGCGGTGTTACGTACGCCTGATTCGTCGGCTCCACCGAGTACAAGCTGCCGCGTCGAACCGCATTCAGCGCCTCGAACGAGTAGTCCCCAACGCAGAGCCGATCACGGATGGCACTCTTGGAATCCCCCGGTGCGACCAAGTACGAAGGGAGAGTCCCATCCTCCGCGTAGTTCACTGTGCCTTCAGCTCCCTCCCGCGGGCCGCAATCAGCCATGGACGCGTATAGCGCCACATCGAGCAGCTCATCGCTCAAGATCGTGGAATCGCCGCGGGGCAGCCGACACTTCGGCGATGGCGTCCCGCTAGGCACTGGCTCCGCGCTGGACCATCCGCTGTTGTGACCGTCGCTGGTGTCTCGACAGCTTCTGGAGCCAATGCCGTACATCCGACGAGTGATGCACCGCAGAAGGCAGAGACGAGGGCGACCGTGAGGACGTTTGTGCGTTTCCACATGACCGCACGGTATCCATCGCCTGCGCTACAACACCAGCTGCCGCGCATCCTCGACCCTCATGGCTTCCTGCCGCTGCCAAAACGATGAGTGTCAAGTCGCGTCATCAGCATCTGCGTCAGGGACTAGTGCGGCGGCACTCCCACAAAGTTCGACTCGATGTGATGATCAAGCAACGTTCGGAAACGGGCGTGAACGGCTGGGGATGGGTCTCGAACTAGGAGGGACTTTGGGTTCGAGTTTCCTCGTTGCATCCCTGCGCGGAGCAAGGTGCGGACCTCCACGTCGTCCGCCGGTAGGGAGTATCCAGTGATCTCGAGTGACGAGGCTCGACCGAGTGCGGAGTACGCATCCCTCCAAACCGATGCAAGAGGCCCGAGCTCATCCTGCTTTCCGGAGACCATCGTGACAATCCATGGCTCTCGCGTTCGACTAGCGACCGTTTGCCACGCGCTGCTCCACTTCGTGCGAACCCGTACGAGACTGTCAGGGCTGTCTGGAAGCTGCCGCGTGTATGGTCTCACCGCGTAGCGAAGCTCACCGAGCGCGGCGTAATCAGTGATCGTGAAAGCGCGAGTGGCCGCCTCTCGACTCGTCCAGTCAACCGAACCGTGCAGCTTGAGCAGCGTGACGGAGGTGTCAGAAAATTTTCCGCTCGAAGTCGAATAGCTCAACGCGAGCGAGTTCAGTTCGGCGAAGCGCTCGATAAGCGGGTCCCAGTTTGTAGTGATCACCACGGCTCCAGGCCTCACGACCTCTGTGAGGTAGCTGTGCTTCTTCAACGAATCGTCAGGTATCGCCCGCGCCTTATCGATGAGCATCTTCACGACGGCCTTTTTCAACGATCGGAAGAGTTCTCGACCGTTCTTGAACTTGGTCCCTGGCCATCCCTGCCCAATCCCCACGAAGGCGCTTAGAGACGAGAAGAAGTCGACGACGTCCGGCTGATAGTGCTCGTAGATCGCGTCGGGATACAGGAACCGGTAGGCCTCATCGAGCTGAGCCAGCAGCTCCTTCGACCCGGACCTGCGCAACTCCGTTAGAAGCGCTGGAGTGTTGGGAAGCCCCATCGCGCTCGAGAGGCCCGCTCCAAAGAAGCTGACATTCAAGGTCCTGGTTGGCTCAGGCGACGGCATACTACCCCCCCCGGTTGCGCGGCCCCACTGTGGGCCGTGATTCATCAGACACCATAGCGGCACTGACGCTTTCAGTCAGCGGTCGCCAACTGACCCGGATTGCCCAGGGCGCGGCCCCCGTCATCAGTATGACTATGACCCAACCGCTCTGACCGCCCCGAGTCTCGTGACACATCTGACCCGCTCAGGGAGCGAGGAGGTGCTCCCGCCAAGAAATCCCGCGCCCAGCGATCCGTCGGCCGGCCTCTTCCGCGGCAACCGGCTCCCCGACATCGGCCCCAACTTCAAGCCCGACGACCGAGTGCACGATGGTCCCGTCATACACCTGCACGAGGTTGTATCCCTGCGCGGCATCCTGCCCCCGTGTCGCGCCGACAGGCTGCGAGAGATCCTGCCCATACGCACTCGATGACGCCACCGCGACGGGGATCCCGACGAACGTCCCGAACGACGGGTGATGCACGTGCCCCGACAGGATCCCCCGTACATCCGACCCGCGCAGCACCTCAGCGAGCGCCGCCTGATCACGCAGCTCGACCGTCACCGCGAGGTCGAGCACGGTCGGCAGCGGCGGGTGGTGCGTGAGCAGCAGAGAGCCCTCCGGCGCGGGCACCGCGAGCTCCGCCGCGAGCCATGACAGCTGCTCGGCAGACACCTCACCCCAGTGCGCCCCGGGCACGGTCGAGTCCAGCACGATCACGCGCATCCCGCCGAACCAGCGCACCTCGGCGACCGGATCGTCACCAGACCCCGGCACCGACAGCTGAGAACGCATCGCCGCCCGGTCATCGTGATTCCCGGCGACCCAGACCACCTCGCACCCCAACGCCTCCGCCGCAGGCTCCACCAACGCCCGCAGCCGCTCATACGCCGCAGCATCCCCCCGGTCCGTCAGATCCCCGGTCAGCAGCAGCGCATCGGGACGCAACCCCGATGCCACCAACCGCGTCAGCATCAAGGACAGGTTCGCATCGGCATCCGCCCCACTCCCATAGAGCGGCGACCTCTCACCCGGCAGGTGCGTGTCGGAGATGTGCACGAACGTGTGCGACGGACGGGGGTGTTCGGTGAGGATCATGTCTCTTCCAGGTCAGCGAACGGGCAGTACGAACAACAGAACGAAACGGTCAGACGGCCCCGGCGGTCGCCCCCGGCACGAGCTCACCCGTGAACCCGCGCCGCACAGGAGCGGCGTCGGCGTCAGACGAAAGCAGCCCCTGCATGGTCTCGACGGCCGCCGCGGCCACGGCCTCGACCGGAATCCGCAGCGTCGTCAGCCCCAGTAGGTCGGCACCGGGAAGGATGCCGTCGCACCCCGTCACGCTCACATCGCCCGGCACAGACAACCCCGCAGCACGCAAAGAACGCATCACCGCGAGCTGCCGATAATCCGACGCGCACATCACCGCGGTCGCCCCGGCCCGGACGGCCGACAGCGCCTCCGAAACACCCTCATCCGGCCGCGCCCCGGTCGACACGAGATCCACCTCGACCCCGGCATCCGTCAGCGTCGACTGCATCGCCAGCGCGCGCAGGTGCTCCGGAACCGACGCCTCCTCGTTCCCCGCGAGCACCACCACGCGCCGATGTCCCAGAGACAGGACATGAGAAGCCAACAGCCGGCCATGCGCGGCATCGTCGTAGTGAGCCGAGTGGATCCGCCCCGACGTCTCGGCCCGCCCGGCGCGGAGGATCGGCACCTGGTCGGCGAAAGGCTCGAGCTGCGCTGTCGTGATGCCTCCGGTCGCGACGATGAGCCCCGCGACGCGCATGCCGAGCAGCCGGTGCAGCGCATTGACCTGCTTGGCGCCCTGCACGTCGGCGCCGATCGTCACGGTGAGCAGGTCGATGCCGCGCTGATGCGCCTCATCCTGCAGGCGGGAGAAGAGCAGGCCGTACGCGGGGTTGCTCGCGTCGCGCAGCATGAGCCCGACGGTGTCGGTGCGACCGGCCGCGAGTTCGGCCGCCATGGTGTTCGGCACGTATCCGAGCCGCTCGGCCTCCGCGAGGATCCGCTCCTGCGTCTCGGGCGCGAACCTGCCCTCGCCCTTGAGCGCCCTGGTCGCCGTCGCGCGCGAGACTCCGGCTGCCGCCGCGACGTCGCTGATCGTCACCCGCAGGGCGGGACGGTCGTCCGACGAACTCATGCGCGAGCCTTCCGAACCTTGCGGGGCGCTCCTGCGCGCGATCCTCGTCCATACACGAGATACATGGTGACACCCATGATGATCATCAGCAGCACTGTATAGACGAACGTGATCGGCATCGCGTCGAGGTTGTTCTCGCCGCGCGTGCTCTCCTGGATCGCGACACCGAGCGGCTTGTACAGCGGGTGATAGAGGAAGATCGCGGCGTCGTAGTCGTCGAGCAGGCTGTTGAAGTTCAGCGCCGTGATCGCGGCGGCGGTCGGCAGCACGAGCGGGATGAGCACGCGACGGAAGGTCGTGAGCGACTTCGCACCGAGGATGCGCGAGGCGTCTTCGAGCGAGTCGGGCACCGACGCGAACCCGGCCTTCAGCAGGCGCAGCGTGAACGGGATCTTCACCGAGATGTACGCGATGAGCAGCAGGATCGGCGTTCCGGTGAGCACGAATCCGCCCACGATCGCGCGCGGCTGGTCGAACGCGGTCACGAGCGCGAGGGCGATGAGCACGATCGGCAGGATCCACGGGATGTGCAGCACGTACTCGATCGCGGTCGTCAGCAGATTGCGGTGCTTCTGCAGCAGCCGCGCCACGAACAGCAGGCCACCGACGACGATGAGCGACGCGAGCGCGCTGTACACGACGCTCACGATGAACGGACGGAGCGCGGCCGCGCTCGAGAACACGGTGATGTAGTTGTCGAGCGTGAAGCTGTCGAGGGTGATGGTCCCCGCGAGGATGCTCCGCGCATCCACGAACGAGAAGATCACGATGAGCACGACGGGGATGAGGTAGATCACCCAGAGCAGGTAGGCGACGACGTGCACCGCGGCGTTCGCGAACGGGTTGCGGATCCGCTGCTTCTGGATCGGCGTCGCCACCTTCGCGACCGAGAAGTACACGCCCGACTTCTCGAAGCGGTTCATGATCGCGAGCAGGA
>JAZBLS010000018.1:0-27604 GCA_037033365.1 Actinomycetota bacterium | reverse complement strand
GGTGGGGCGTCGACGCGCAGATGGGGCGTCGCGGAAGGGGCGTGCTCAGACCGTCTTCAGCCAGACCGTCGTCTCGGCGGGCACTGCACCGTCCTCGAGCGAGCCGAGCACGACGTCGCCGGCATCCGCGCCGAGGTCGAACGGCTCGGTGCCGAAGTTCGTCACGACCTGCCAGCCGTTGGGGCGGGCGAAGCGCAGCACGTCGGGGCGGCCGGTCTCGATCCACTCGAGGCGCTCCGCGGTCTGCAGCTCATGGCGCAGGCGCAGGGCCTCGCGGTAAAGCGACAGGGTCGACGACGGGTCGGCCTCCTCGACCTCGACGGCGTACTGACCGAACCAGCCGGGCTGCGGCAGGTGCGCCTCGACGGCGCCGAACCCGAACGACGGACCGGATGCCGTCCACGGCAGCGGCACGCGGCATCCGTCCCGTCCGAGGCCGTCGAAGTCCGCGCCGCGGAAGAACGACGGGTCCTGGCGGTCCTCCGGGGCGATCTCGGCGACCTCCTGCAGCCCGAGCTCCTCGCCCTGATAGAGGTAGGTGCTGCCGGGGAGGCCCAGCAGCAGCAGGGTCGCGGCGTGAGCGCGGCGGAGTCCGCCCTCGCGGTCGAGCTGGTCGGCCGGCCCACCCGCCGTGACCCACTCGACGCCCTGCTTGACGCCCGTCCGCCCGTTCAGCGGGGGCAGTCCGTACCGCGTCGCGTGCCTGGTCACGTCGTGGTTCGACAGCACCCACGTGGTCGATGAGCCCGTGGCATCCGCCTGCGCCAGGTTGTCGCTGATCACGGTGCGGAACTGCGTCGCGTCGAAGTCGGCGACCAGCAGGTCGAAGTTGAAGGCCTGGCCGAGCCCCTCGGCGGAGGCGTACTTCGCACGACGCTCGGGAGTGCTGACCCATGCCTCGGCCACGGCCGTGCGGGGCGGGTCGTACTCGTTGAACACGCGCCGCCACTCGGCATAGATCTCGTGCACGTCGTCGCGGTCGGTCAGGGGGTGGTTGCCGTCGTGCGGCAGGCCCTCGAGCTCCGCGCGGCTGGGCAGCGGCTCGGTGAGGTCCTTCGTCAGCATGTGCGCGACGTCGATGCGGAATCCGTCGACGCCCCGGTCAGACCAGAAGCGCAGGGTCTTCAGGAAGTCCTCACGCACCTCGGGGTGGTCCCAGTTCAGGTCGGGCTGCTCCGGCGCGAAGCTGTGCAGGTACCACTGGCCGTCCTCGACGCGCTCCCAGGCCGATCCGCCGAACGCCGCACCCCAGTCGGTGGGGGGCTCGGAGCCGTCGGGCCCCGACCCCTCCCGGAAGATGTACCGCTCACGTGCGGCCGAACCGCGCCCGGCCTCCAGGGCCTCCTGGAACCACTCATGCAGGTCGGAGGTGTGGTTCGGGACGATGTCGACGACGACGCGGATGCCGCGCTCGTGCAGCGCCGCGACCATGTCGTCGAAGTCGGCCAGCGTTCCCAGGCGAGAGTCGACGTCGCGGTAGTCGGCGACGTCGTAGCCGCCGTCGGCGAGTGCCGACGGGTAGAACGGGCTCAGCCAGACGGCGTCGATCCCGAGCTCCTGCAGGTAGTCGGCGCGCGAGACGATGCCGGGGATGTCGCCCAGGCCGTCGCCGTTCGCGTCCGCGAAGCTGCGGGGGTAGATCTGGTACACGGCGGCCTGGCGCCACCACGCCGCCGTCGTCTCGTCGCGGGTCTCGGTGAGAAGCGCATCGGTCATGAGGGGTGTTGCTCCTTCGTGTTGCGGTCTGTCGGCCCTTCGACAAGCTCAGGGACCCAGGGATTACAGGCTCAGGGGCCGGGGTCAGCCCTTGACGGCGCCCTGGGTCACGCCTTCCATGACGAAGCGCTGCGTGAACAGGTACGCCAGGATCGCGGGCGCCATCGCCATCAGGTACGAGGCGAAGGACACGTTGTAGTTGTTGCTGAACTGGTTCTGGAACAGGTTCTGCCGCACGGGCAGAGTCTGCATCGCGGGATCGGAGATGATCAGCGACGGCATCATGAAGTCGTTCCAGGCGTAAAGGAAGGCGAAGATGCCGACCGTCGCGCTCATCGGCGCGAGCAGCGGGAAGATCAGCTTCCAGAACGTCTGCCACGTGGTCGCGCCGTCGATGCGCGCGCTCTCCTCGAGCTCGATCGGGATCGACCGGAGGAACGCGGTGAACAGCAGCACGCTGAAGCTCAGCTGGAACATCGTGGCGAGGATGATGACGCCGAACGGGTTGTCGAGCCCCACCCAGCCCGTGAGCTGGATCTGTGGCAGCGCCACGACGGGGAACGGGATGAACATCGCGGCGAGCAGGTAGAAGAACGACCAGCGGAACAGGCGGTGGTCCCAGTTGCGCACGATCGCGTACGAGGCGAAGGCCGCCAGCACGATGGTCGCGATGACGGTCCCCGCCGTGACGAGCAGCGAGATGCCGGCGCCGACCGGGAACTTGGTGAGGTTCCAGGCCTCGACGAACCCGTCGAAGCTGAAGGGTGCCGGCAGGGAGAACGCGTTGCCGTCGACCGCCTGAGCGGTGGTCTTGAGCGACATCGAGATCGTCACGTACAGCGGCAGGAGCACGGTGACCGCGCACAGGATGAGGATGATCGTGCCCGACCAGTTCACGCGCTCCATGCGGACGCGCGGCTTCTTGCCGGAGGCGGTGACGGTGGTGAGTGTCTGCGTCGACATCAGAGGGCGTTCCTTCCGCGGGTCAGCGAGAGCTGCAGCAGGGAGATGAGCACGGCGACGATGAAGAAGATCGTCGCGTTGGCCATCTGGTAGGCGTAGTCGCCGCCGTTGAAGCCCGCGATGATCGTCATCGCGACGCTGCGGGTGGCGGTGCCGGGGCCGCCGTTGGTGAGGCCGACGATGATGTCGTAGGCGTTGAGGAAGCCCTTGAAGCCCAGGATGACGTTGATCACCACGTATCCCGCGACGAGGGGCAGCGTGATGCGGAAGAGCTGCTGCCTCTTGTTCGCGCCGTCGATGCTGGCCGCCTCGTAGACCTCGCCCGGAACCGAGAGCAGGCCGGCGATGTAGATCAGCAGCGTGCCGGGCACGGCCTGCCACGCGGTCACGATCACTATCGCCACCCACGCGAGATCGGGGTTCGCGAGAAGACTCGTCGAGAGCCACGGGATGCCGGTGACAGCACCGGCGGCGGGGATCGAGTTCGAGAAGAGGAAGTTGAAGACGTAGGCGATGATGATGCCCGAGATCACCATCGGGATCACGAAGATCGTGCGGAGCCCGGTCTTGAAGCGGATGCGGGAGGTCAGCCCCACCGCAAGGAGGAACGCGATCACGTTGACGACGATCACCGTGGCGATCGAGAAGCCGAACGTGAACAGGTAGCTCTGCAGGATCGCCGGGTCGCTGAACATCGCGATGTAGTTCGTCAGCCCGTTGAAGCTCCACTCGCCGATGCCGATCGAGTCGGTGAAGCTGAAGAAGATGCCCATGATGCCGGGCACGGTGATCGCGAGCGTGAAGATCACCAGCGTCGGCAGCAGGAACAGGTAGTAGATCGGCTCGACCTTGCGAGTGCGGCGACCGAGTTCTCGCGTGCCTCCCGTGACGATCGCCGTGGTGTCGGTCGTGGGGGTGTTCGGCTTCGTGATGTTGCCCGCCGTCGGCCGCGACGACGAGGGGTTGGGAGCTGCCGGGTTGGGCAGAGCGGTGTTCGTCATGGCGTGGACTCCTCTGTCTCGCCGGATGCTGAGTCCTCACCGGAGGCGTTGTCCTGGGTCGACGGGATGGGAGCGCGGAACGCGATCCTCGCCCAGTCGGCATCCATGGTGCGCAACGTGGAGGTGGTGGACGCGCCGAGCACCATCGCCTGCGCGTAGTTGAAGATCGGGAGCGTGCGGGGCACGAGCACCGACGGGCCCTGGTAGATCTGCCCGTTGTCGTAGTACTCGATCATTCCCTCGATCCGAGGATCGTCGGGGGCCGGCGCATCCTTCGTCGGGGTGAAGCCGAGCTGCGACGCGTTGTAGGCCTCGATGTGCTCGGGCTGGAACAGGTACTCCAGGAAGTCGCGGGCGGCCTCCTGGTGGCGGGATCCCTCGGGGATCATCGCGGCGAGGTCCATGTTGACGCGGACGCCGAGGTCGGCGGGGTCGTCGGTCATGGGCAGCGGGAAGGTTCCGAGCTCGAGGTCGGGCGAGGTCTTCGCGATCTCGCTGAACGCCCACGGACCCTGGAGGTACATCGCGGCCTCGCCCTTCGCGAAGGCGAGGTTGCCGTCGCCGTAACCGCGGCTCGCGGCATCCGCGTTGGTGTAGTCCTTCACGAGCGTCATCATGCGGTCCATCGGCTCGGCGAAGTCGTTCTGGAACGACACCTCCGAGTCGGGTCCGACCTCGGTGCCCTCGGTCGCGAGGGCGTCGAAGAAGTCGATCACGTCGACCGAGCCTCCGGCCGTGTAGTCGTACCAGCCCTGGGCGACGGTCCAGTCGTCCTTGAAGGTCCCGTAGAACGGGTCGATGCCCGCCTCCTTGAGCTGATCGCAGACCGCCAGCAGCTCGTCCCACGTCTGCGGGACCTCGAGGCCCTGCTGGTCGAAGATCTCCTTGTTGTAAATGACCGAGGCGGCCATCACCGAGTACGGCAGGGCACTCGTGCGTCCGGCGCACGATCCGTACTGCTCCATGAGCGGCTGCAGATCGTCGCGGATGCTCGACGCGGCGTCCGTGTCGGAGAGATCGGTGAGGGCGCAGCGCTGCACGAACCGGGCGATCTCGTAGTTGTAGTTGGCGAGCATGATGTCGGGCGGATTGCCCCGGACGAAGCTGGCCGAGACGACGTCGACACCCGACGTGTCGATCTCGACCCTGACGTCGTCCTGTGAGGAGTTGTACTGCGCGACGAGCTCGGTCATGAACTCGATCGCCTCCCGCTTGCTGAACGTGAAGCGGATGGTCTCGGTCCCGCCGTCGGACGAGCAGCCGGCGAGGGCCGTGCCGACGAGAACGAGCGCGGCCGCTCCGGCGAGGAGCTTCGCCGGGCGTGGTGGTTTGACAGACACCGTTGTCCTTTCGTCCTGAATACGGGTATATCCACCGACTAAATCTAGTGAGCGAATTTACTTAGATGAACGGTACTCTCTCATCTGGACGAGAGTGAGGTCAAGACCCGTGACCGAAGTATCCGCAGGACTGGGCACCGGACGCGCGAGCGTCGGGGCCGTCCTCGACTTCGCATGGGCAGCCGGGGAGTTCACCGCGACGGAGGCGATGGCCGCCACATCGCTGACCCGCTCGACCACGATCGACGCGATCGACACGCTCGTCAGCGCCGCCGTGCTGCGGGAGCTCCCGAACGCACGCGCGGTCGGCGCCTACCGGTCAGGGCGGCCGGCGCGGAGGTTCACGCTCGCGGCCGACCTCGGCGTCGTGATCGGCGTGGATGCCGGAGACACCCACCTCGCCGTCACGATCTCCGACGCCCTCGACCGCACCCTCGTGCACCACCGCACCGATCTCGACCCCGGGCAGACCGCCGAGCAGCGACGCGCGACGATCCTCGAGCAGATGGCGCACGCGCTCGAGGAGGCCGACGTCGAGCGCACGGACATCCTGGCGATCTGCGTGGGCGTCGCGGCGCCGGTGAACCGCGCGGGAGTCTCGCCGCCGCACCCCGAGGGCTTCTGGGAGCGGACCAACCCCGGCCTCGCGGCGGCATTGGCCGACTGGGCGCCCGTGGTCGAGATCAAGAACGACGCGCAGCTCGCCGCGATCGCCGAGGGGTCGGCCGGAGCCGCTGTCGGATGCCGGGACTACGTCGCCCTGCTCGCGAGCGAGCGCTTCGGCGGGGGCGTCGTGGTCGACGGCCACGTGCTGCACGGCGCGCACGGCGGAGTCGGCGAGGGTGTCGTGTTCGACCACATCGTGGGCGTGGGCTCGGCCTTCGGTCTGCGCTACGCGCTGCAGGACGAGGTGCGCGCCGCGGTCGCGCGCGGCGAGATCTCCGCCGAGTCGGCAGTCGGGCGGCTGGCCGGGTTCGACAGGATCGACCCGCGGACCGTGTTGACCGCCGCGGCATCCGGCGACCCGGACGCACTGATCGCGACCTCGCGCGCCGGGGCCACGCTCGCCCGCGTCGTCGGCGTGCTCGGCAGCATGTACGACCCCGCGCGTGTGATCATCTGCGGCGCCGTGGCCGAGAGCGTGGAGCCCGTGCTCACGGCGGCGCGCGAGGTGCTGCCCACCCAGCTGCACCTGCCCGCACCCGAGATCCTCGCGTCGACGCTCGGCGCCGAGGTCGTGTCGATCGGCGCGGTGACGACCGCGCGACGAGCGGCCCGCGAGGTGGCGGTGCCGCTGCTCGCGGAGCGTCGGCTCAGCGCGACGGGGTAGCCGCCGGCATCCGCCCCTGTTGGCGTTTCTTTCCCGCCGCCTAGGTAGGCGATGCGGCCGGGGTAGGACGATCCGTGGCGAACCGACCTACGCCCGCGGCATCGCCTACCTCCGCGGTCGGCATAATCGTCCTGTGCGAGAACCAGAGCCGTCGCGCTCCCCCTCATCGATCGAACTGCTGCTCGATCCGGATGCCGAGGCCGCGGTCCGTGCCGAGTGGGATGCCCTCGCCTCGCGGGGGATGTCGAGCCTGGCGGCGCACACGTCGGAGAGCAACCGCCCGCACATCACCCTGGTCGCACGCCCGGACCTTCCGAAGGCGGCCGCCGAGACCTTCGACGGCATCCCGCCGTTCCCGATCAGGCTGGGCGCTCCCCTGCTCTTCGGCTCGGGCGACCGTCGCGTGGTCGCGCGCAGCGTCGTTCCGACCGCAGAACTGCTCGCCCTGCGAGACGCGGTGCGAGATGCCGTGGGACCAGGAGCGTATGCTCCGCACACCGCACCGGGCGAATGGATGCCGCACGTCGCGCTCGCGCGGAGGCTGCGCGTCGCCGACCTGCCGTCGGCGCTCGACCTGATCGGCGGCGAGATCCGGGGTCATGCCCATACGGTGCGGCACTGGGACCCCGCGCTCGCGACCGTCACCACCCTCGCGGAACTCAGGCCGCGGTAGCGGCGCGGGCTCTCCTCCTCGACGGAGTCTCGCACGTCGTTCCAGATGGCCGTCAGGGCATCCTCGACAGTGGCGGAGGTACCGAAACCCGTTGTCCGCACGACTCACTCATAGCCTTGGTGCATGATCCGCGACCTCGACAGTATTTGAGTCAATGATTGCCCCGTGATGTCGTGGACGAGTGAACGACCCTGCCCTCCCCGCCGACGCGACCACCCCGACCCGTCGAGTGCGCCGACGACGAACCATCGCCGTGGCCAGCGGTGTCGTTGTTGTCGCCCTCATCACGACGGGCATCGTCGCCGTGGCCAACCTGCAGAACAACGTGACTACGGCACCGATCCGCGCCGACACGGGCGTTTCGTCAGGTGACGATGAACAGGCGCTCGACACCGGAGCCATCAACATCCTCCTGCTCGGATCCGACGGGCGCGCGCTTGAGTCCGGTGCCTTCGGCGAAGATGACGGTACCAAGCGAAGCGATGCCATGGTCCTCGCGCACATCTCCGCAGACAACACGCGCATCGATGCCGTGCAGCTTCCTCGTGACACGCTGATGGATCTTCCCTCATGCCTGGACACGGGTCGTGGGGAGTCGAGCGGGGGCCCGGGCATGCTGAACTCGGCTCTCAATTTCGGGCCGGCGTGCTCTGTCGCGGCCGTTGAGAAGCTCTCCGGTGTGCAGATCGACCACTTCGTGGAGTTGAACTTCGAGGGGTTCGTCGGGGTTGTGGACGCGATGGGCGGTATCGACGTCTGCCTTCCCGAACCGCTGCAAGACGGTCACGCCATGCTCGACCTTCCCGCCGGACCGCAGGCGGTAGATGGGGCTCAGGCGCTTGCGTTGGCCCGTACCCGTCACGCGCTCGCGGAGGAGAGCGACATTGCCCGCCTTGGTCACCAGCAGATGGTGTTGTCCGCTGTCGTGCAGAAGGCCACGAAGAGCGGTGTCCTCATCCGCCCGGATCGTCTGTATGCGTTCCTGGACGCGGCGACGGCGTCGATGACCGTCGACCCCGGCCTCGGCGGTCTCACCGACCTCGTCGGGTTGGCCGCTCGCGTCGCGAACGTCCCCCTCAGTGACGTGACGTTCCTGACGATGCCGTGGGCGACAGCTCCGCAGAACCGTAACCGCGTTGTCCCGGCTGCGGACGCGGACGTGGTCTTCCAGGCGTTGCGCGATGACGTCCCTCTCGTGCTGACTGCGGATGCTGAGGTTCCCGAGGAGACCGACGCTGCCGTGCGTACCGTGCCGTTGCACGTCTCGAACGGCACCGGAGTTGCTGGGCTCGCGTCAGAAGTTGCGGAGAAGGCGACGGATCTTGGATACACCATCCAAGGACTGTCGAACGCGCAGGCAGCAGACACGACCGTGATCTTCGCTGGAGACACCGCGGAGGCGCAGGCAACAGCTGAGACGCTCGCTTCCGACCTGGGCGGCGGCATCGAGATCCGCCTGGACGCGGAGGTCAACGGCGTGCGCCTCGTGCTCGGCGCGGACTATCCGGCCCGCACGGTCGAGATCCACGTGCCCCAGCGTCCGGTCGACGCTGTGAACCGAAGTGCCGACATGGATCTGTGCGCGGCCTAGGCGGGCAGGAACTCCAGCAGCCGGCTGAGGGCGGGGTTCTTCCGTGCGTCAGCTGTGTGCAGGATCCCCACCCGACGGGTCGGTTGTTCCTCCAGGCTCAGGCACCGACCCCCTAGCGCTTCGGCGAGTTCTTCGAACGCTTCCGGGACGATGGTGAGGCCGTGAACGTCGAGGGCCAGGCGAACCAGACTGTCTCGTTGCGTCGTCTCCAGCACCCGTGCCGGCGACGCCTGGTGACGGCGATACACCTGCTCGGCCATCGTGCGCATGGACGTGCCCGTAGGAAGCGTCACAAGGGTCGCAGACTTCAGCAGTTCCGCCAGGGTGTGCTCGGCGAGGTCTCGGTGCGCGACAACGGTGAACCTCTGTGCAGGTAATTCGATGGCGACCAGGTCGCTGGGCGCACCTTCGAGAACGCTCAAGGCGAGGTCCGCTCGCCCGGCGCGCAGGGCCTCGACAACAGCCGACGCGTCCTCCTCGGTCGTAACGCTGACGTTGACCCCGGGGTGGGCGAGGTGGAACGGTGCGATGACCTCGGAGGCGAAAGAGGAGACGAGAGACGGCAGGCCGGTCAGGCGAAGGGATCCGGCGGCGAGCGTTCGCACGGACTCTGACAGCGCCTCGATCACGGAGACCTCAGCGAGTGCTCGGCGCGCGGTTGCGGCGGCCTCGGCGCCCGCAGACGTCAGCTGTACGCCCCGACCCGCAGGCCGAAGGAGCGCGACCCCCAACGCATCTTCGAGACCCTGGAGGCGGCGGGACAGCGACGGCTGAGCTATGCCCAACACGTCGGCCGCGGTCGTTATGGAGGTGTGCTCCGCGACCGCCACGAGCGCCTCCAACTGGGCGAAAGAGAGGCGGGCCATCAGAGGGCCACGCTACCAGGGCCATCCGCGCACCTTCGCCAGAGCGGATCATCTTCGATTGCAGAAAGAGCACCCTCAGCGACGTCTCACATCACTCCACGAGCAGTGCGGGCTCCTCGAGCACGGACGCGACATCCGCGATGAAGCGGCTCATCCCGTCTCCGTCGATCACGCGGTGGTCGAACGAGCCGGCGACCGTGGTGACCCAGCGGGGGCGGACCTCTCCGTCGACGACCCACGGCTTCTGGCTGATCGTGCCCATCGCCACGATGCCGGCCTCGCCGGGGTTGATGATCGGCGTTCCGGCATCCATCCCGAACACCCCGATGTTGGTGATCGTGATCGTGCCGCCCTGCTGGTCGGCGGGGCTCGTCTTGCCCTCGCGTGCAGTGAGCGTCAACCGGTTCAGGGCCCGCGCGAGGTCCTTCATGCTGAGGTCCTGCGCGTCCTTGATGTTCGGGACGAGCAGGCCGCGCGGGGTCGCCGCGGCGATGCCGAGGTTCACGTAGTGCCGCACCGAGATCTCGGCGCCGCCCTCGGTCTCGACCCACGCCGCATTGACCATCGGTGTGCGGCGAGCGGCCCAGATCACGGCGCGCGCCATGATGAGCAGCGGCGAGACGCGGATGTCGGCGTAGTCCGGCGACGCCTTGAGCCGCTTCACGAGCTCCATGGTGCGGCTCGCGTCGATCTCCTTCCACACCGTGACGTGCGGGGCGGAATACGCGCTCTGCACCATCGCCGAGGACGTCGCCTTGCGGACGCCCTTCACCGGGATCGACTCGGTGCGCGCATCGGACGTCGACGCGGATGCCGGGGCCGGCGACAGGCCGCGGGCGAGGCCGACCGGGGCGCTCTGCGGCGCGGGAACCGTCTCCTCGCGCACCTGGCCCCACTCGGGCGTCTCGATGTTGCGGAAGACACTGGCCTGCTGCGCGTGCTTCATGACGTCGTCGCGCGTGACCTCCCCGTCGACGCCCGTGGCGCTGACGGTCGTGAGGTCGACGCCGAGGTCGCGCGCGAGCTTGCGGATCGGCGGCTTCGCGATCACACCGACCGACGAACGCACCTTTTCCCGGGTGGTTGCTGAGCCTGTCGAAGCACGTTTGCGACGCGAGGTCGCACCGCCGCCCGACCCGTAGCCGACGAGGACCGAGCCGCCGCCCTCTTCGGGCGCCGGAGCCTCCGCGGTCGCGACGACGCCCGGGCCCGCGTCGTCGCGGACGTCGGTGACGAACGTGATGATCGGGGTCCCGACCTCGACGGTCGCGCCCTCCGCCGCGAGGAGTTCGCCCACGACGCCGGCGTGCGGCGACGGCAGCTCGACGAGCGACTTGGCCGTCTCGATCTCGCAGATCACGTCGTTGATCGCGACGGTGTCACCCGGCTTGACCTTCCACGCCACGATCTCGGCCTCGGTCAGGCCTTCGCCGACATCCGGGAGGGGGAAGTTCTGCGTGCTCATGGAGTCATCCTTACGCGTTTCGTCTCGCTGCGCTCGCTCGACGGCCGGGGGTCAGTAGGCCAGCGAGCGATCGACGGCTTCGAGGATGCGGTCGGCATCCGGGAGGTAGGCACCCTCGAGCTTCGCGGGCGGGAACGGGGTGTCGTACCCCGACACGCGCAGCACGGGCGCCTCGAGAGCGTAGAAGGCACGCTCCATGACGGTCGCGGCCACCTCACTGCCGATGCTCGTGTGGCCCTGCGCCTCCTGCGCGTAGACCATCCGACCGGTCTTGCGCACGGATCCGAGGATCGGCTCGTAGTCGATGGGCGACAACGACCGCACGTCGACGACCTCGCAGCTCGTGCCCTCGGCCTCGGCGAGCGCCGCGGCCTGCAGAAGCGTCGTGACCATCGCGCCGTGCCCGACGAGCGTGACGTCGGATCCGGTGCGCACGACCCGCGAGGAGTGCAGCGGAAGAGCCGACCCCCCGAGCTCGACCTCGCCCTTCGTCCAGTACCGGCTCTTGGGCTCCATGAAGATCACCGGGTCATTCGACGCGATGGCCTCCTGGATCATCCAGTAGGCGTCGTTCGGGGTGGACGGCGACACGACCCGCAGACCCGGGGTGTGCGCGAAGTACGCCTCCGGGCTCTCCTGGTGGTGCTCGACGGCGCCGATGTGCCCGCCGTAGGGGATGCGGATCACGATCGGCAGGCTCAGCGCGCCTTCGTGCCGGTTCGTGAGCTTCGCGAGCTGGGTGGTGATCTGGTCGAACGCCGGGAACACGAAACCGTCGAACTGGATCTCGATCACGGGACGGAATCCGACCATCGCGAGTCCGATCGCGGTGCCGACGATCCCCGACTCGGCGAGCGGGGTGTCGAGCACCCTCCGGTCGCCGAAGTCGCGCTGCAGGTGCTCGGTCACGCGGAAGACTCCGCCGAGCTTGCCGATGTCCTCGCCCATGAGCAGGACCTTCGGGTCGTTCTCCATCGCTGCGCGCAGCCCCGCGTTGAGGGCCTTGCTGAACGGCATCGTCTCGAGCGTCATGCCTGTCCTCCCTCGAACGACGCCTCGTAGCGTTCGCGCCACGCCTTCTGCTCGGCGACGAGCGGGTGCGGCTCGCTGTAGACGTGGTCGAAGATCTTGTCGGAGCTCGGCGGTCCGAGTTCCACCGTGCGGGCGCGGAGATCCTCCGCGGCAGCGGCCGCCTCGGCATCCGTGTCGAGGAAGAACTGCCCCGCCGCTCCCCGGTTCTCGAGGAACGCGCGCATGCGCACGATCGGGTCGCGCTCCGCCCACGACTGCTCCTCGTCGGAGCCACGGTACTTGGTGGGGTCGTCGCTCGTGGTGTGCGCACCCAGTCGGTACGTCACGGCCTCGATCGCGCGGGGGCCCTGGCCACTGCGCGCCTCGTCGAGCGCGATCTTCGACACCGCGTAGCTCGCGAGGACGTCGTTTCCGTCGACGCGCACGCTGGGGATGCCGTAGCCGGCGCTGCGTCCGACGAGCGGCACGCGCGACTGGGTCGCGACGGGCACGGAGATCGCCCACTGGTTGTTCTGCAGGAAGAAGACGACCGGGGCCTGGTAGCTCGCCGCGAACACCATCGCCTCGTGCACGTCGCCCTGGCTGGACGCGCCGTCGCCGTAGTACGTGATGACGGCCTCGTCGCGATCGGCGTCGCCCGTGCCCGAGCGTCCGTCGAAGGACAGGCCCATGGCGTAGCCGGCGGCGTGCAGCGTCTGCGAGCCGAGCACCAGCGTGTAGAGGCGCGTGTTGCCGTTCTTGGGATCGGTCGGATCCCACCCGCCGTGCGAGATGCCGCGCATGAGCTTGATGATGTCGACTGGGTCGACCCCGCGGATGCGCGCGACGACGTGCTCGCGATACGACGGGAAGATCGTGTCCTGCGCACGCGCGGCGCGACCGGAGCCGACCTGCGCCGCCTCCTGACCGCGGCTCGGTGGCCACAGCGCGAGCTGCCCCTGACGCTGCAGGTTGGTCGCCTGGGTGTCGATCGCACGGATGATCACCATGTCGCGGTAGAACTGCTCGAGTTCCGCGTCGCTGATCGCCTCGATCAGCGGCAGGTACTGTTCGGCAGCCGGACTCGGCGCGAAACGGCCGTCCTTCTCCAGGACGCGGACGAGTTCAGTCTCTGACGAGGTCACCAGTCCACGCTATCCGAGGTCGGCAGGCTATCGCTGGAGACTCCGCACAATGGATTCCGAGACCTGTAGGACCTTGTCCACGGATTCATGCTCCCCGACGGATATACGGATGCCGTCACCCGGGAACGGGCGCACCACGAGATCCGCGGCCGCGAACTCGGCGGCGACCGCCTCGGTCTGCGGCCCCGTGGGCAGCCACACGAAGTTGGCCTGCGTGTCCGGCACATCCCAGCCCTGGTCGCGCAGCCCTTCGGCGAGACGCGTGCGGCGTTCGACGATGACGGCGACACGCTCCAGGAGCTCGGGTTCGGCATCGAGGCTCGCGATCGCCGCGTTCTCGGCCGCTGACGTGACGGACAGCGGGATGCCGGTGGTGCGCGCGGCATCCAGCACCTTCTCGTTGCCGATCGCGTAGCCCACCCGGAGCCCCGCGAGACCGTAGGCCTTCGAGAAGGTGCGGAGCACGACGACGTTCGGATGCCGCTCGAAGACGCGCTCGGCGAGACCGTCGATCGCGTCGGGGGCGGTGACGAACTCGGCATATGCCTCATCGAGGATGATCAGCACGTCGGCGGGCACACGCTCGACGAAGGTCGCGAACTCGTCGCTCGTGATGATGGGTCCCGTGGGGTTGTTGGGCGTGCACAGGATGACGGCGCGCGTGCGATCGGTGACTGCGGCGGCCATGGCGTCGAGGTCGTGGCGCGAGTCGGCGGTCAGCGGCACCTGCACCCCGGTCGCCCCGGCGACGAGCGGAAGGCTCGGGTAGGCCTCGAACGACCGCCAGGCGTAGACGACCTCGTCACCGACGGATGCCGTCGCGAGGATGAGCTGGTGCAGGATCGACACACTCCCGGCCGCGACGTGCACCTGGTCGGGTTCGACCCCGTACCGCTCGCCGAGCCTCGCGCGGAGGCGCCCGGCGGTCGCGTCGGGATAGCGGTTGATCGGAGTCGTGTGCTGCAGCGCGATCGCGACGGACTCCAGCGGCTCGAAGGGGTTCTCGTTGCTCGACAGCTTGAACGCCTCGGGGCCCGCCTGCTTGCCCTGCCGGTACGGCGCGAGGGCGGCGATGGCGGGGCGGATGCGGGGAAGGATCGGCTCGGTCACAGTCCCGATTCTAGGTTCGGACGTGCGAGACTGGCGTGACCATGCGCTTCATCATCCGAGTCGTCGTCAACGCGTTCGCCCTGTGGGTCGTCACGCTGATCCCCGCTCTGCAGGTGCAGATCCGGGCGTTCCCCCCGGGTGAGACGCTGCAGCTGGTGCTGACCCTGCTCGCCGTCGCCGCGATCTTCGCGCTTGTGAACACGATCATCGGCACGGTGGTGAAGATCGTCGCCTTCCCGCTGTACATCATCACGTTCGGCCTGATCGGGTTCCTCATCAATGGCTTCCTGCTGTGGCTGACGGCCTGGATCACGAGCGGCTTCGGCTGGGGCCTCACGGTGGGCGACTTCTGGTGGGGCGTGCTCGCCGCGCTGATCATCTCGGTCATCAACGGCATCTTCGGCTTCATCCTGCGTCCGCAGAGCAAGCGCTCACGCCGCCGCGACTGACGAGTCACTCGTCGGGCACCCGCTCGGCGCGGTACTCGGTGCGTTCGATCGTCTCCGCCTCGCCGAGCTCCTCCCAGAAGCGGTCGAGCCGTCGGAGCCGAGGGTCGTCGGACGCGTCCGCCATCTGCGCCGTCTCGATGTACGTCTCGAACGAGTGCGTGTTCTCCCAGGGTTGGAGCAGTCCGTCGTCGGGATCGCCCTCGCGCTCGACCCGCACGCTGTCCGCCGACCCCGAGCCGTCCGGCGCGCCGCCGCCGGCGAGGTTCGCCACCGGGTCATCCGTGTGGGCGAGCCTCACGAGCGTCTGATCGTCCCGCAGCGTCGGCTCCACCGGGCTCCCCGCGGTCACCTGCACCTGCACGTCGAACTCGCTCTCCATCGCGAGGCGTGCGGCGACCATCCCCGACTGCGAGTGCGCGACGACGTCGACCTCGTCGCCGGGCTGGGCCCCCGCGGCCCGCAGCACATCGAGCGTCGCCTGGTACGACGCCGACCTCTCCCCTGCGTAGAGCTGCAGGTTCGACCTCATGTCCCAGGGTTCCTTCGTGGCCCCCATCGTCCACCCCTGGGTGCCGACGAGGTACGCGACGTACTTGGTCCGCCCGTCGGCATAGGTGTACTTCTCGACCGCGACCTGCGCCCCGGGGGTCTTCGGCATCCGACGGAGTGCACCCTCGAACCCCGCCGGAGCTGCCGCCGGGGTCGACGTCTTCACCGGTCTGACCTCAACGGGATCCGAGCGCCCGCTCAGCACGGAACCGGCGGGGATCCGGCCGAGGCCGAGAATCCCTCCGGTCAGCGCCGTCAGCACCTGCAGGCCGCCGAACCAGCCGCTGGTCAGCGCCGACTCCCATTCGGCGCTGAACCGATCCATGTGCCACGCGGCCAGGAGCTCCGCAGCCTTCTCCGCGAGGCGCGGATCCGCGGCGACGAGTCGATCACCCCGCGCATCGAGCTCTCGGGCCGTGGCCGGGTCCGACGCCGCGAGCATCTCGCTCCTCACCCGCAGCTCGACGAGCTCGTAGACGTCCGCCATGAGCAGGGTGGCCGACACCGACTCTCGACAGTCGTCGCGCAGCGTGGCGAGGGTCGCTCCCGACTCCCACAGCGCCACGGTGTCGACGTACTGACTGAAACCCGGGGTGTCGACGATCACGCGATACGCCCTGTCGACGGCATCGGCCGCATCGTCGTAACGGCTCGCCACGCCATCCATGCGACGCGCGATGTCGCGCAGAGCCTCGGGGTCGACGGAGACCACGCCGCCGCGCCCGACATCGAGCCCGCTCATGACTCCGGCATCCGCTCGATCTCGCGCTCGCGAGCCCGGAGGTCGACGCGCACCGGGGCCGTCTGGTGTCGCAGCGCTTCGATGACCTCCTGCAGGGCACGCACGCCGTCGGATTCCCACGACGCGGCAGCGGCGATGCTGACGAGGGATGCCGCGGCGATGTCGAGGGAGTCGGTGGCATGCCGGAGCTCCTGGGCTGCGTGCATCCGGGCCCACGCGGCCTCGGCCGCGCCGGTCTGTGCGAGTGCGATGGAGTACATGCGCCCAGCATCGTCGGAGCGTCCGGTGCACAGGACGCATCAGGCGGACGCGCACCGGTGCCCGTGTGCATCCGCCCTCCCGGCCGAATCGTGCAGAAGAGGACGCGGCGACCCGACATCGCGCGATTCCCCGTCGACCGGCAGAATGGGACGGTGACATCCCCGGATCCCTTCCGCGTGATCTTCGTGTGCACGGGGAACATCTGCCGCTCCCCGATGGCGGAGGCGGTGTTCCGCGATCTCGCGGAGCGTCAGGGCCTGGGGTCGCAGATCATCTCGCGGAGCGCCGGGACCGGCGACTGGCACCTCGGCGAGCGCGCCGACCACCGCACGATCGACTCGCTCGCCCGCCGCGGCTACGACGGATCGCAGCACCGCGCACGGCAGTTCACGACGACATCGTTCGCGGAGAACGATCTGGTGGTCGCCCTCGACCGCACGCACGAACGCATCCTGCGCGAGTGGGCGCACAACGAGGACGACGAGGGCAAGGTCACCCTCCTGCTCGCCTTCGACCCCGACGCGTCCAGCCAGGACGTCCCCGACCCCTACTACGCGGGCGCCGAGATGTTCGATTCCGTGCTCGGTATGATTGAGACGGCGACCCGCGGGCTGTTCCGCCAGCTCGAGCCGGCTCTACGCCAGACCCGTACGCCCCGGAGCCTCGGGGCCTGATCAGGAGGATTCCCCTGACTTTCCAGCCCTCGCTCCCGCCGCAGCCCCTGAGCCCCCTCGACGGCCGCTACCGCACCGCCGTCACCGGTCTCGCCGACTTCCTCTCCGAGGCGGGTCTGAACCGCGCGCGGGTCGAGGTCGAGGTGGAGTGGCTGATCGCCCTGACCGACCGCTCGCTCTTCGAGACGAGCCCGCTGGCGGATGCCGACAAGGAGCGCCTCCGCGCGCTGTACCGCGACTTCGGTCAGGCCGAGATCGACTGGCTCGCCGAGAAGGAAGCCGTCACCCAGCACGACGTCAAGGCCATCGAGTACCTCGTCCGCGATCGACTGTCGACGCTCGGTCTCGACGCGATCGCCGAGCTCACGCACTTCGCGTGCACGAGCGAGGACATCAACTCCGCCTCGTACGCCCTCACCGTGAAGCGCGCGGTCGAGGAGGTCTGGCTGTCGTCGCTCGACACCGTGATCGCGAAGCTCCGTGAGCTCGCCGCCGAGCACGCGGACGCCGCGATGCTGTCGCGCACGCACGGACAGCCCGCAACGCCCTCGACCATGGGCAAAGAGCTCGCGGTCTTCGCATGGCGCCTCGAGCGCGTGCGCGCGCAGATCGCGGCATCCGACTACCTCGCGAAGTTCTCCGGCGCGACCGGCACGTGGTCGGCGCACCTCGCCGCCGACCCCGACGCCGACTGGCCGACCATCGCCCGCGAGTACATCGAGGGCCTGGGCCTGGGGTTCAACCTGCTCACCACGCAGATCGAGTCGCACGACTGGCAGGTCGAGCTGTACGACCGCGTGCGTCACGCCGGCGGCATCCTGCACAACCTCGCGACAGACATCTGGACGTACATCTCGCTCGGCTACTTCGCGCAGATCCCCGTCGCGGGTGCGACAGGCTCGTCGACCATGCCGCACAAGATCAACCCGATCCGCTTCGAGAACGCCGAGGCTAACCTCGAGATCTCGGGCGCCCTGCTGAACTCGCTCTCGCAGACCCTGGTGACCAGCCGCCTGCAGCGCGACCTGACCGACTCGACCACGCAGCGCAACATCGGCGTCGCGTTCGGGCACTCGCTGCTCGCGCTGGACAACCTGCGCCGCGGCCTGAACGCGATCTCGCTGTCGCGCGACGCGCTGCTGGCCGACCTCGACGTCAACTGGGAGGTCCTCGCCGAGGCGATCCAGACCGTCATCCGCGCCGAGGTCGTCGCCGGCCGCTCGACGATCACCGACCCGTACGCGCTGCTCAAGGAGCTCACCCGCGGTCACCGCGTGGGCGCGGCAGACCTCGCCGCGTTCGTCGAGGGACTCGAGATCGGGGATGCCGCGAAGCAGCGCCTGCTCGCCCTGACCCCCGCGACCTACACCGGCATCGCCGAGCAGCTCGCGACGTAGTCCGCACCGGCACACGACGAAGGCCCCCGGGAATCCCGGGGGCCTTCGTCGTAGGAGCGAGTGGATCAGGAGGACGCGGTGCGTCCCGGCCGATCGGTGCCCTCGTCGTCGGGCGTCTCGGGGTCGTAGAGCACCGGGCGATCGACCGTCTTGGTCACGTCGGCCGGGTCGACCACGAGGATGAGCATCGCGAGGATCAGCAGCGTGACGATGAACGCGCCGCCGCCGACCACGAGGCCCAGGACGAGAGGCGTGAGACCCTCGTAGGAGCCGTTGGCGATCGCGGCGTTCACGCGCGCCGTGAAGGCGCCCGTCGTCACGAGGGTCACGATTGCGGCGAAGACACCGCAGCCCAGGGCGATCCCCAGCAGGTGCAGGGGTCGCAGGATGTCGCGCCGCGTGGGCTTCTCGTCGCTCATCGCTCTTCTCCGTGCTCGATGGGTGTGTGCTCGGTGGGTGCCGCCTCGTCGGCGCGCTTCGGGGTGAGACCGGCGATCCCGAGGAACACCGCGACGATCGCTGCATAGCCGCCGAACATCCCCACGCCAAGGATGATGCCGGTCAGGACGAAGTCGCCCGCTCCCTCGATCGCGTAGGGCTGGACGAAGCCGGCGGGGATCGCGAGCAGCACGACGCCGAGCAGCAGACCGAAGGCGCCGACCGTGATGGAGTCCCGCGCCGCGGGGTCGGCCGCGCGGCGTGCGCGGAGGCCGACGACGAGCTCGACGGTGCCGGTCGCGAGCGCCCAGGCGATCACGACGACGAAGAACAGGTCATCCGTGCGCCAAGCCGGCACTCCGGCGACCATGCCCGCGACGAAGCCGAGGATCGCGAGGACCACGGACGGCCAGCGCTGCCCTGCCGGATACACCAGCCAGACCGCGACGATCTGCACGAGCGCCGTTGTGAGCACGAAGCCGCTGAAGACGGAGAGACCCACCGCCGCCGAGTGGTCGGGCGAGAACGTGATCATCACGGCGGCCGCCGCGGCGAACAGGGCGCGCAGCAGCTGGACGTGGCGCACGGTGAACGTGCGGACAGGGGCAGACATGAAGATCCAGAGTCCTCCGGGGGTGTTCCCCCCAGTCTACGCGGGGCGCCAGACTGGGCGCGGACGCCAGGAAGAGGTTGTCGCGGGGCCCGATGGATCTCCCCAGATCGATCATCAGGCCCCGCGAATCACGCAGCGACGGGGGCGACACTGCGTCAGGCCGGACAGCCGCAAGGTCGGGCACCCTGCTTGCGGCGGTACAACCCGGTGACCCCAGAAACAGCACCCCGTCCCCTACGTGGTGCCCATGTGGTCGTAAGCTCACTTTAGGGCTCGATTCTTCACATACCGGAGGGGTGCTGTGACGAGTATCGAAAAAGGCGCGAACAAGTCTGCGGACATGTTCCCTGGTGCCTTCCGCGACGCGATCAACGCCCGTCGGATGAGCCTCGCCCGACTGCACGAGCAGCTGCGCGCGCGCGGCAACAGCGTCTCGATGGCGACCCTCAGCTACTGGCGATCAGGGGCCAGGCGTCCCGAGGGCGTGCAGTCGATGGCGGCGCTCACCGACATCGAGAACCTGCTCGACCTCGAGCCCGGCTCCCTGACGGCCCTCCTCGGTGCGACGAACCGCACGGGCCCCCTCGGACCCAACCAGTTCCCGCTCGACGAGCTCGAACTCGAGCGCGCCGTGATGGACGCGTTCGCCGCCCTCGGCGCCGAGTACCCCGACACGTCTCGCGAACTGACCACGCACTCCGTGACCGACGTCGGCGCGGACGGCAACGTCGCCCGGTCGATCACCCGCAGCATCCTGCAGTCCACGATCGGGACCGTGTCGTCGATTCCCTTCCTCGAGCTGACGCCGGGCGAGAGAACCCCCGCTCCGCTGATCGAGGCCGTCTCGGGCGGACGCATCTCCGCACGCTATTCGCATCCGAACGGCGAGGTGCACGGGGTGCTGTTCGAGCTCGACGTGCCGCTGACCTCGCCCGCGACCGCGATGGTCGAGTGGTCGGTCGAGTACCCGCCCGGCTACCCCGCCCAGCGCGAGACGGGTCATGCCCTCGCCAGGCAGTGCCGCGAGCTCCTGGTGTGGACGCGCTTCCACCCCGATGCGCTCCCCGACGACATCCAGGAGCGCGTGGAGACGCCGAACGGTGTCACGACCAAGAAGCTCGAGCTCGGCGGACACACCTCGGTCCACCAGGTGCGCCGGGCCTTCGGCCCGGGAGTACTCGGCGTCAGCTGGAGCTACGACGACGGGCGTTGACGCGGGCTCGGCCGATCAGCCCGGCTGATCGCCGACGGCCACGGGACGCCCCGGTGTGTTCGACCACTGGCTCCACGACCCGGGGAAGACCTTCGCCGGGATCCCGATCTCGTCGAGCACCAGTGCGGTGTGCGCGGCGGTGACGCCGGAGCCGCAGTAGGCCGCGACGGCCGTGCCTTCGGCGACGCCGACCGCGGCGAACGACGCTTGCAGGGTCTCGCGGTCGAGGATCTTCCCCTCGGCATCCAGGAGCGCCGCCATCGGCAGATTCCGCGCGCCGGGGATGTGCCCCGCTGCGGGGTCGAGCGGCTCGGTCTCGCCGCGGTACCGCTCCGGTGCGCGCGCGTCGAGCAGCACACCGGATGCCGGGAAGGCCGCCGCCTCGTCGATCGACAGCGCATCGGCGCCGATCTCCTGCAGCACCACTCCTCCGGGCGACGGCTGCACGTCATCCGTCTCCACCGAGAGCCCTGCCGCGATCCAGGCCCGCAGTCCCCCGTCGAGCACTCGCACCTCGACACCGGCCTGACGGAGCAGCCACCAGGCCCGAGAGGCGCCGAGTCCTTTCGCGTCGTCGTAGGCGACGACCAGGTCGCCGGGGTTCACGCCCCAGCGCCGCGCCGCCGCCTGGAGCGTCGCGGTCGACGGCAGCGGATGCCGGCCCTCGGACGGCGCTCCGTGCGTCGACAGCTCGCTGTCGAGAAGAGCGTGGACCGCACCGGGGATGTGCCCGGCGAGATACTCGGCGCGGCCGTCCGGACGCGCGAGGCTCCACCGCACATCGATCACGCGGAGCGGAGCACCCGCCTCCCGCAGCTCGACGAGTTCGGCGACGCTCACGAAGTTCTTCATGGTCCGAGGCTATCCAGGCCCCCGTTCGGAGCGCGACCGCGGCGCGCACTAGGCTCGTCGAGGCCGCGTCGGAAGGGACAGGATGCCCGCTCGATTCCGCTGGATGCGCCTCCGCCCCCAGGAGATCGCCCTCATCGCCATCACCGCGGTCTGGGGCAGCACCTTCCTGCTCGTGCACTGGGCGATGGACCACTCGGGACCCTGGTTCTTCGTCGGCATCCGATTCCTCGTCGCCGGCCTGATCAGCGTGGCCGTCTTCTGGCGGGTGCTGCGCGGCATCCGCTGGCGCGATGTCGGGGCCGGCGTCGCGATCGGGATCATGATCTACCTCGGCTACGGGCTCCAGACAGTGGGCCTGCAGACGATCGACTCGAGCACGTCGGCGTTCATCACGGCGATGTACGTGCCGCTCGTGCCGTTCGCGCAGTGGGCGGTCTTCCGTACGCGGCCGCCCGCCATGGCGTTCGTCGGGGCAGGCCTCGCGTTCGTCGGTCTCGTGCTCATCGCCGGGCCCGACGCGTTCTCGCTCTCCCTCGGCCCGGGCGAGATCGCGACCATGATCAGCACGCTTCCGATCGCCGCCGAGATCATCCTGATCGGCCTGTTCGCCGGCAAGATCGACCTGGGCCGAATCACGATCATCCAGCTGCTGACGGCCGGCCTGCTGGGCGTCCTCACGATGCCCGTCGTCGGCGAGGCTGTGCCGGAGTTCTCGTGGATCTGGGTCGGCTGCGCGGTCGGGCTGGGGGCGGCGAGCTGCCTGATCCAGCTGACGATGAACTGGGCGCAGAAGTCGGTCTCCCCCACGCGGGCGACCATCATCTACGCGGGTGAGCCCGTGTGGGCGGGGGTCATCGGACGCATCGCCGGCGAGCGCCTGCCCGCCACAGCGCTGCTCGGCGGCGCGCTCGTGGTGCTGGGAATCCTCGCGAGCGAGCTCAAGCTCGTGCGGAAGCGCGATCGCGAGTCGGTGTCGCAGGAAGAGAAGGCGCGGGAATAGAACCGCCCGGGTCGTGTTTCACCCCACATGATTGAAACTTCAACCGTCGTGCCGGTCGCCACCGAGCGGACCCGCGTGCGCGTGCCGATGCGCTTCGGCGACGGATACGCCACGACGGCCGACGTCGTGACGTTCGACGGACTCGTCGACGGACGCGAGCACCTGCTGCTCGGCCTCGGCGACTGGCAGAGCGCGCTCGACCGCGCGGCCGCGGGAGAAGAGGCGCCCCTCGTGCGCCCGCACAGCGAGTGCCTGACCGGCGACGTGTTCGGCTCGGAGCGCTGCGACTGCGGCCCGCAGCTGCGGGAGGCCGTCGAGCGCATCGCGGAGGTCGGCGGATTCCTGCTGTATCTGCGCCAGGAGGGCCGGGGAATCGGCCTCTACGCCAAGCTCGACGCGTACGCGCTGCAGGATGCCGGGCTCGACACGTACGAGGCCAACGTCGCGCTGGGTCGCGGCGAGGACGAGCGCGACTACACGGTGGCCGCGCAGATGCTGCGGGCGGTCGGCGTCGACGGCATCCGCCTGCTGAGCAACAACCCCGACAAGGGAGCGCAGCTCGAAGCCCTGGGCATCCGCGTGACCGAGCAGGTCCGCACCGGAGTGCACCTCTCGGACGCGAACCACCGCTACCTCGAGGCGAAGCGCGACCATACCTCGCACACGATCGACCTCTCGGCCGCGTGATGAGCGATCGCCAGCTCGACGACGCCGAGATGGCGACCTGGCTGCCGACGATCCGGCTCGTGCAGCTGCTGCCGCAGGTGCTCGACCGCACCCTGAAGGCCGAGACCGGCCTCAAGCACGCGCACTACGCGATCCTCGTCATGCTGGCAGGGCAGACCGGAGGCGCGGGCACGATGACCGAACTCGCACAGATCGCCGGACTCAGCCGCTCCCGGCTGAGTCACGCGATCGACTCGCTCGTCGAGCGCGGCTGGGTCACGCGCACGTCGTGCAGCAGCGACAAGCGCACGCTGTCGGCGACGCTGACGGATGCCGGGCGCGAGCTGCTGCGCGCAGCGGCCCCCGTGCACGTCGCCCAGATCCGCGAGCTGATCCTCGACCCGCTCACCGAGACCGAGCGCGAACAGCTCTCGGCGATCATGACCAAACTGCTCCCCGGGGTGACCGCCGCGCTCTGACCCGATCGGCGTCTCGGGTTCTGCTCTGAGCAGAAACGCTCGAAGTCCGCGACCCGCGCGCCGTACCGTGAGGCATGGCCGACATCGTCCCGTTCCCTCGTGCACCCCGCAGCCCTCGCAGGCCCACCGCCCCCGAGCCGCTCTGGCGTCACCTGCTCGGCGACCAGCTGCGCCGCCGACGGCACGACCGCGCGGAGACGCTGACCGAGACCGCCGACAAGGCCGGGGTGTCGCCGCAGTACCTCTCCGAGGTGGAGCGGGGTCTCAAGGAGCCGTCGAGCGAGATGATCGCCGCGATCGCCGGGGCCCTCGAGACCTCGCTGATCGAGCTGACGAGCGCGGTCGCCGACGATCTGCGGACGGCGGCGGCGCCGGCATCCGCCCGCGCGTCGGCATCCGCGTTCGCCCTCGCGGCCTGAGGGCGACCCTCGGCCGTCGTCAGACCGACCGCTCCCCCAGCACGGTGTCGATCAGGCCGTACTCGAGGGCCGCGGATGCCGTGAACACGCGGTCCCGATCGGTGTCGACTCTCAACTCGGCGGCCGAGCGCCCGCTGTGCCGCGCGAGGATCTCCTCCATGTCCGAGCGGACCCGCACCACCTCGTCGGCCGCGAGGATCAGGTCGGGGATCGCCCCTCGGGACTGACCCGCCGGCTGATGCAGCACGATGCGGGCGTGCGCGAGCGCCGCGCGCTGACCTGCGGCTCCTGCGGCGACGAGCAGCGCGGCGGGGCCGATCGCCTGCCCGACGCACGTCGTCGCGATGGCCGGCCGGATGTGCTGCATGGTGTCGTAGATCGCCAGCGCCGCACCGGGATCGCCGCCCTCGCTGTTGATGTAGAACTGCACGGCGGAGTCGGGACTGTCGGCGTCGAGATGCAGCAGCTGGGCGATCAGCGCGTTCGCGACCCCCGCGTCGATGCCGGTGCCGAGGTAGATCACGCGCTCTGCGAGCAGGTGCGAGTAGACGTCCATCACGCGCTCCCCTCGGGGATGCTGCGCGATGACGTTCGGGATCGTGTAGCCGCTCATGCGTCCACCCCCAGTCCGACGCGGGCGCGCCGGCGGGGCATGATGTCAGCGACCGAGCCCACGATCTCGTCGATGAACCCGTACTCCTGCGCCTGGGTCGCTGTGTACCAGCGGTCGTGCAGCGAGTCCTCGAAGATCCGCTCCACGGGCTGACCGGTGTCCGCGGCGATGAGCCCCAGCACGGTGTCGCGCATCTGGCGGAGGTCGTCGGCCTGCGTCTCGATCTCGACCGCCGAGCCGCCGATTCCCGCCGACCCCTGATGCATGAGGATGCGCGCGTGCGGCAGCGCGCGGCGCTTGCCCCTGGCACCCGCCGAGAGCAGGAACTGCCCGGCGCTGCAGGCCAGCCCCAGCGCCAGGGTCGACACGTCATTGGGCACGAGGTTCATCAGATCGCGGATCGCGAGCATCGACGGCACCGAGCCGCCGGGCGAATGGATCCACAGGGCGATGTCGGCGAGGGGATCCTCCGCCGACAGGGTCAGCAGCTGCGTCATGAGCAGCGTGCCGTTGTCGTCGTCGAGGGCGCCG
This sequence comes from Actinomycetota bacterium, assembly GCA_037033365.1. GTDB lineage: Bacteria > Actinomycetota > Actinomycetes > Actinomycetales > Microbacteriaceae > Microbacterium. Next base: position 2,497 of record JAZBLS010000018.1, on the reverse strand, counting down.
TCGAGCACGAGCACGCGCTCGTGGAACAGCGCGCGCCGGGCTTCAGGGCCGAACTGCGGGATGGGGTTCTCTTCGCTCATGACCTCAGGATGCGTCGGCGTCACGGCAGGCGGGACGGTATCCGCCCACGGCGGATCAGCCCACGGCAGACGACCCCCAGCACCGCCGTGCTGCACGGATGTGCAGGCGTAACACCCTCGACTCACGACCGGCCTACCCTCGGAGCATGGCGAAGCAGAAGACACCCGAGTGGCACTGGTCCGAAGACGGCATCAACTTCCGCACGCGCAAATGGGTGCGACCCGAGGATCTGAACGCGAACGGCACGCTGTTCGGCGGCAGCCTCCTGAAGTGGATCGACGAGGAGGCGGCGATCTACGCGATCGTGCAGCTCGGCAACTACCGCGCGGTGACCAAGCACATCTCCGAGATCAACTTCGAGGCGTCGGCCGTGCAGGGCGACCTGATCGAGATCGGACTGCAGGGCACCCACTTCGGCACCACGTCCCTCACGATGCGCGCCGTCGCCCGCAACATGATCACCCGCAAGCGCATCCTCACGATCGAGAAGATCGTGTTCGTGAGCCTCGACGAGGACGGCAAGCCCACTCCTCACGGCTACAGCGAGATCACGTACGACCGCGACCGGATGCCGACCGAGAGCATCGCGACGGGGACGATCCGCCTTCCGTAGAAGCGAACCGAGGGTCCCTCCCGGTGCCAGGATGGAAGGCGCACGCCGAACGAGGGAGTCCCGCATGAGCCGCAGCGCCACCGCAGCCACCACCGCGATCCGCGAGATGCGCGACTTCCTGTTCGCCAACGCCACGGACTACGACGCCGCCCGCGAGGGCTTCCGATGGCCCGCGCCGGCAGAGTTCAACTTCGCCCTCGAATGGTTCGACGTCGTCGCGGGCGAGAATCCCGACCGACCGGCCGTGCAGATCGTGTCGGCCGACCTGAGCCTGCAGTCGTGGTCGTACGGTGAGCTCTCCGCCCGCTCGGACCAGGTCGCCGCGTGGCTGAGCGACCTCGGCATCCGTCGCGGCGACCACGTCATCGTGATGCTGGGCAACACGATCGAGCTGTGGGAGGTGATGCTCGCGATCACCAAGATCGGCGCCGTCTCCATCCCGACCTCGACGCTGCTCTCGGCATCCGATCTCTCCTACCGGGCCGAGCACGGAGAGGCTCGCGCGATCGTCACCCTCGGATCGCTCGCCGACCGCCTCTCGGAGATCGACGGCAGTATCGTGCGGATCGGCGTCGGCGACGGCATCCCGTCGTCGTGGGCAAGGTTCGCCGATTCTGCGAGCGCCCCCACGGTGTTCGACCCCTCGGGGCCGACCCCGGCATCCGACACGGCCCTGCTCTACTTCACGAGCGGCACGACGAGCCGCCCCAAGCTCGTGCAGCACACGCACGTCTCGTACCCGATCGGGCACCTGTCGACCATGTGGTGGCTGGGCGTGCGCCCCGACGACGTGCACCTGAACATCTCTTCGCCCGGGTGGGCCAAGCACGCCTGGTCGAGCTTCTACTCGCCGTTCCTCGCCGAGGCGACCGTGTTCGTCTACAACTACGACCGCTTCGACGCGAACACCCTCATGCAGGTCATGGACACGCATCACGTCTCGACGTTCTGCGCTCCGCCCACGGTGTGGCGGATGCTGATCCAGGCCGACCTCGCACGGCTCACTCATCCCCCGCGCGAGCTCGTCGGCGCGGGAGAGCCCCTGAACCCCGAGGTGATCGACCGCGTGCGCGACGCCTGGGGCGGCACGATCCGCGACGGCTTCGGGCAGACCGAGATGACCGCGTGCATCGGCAACTCCCCCGGTCAGACGGTGAAGGTCGGCTCGATGGGTCGGCCGCTCCCCGGCTATCCGGTCGTGCTGCTCGACCCCGCCACCGGAGAGATCGCCGAGTCCGACGGGGAGATCGCTCTCGACCTCTCCGACCCGCCGATCGGCCTCATGGCCGGGTACTACGGCGACGCCGAGAAGACCGCCGAGTCGCGCACCGGCGGCTATCACCACACGGGCGACATCGCGGTCCGAGACGACGACGGCTACCTGACCTACATCGGCCGGTCGGATGACGTGTTCAAGGCCTCCGACTACAAGATCTCGCCGTTCGAGCTCGAGTCCGTGCTGCTCGAGCACGATCTCGTGGTCGAAGCCGCCGTGATCCCCAGCCCCGACCCGACGCGTCTCGCGGTGCCGAAGGCGTACGTCTGCCTGCGTCCCGACGCAGCGGCCGGAGCGGATGCCGAGGCCGCCGCCGCGCGCGCCATCTTCGGCTACGCGCACGACCGCCTCTCGTCGCATCTGTGGGTGCGGATCATCGAGTTCGTGCCGGAGCTCCCCAAGACCATCTCGGGGAAGATCCGCCGCGTCGAGCTGCGCGCGCGGGAGGCCGACCGGGTCGCGTCAGGAGATGAGGCCCGGCAGCACCGCGACCGCGACTACCGCTGAGCCAGGTCAGCCGGCGAGCG
>JAZBLS010000017.1:0-27972 GCA_037033365.1 Actinomycetota bacterium | reverse complement strand
GGTCATCCGCTCGACCGAGGGCGCAGAGCTCCCCGGCGAGCTGTGGCGCCTGTCGGCCCTCGCGCTGTCGACGCTTTTGCGCAGCATCGCCGCTCCTCTCGCGCTCGGCACGATCGAGCTCTCCGACGGCTCGTCGGTGCTCGGCTTCACCGCATCCGTCGACCTCACCGAGCGAGACATCACCGCCTTCGGCGGCTGGCGCGCCTACCGCGCAGCATCCGTCCTCTCCCCGACCGCCTGACCCTGCACCCCGCGGCCCGACACCACCCCTCACCAGGAGAACACATGACCTTCCGCACGCACTCCCGCCGTTCCTTCCCCGCCTCTTCGCTCGCCATCGCCTCCCTCGCCACCGCCGCGCTCGTGCTCACCGGCTGCTCCGCATCCTCCTCGTCCGCCGACTCCGAGAGCGGCGAGGGCGAGGTGCAGTCCGTCACCATCGGGACCCTGCGCGCGCAGCCCCACCTGTTCAGCCCGTTCTTCTACGAGGAGGTCGCCGAGGAGGGCATCGATGTCGAGATCGTGCTCTTCGACACCTCCAGCGACATCAAGAACGCGATCGTCTCGGGGTCCGTCGACTTCGGCGTGACCGGTGCGGCATCCGTCATCGCCGGTGTCTCGCAGCAGCAGGACGTGCGCATCGTCGCCTCCGCCGCCGACGGCGGCACGCGCATCGTCGCCACGGAGGACATCGAGACGCCGGAAGACCTCGTGGGCGCGAAGGTCGGCTTCCCGATGGGCGCGACGCAGGAGATCCTGCTCAAGCGCACGCTCGAGGCGCAGGGCATCGACCCCGCGAGCGACGTCGAGCTCGTCAACCTGCCCTTCGCCGACATGGCCACCGCGTTCGCCTCCGGGCAGATCGACGCGTTCATCTCCGCCGAGGTCGGTCCGTCGATCGCGATCGAGGGCGGCGCTCACGAGCTGATGTCGGCGTACGACACCCCGATCGGGCAGACGAACATCGTGCTGGCCACGAGCAACAGCCTGATCGAGTCGGACCCGGAGCTCGTGCAGGCCGTGGTCGACACCCACATCGCCGCGGTCGAGCACATGGCGGAGGACACCGCGGCCTGGGCCGACGGCCTCGTCGAGGAGTTCGCCCTGGACCCCGCGATCGTCGACCTCGCGATCGAGAACATCTGGCCCCGCTGGGATCTCGACGCCGACTACCTCTCGACGCTGGCCGCGATGAGCGAGGAGATGCTCGCGTTCGACCAGGTCTCGACCGAGGTCGACCAGGATCTCCTCACCGACGTCAGCTTCGTCGAGACCGCACGGACGGAGTGATCGTGATGACCACCGCAGTCGCCGCCCCGCCTCAGGACGTCGAGAACGACGCGACGCAGCCCGACGGCATCCGCTCCGCCCGGCCGCGCCGCCGCCTTCCGCTCGGATGGGCCATCGCGCTCCCCGTGCCGATCCTCATCCTCATCGGCTGGCACCTGGGCGTCCAGAACGCTTGGACCCTGCCGTTCGACATCAAGATGACGTTCCTGCCCACCCCGGGAGAGGTCGCCCTGCGGGGTGTGGACTTCGCCGTCGGCGGCATCTACGACGACTCGTTCAGCGGCACGCTCTGGGGCCACCTTGGTGCCTCGGCGCTCCGCGTGGCGCAGGGCTTCGGCCTCGCGGTCGCGGTCGCCGTGCCACTCGGCGTGCTGATGGGCCGATCGAAGCTCCTGTTCCGGATGCTGGAGCCGACGATCAACGTCGTCCGGCCCATCCCCGTCACCGCCTGGGCGCCGCTGACGCTGCTGATCATCGGCTTCGGAGACCGTTCCACCGTCTTCCTCGTGTTCATCGCCGCGGTGTTCCCGATCCTCCTGAACACCATCAGCGGAGTCCACCAGGTGCCGGGGCGTCTCCTCGAAGCCGCCGCGATGCTGGGCACACCCCGCCTCCAGTCGCTCTACAAGGTCGTCATCCCGGCAGCCGCTCCGCAGATCATCAGCGGCATGCGCATCGCGATGGGGCTCTCGTGGGTGATCCTCGTCGTCGGCGAGACCGTGGGGATCAGCACGGGCCTCGGCGCGCTCATCACCCAGGCCAGGGAGCAGTCGCGCACCGACCTCATCATCGTGGGCATGGTCGTCATCGGCCTGGCCGGTTTCATCACCGACCGTCTGCTCACGCTCATCTTCGCCATCGCCTTCGGGCGCCGTCCGATCCAGAAATGAGAGAGCGCATGAGCATCCCTCCCCAGCACGCCGCCGACATCGTCATGAACGGCGTGGGCAAGCGATACCCCGGCTCGCCGATCGCCGCCGTCGAGGGCGTCGACATCACCGTCGCAGCAGGCGAGGTGGTCTGCATCGTCGGCGCCTCCGGATGCGGCAAGTCGACGCTCCTGCGCATGGTCGCGGGCTTCGAGACGATCACCGAGGGCTCCCTCACCGTCGCAGGCACCGAGGTCACGGGCCCCGGTCCCGACCGTGGCGTCGTCTTCCAGGACTACGGGCTGTTCCCCTGGCTGACCGTGCGCGAGAACATCGAGTACGGCCCTCGACAGGCCCGCCTCCCCCGCGCGGTCGTGAAGGAGCGTGCCACCGCGGCGCTGGACTCCGTCGGACTCACTCGCGTCGCGACATCGTTCCCGCACCAGCTCTCGGGCGGCATGCAGCAGCGCGTCGCGATCGCGCGACTGCTCGCGAACACTCCGTCGGTGATGCTCATGGACGAGCCGTTCGGCGCTCTCGATGCACTCACGCGCACCGAGATGCAGCACGAGCTGCAGCGGATCCAGCGGGATGCCGGCATCACGGTGCTGTTCGTGACGCACAGCATCGAGGAGGCCGTCTACCTCGGCGACCGCGTGCTCGTCATGGCGGGCGGCACGGCCCACGGCAACTCGGGGCACGTGCGGGACATAGTGACCGTCGACCTCCCCGGGCCGCGCGACGTGAACTCCCCTGAGTTCAACGCCATCGAGCGCCGGATCGACGCCCTCGTGCACGCCGGCAACGGTCACAGGGTGGATGCCGCGCTGGTCTGAGCCGTTCGCTCGCTCAACGGGCGGGGGCGCGCACGCCGCGGCTCGTTGAGCGAGGAGCCTGCGACGAGACGGAACGCGGTGAGATGGCGCACGACGTTTCGTCTCGCTCCGCTCGCTCAACGGGCGCAGGCGGATCAGTCCGAGTCGGCCTTGCGTGACCCGGCCTCGAGCACATCCCCCGCCGGAAGCTCCTGGTGGCCGCCGAACTGCAGACGCATCGCCGACAGCACCTGGTTCGCGAAGTGATCCTCGCCCCGCGACGCGAAGCGCTCGAACAGGGATGCCGCGAGCACCGGAACCGGGACGCCCACATCGACCGCGGCCTTGACCGTCCAACGGCCCTCGCCCGAGTCGGACACGCGTCCGGCGAGTCCGTCGAGCGTCGGGTTGTCGGCGAGAGCGGCCGCAGTGAGGTCGAGCAGCCACGACGAGATGACCGATCCGCGGCGCCACAACTCCGCCACCTTCGACGTGTCGATCGGGAACTGGTAGTACTCCGGCTCCTCCAGCGGCGCGATCTCGGCCGAGTGCTCGGCCTCGCGGACTCCGGCATCCGCGTTCTGCAGGATGTTGAGTCCCTCGGCGATCGACGCCATGATGCCGTACTCGATGCCGTTGTGGACCATCTTCACGAAGTGCCCGGCACCCGACGGGCCGCAGTGCAGATAGCCCTGCTCCTCAGGGGTGAGGTCACCGCTTCGCCCGGGCGTGCGCTCGATCTCGCCCGGCCCCGGAGCCACGTCGCGCAGGATCGGCTCGAGGCGGTCGACGGCCTCATCCGGTCCGCCGACCATCAGGCAGTAGCCGCGTTCGAGTCCGAAGACGCCGCCGCTCGTTCCCACATCGACGTAGTGGATGCCGCGCTCGCGCAGCGCCTTCGCCCGGCGGACGTCGTCGCGGTAGTTCGAGTTGCCGCCGTCGATGAGGATGTCGCCCTCGTCGAGCACGGCCGCGACCTCGTCGGCGACAGCTCCCGTGAGCGATGCGGGCACCATCATCCAGACGGCCCGCGGCGCTTCGAGCTTCGACGCCAGGTCGGCCATGCTGTCGGCACCGACGGCTCCCTCCGCGACGAGGGCCTGCACGGCATCCGCGTTCACGTCGTAGACCACGCAGTCGTGCCCCGCGAGCATGAGGCGACGCACGATGTTCGCGCCCATCCGGCCGAGTCCGATCATGGCGAGCTGCATGAGAATCCCTTCGTGGCGGCCCCGGATGAGCCGAGTCGGGGACATCCTGGCACGGCGTCCTATGACGCTCAATGGCGTTGCCGGGGCCTGGGGTGCGGGGTCGAAAACGCATCCGCGCGCGCTGCGGGGTCGAAAACGCACCCGAACAGGCCGATTCGGGTGCGGAAGTGACCCCGCGCGCCCGGCCGGGTGCGACAGTGACCCCGCACGCCGGCCGAGACGCCCACCCGATAGCGTGGAGGAGTGTCGCGCGGGGGAGCTGCGCGGCCCGACGACCGGAGACCACATGACTTCGCCGCGCCTGCGCGTACTCACCACCGCTGCACTCCTGACCCTCGGCGCCGCCGCCTTCGCCGGATGCGCGGCCAGCGGACCCACCGACGGCAGCGGACCGACGGACCAGAGCGTGGCCCTCCTCGAGGAGTTCTTCGCTCACCTCGAGAAGGGCGAGACGACCGAGGCCGCCGCGATGACGAGCATCGACTTTCCCGAGGAGTTCCTCGACGAGGACTTCTACGCGGCATCCGCTGCCCTACCGTCCGACGCGAAGGTCGTCGACGTCGAGGGCAGCGACGACGTCCGCGTGACGGCGACCGTCGAGTACGTGCTCGACGACCCCGAGAACCCGATGACGGCCTCCTATGCGGTGCGGAACACCGACGGCGAGCGCACGATCTCGTGGCAGCACGACTTCCTGCTCTTCATCAACGCCGGCTCCCCGGGCCGCCTCGTGCTGAACGGCGAAATGGAGTATCCGATCGACAAGGACGGTGGCAAGGCGTTCCTGCTGCCAGCGCTCTACGAGATCACGTACGACGACCCCACCGGGGTCACGCACCTCGACGCCGATGGGACGGACGCGTTCACCCTGGCGTGGCCGATGGACGACGGGCCAGCGGATGCCGAGATTCCCGCCGATGTGAGCGCGACTGACTGGACCGTATCGACCATGGCGATGGTGGGGTCGGACGTGACGGATGCTGTCGATGAGCAGATCGAGGGACTGCAGGCCGCGTGCGTGGCCGAGTCGCTCGCAGGGCCGTCGTGCCCGGCATCCGTCCTCGAATACGGACACCCGCTCGCCGACCCGTCGTCGGTCGAATGGTTCCGCGACGTCGATCACGGCCTAGTCGTGACGGACGGCCGGGTCGAGTACTCGGCCGGGTTCACCGTGCGTGCGGACGGCAAGGTTGTTCCGGTGCCCGCGGTGTACACCGGCACGGTCACGAGGGATGCCGACGGGACGCTCGTCTACACGCGGGAGTAACGCGCGGGCGTAACGCTCAACGGGAGAGGGGACGACCCGCCCTCGGCCGTTGAGCGAGGAGCGGAGCACCGAGACGAAACGCGGTGAGAAGGCGCGTCACCACGTTTCGTCTCGCTTCGCTCGCTCGTGCGGGGTCGAAAACGCATCGCCGCAGCGGCACGGGGTCGAAAACGCACCCGAAACGCCCGTTTCGGGTGCGAAAGTGACCCCGCACCCGAGGCGGCTGCGAAACTGACCCCGCCCCCGAGGCGGCTGCGAAACTGACCCCGCACCCGCCTAACGGCGCGCGACGGCGGCGCCCATCGCGGCGAAGGCCTCCTCGAGGATCGGCCTCGGCGTCGCGAACACCACGCGCACGTAGTCCTCATACCCGCGGCCGAGCAGCCGACCCTCGGTCAGCACCACGCCCGCGCGCTCGCGGAAGAACTCGGCCGGCGGCCCACTGATCTCGAGCGCTGCGACGTCGATCCACCCAATGTATGTCGCCTCCGGCACGCGGTACACGGCGCCGGGCAGATGTTCCTCAACGAGCTCGCCGAGCAGGACGCGAGACTCATCGAGGTAGGAGGTCACGCCTTCCAGCCACGGGCGTCCATACCGATATGCCGCGGTCGAGGCGACCACGCCCAACGTCGCGGCCCCGTGCTGCACCGCGAACCCGAACCGCTTGTACTGCTCCTGATCGGCGTCGTTCGAGGTGATCAGCTGCGCGGTCTTGAGACCGGGGATGTTCCAGGCCTTCGACGCGCTCGTCCCGGTCACGGTGTGCGCGGCCGTCGCCTCCGAGACCGACGCGTACGGCACGAAGCCGTGCCCGTCGAACCTCAGCGGCGCGTGGATCTCGTCCGCGAACACCCGACCGCCGTGCCGCTCGACGATCTCGGCGATGGCTTCGAGCTCAGCCCGGTCGGCGATCGTCCCCGTCGGGTTGTGCGGGTTGCACAGCACGAGCGTGCGCGCACCCGCGGCGAACGCCTCATCGATGCGCTGCAGGTCGTGCTGCCACCGACCGTCGACCTCGACGCCCGGCACCTCGACGACAGGATGTCCGATCGTCGGCAGATATGTCAGGAACGGCATATATGCCGGAGTCGGCACGATCACGGCCGATCCTGCGGGCGCGTACTCCGTGACCGCGACGCCGAGGGCAGCCATCACATCCGAGACCGGGTGCACCCGCTCAGGATCGATCGACCAGCCGTACTCCTCGCGCATCCAGCCCGCGGTCGCTTCGCCGAGCTCTGCTGCGAGGGGCGGCGACAGGTATCCGAGGTTCTCCTCGTCGATCGCGCGATGCAGCGCCGCGGCGATCTCCGGCGCGACGCCGAAGTCCATCTCGGCCACCCACGCGCCGATCCGCCCGGGATGCAGACTCCACTTCCGGCTCGCGGGTCTGTCGAGGTCGAACCTCGTGCGGGAGTCGAAGGGATGCGTCGCCGAGCGGTCGAGAGTCATGTCGATCGACCTCAGCACTCACGCTGACATCGAGCGTCAGCCGGCAGATTCACGGACATGGGGGCTCCTCACGATGCGAGCCTCCAATCTACGAACCGGCCAGCTCTCCCGCACGTCGCATTTCGGTGCGTGACGCCGAGACCATGCCCGCCGCCACCCGTACGAGCGCCGCGTTGTCGGACGCAGGCTGACCGTCGGCGAGCAGGAGCGTGTCCTCCAGACCGATCCGAGAGTCGAGCCCGAGTTCGATCGCCAGCGCGAAGGCCGGCCACGCGGACCTCTCCTCGCCGTGCAGCAGGATCGGGATGTCCGGATCGGCCAGCCGCAGATGCGCGATCAGCCCTTCGGCATGGGCGCGCACGGCATCCGCCGCCTCATCGGGCAGCTCGATCAGCACGCGGTGGCACGCCGACCGGGCCGGCGAGCGCTGCCACGCATCGAGGCCGGTCGCGTCCCAGAGGCCCGCCTCGACGGCCACACCGCGACGCTGCAGCAACGCGGCCACCTCGTCGGACCCGGACTCGTGCCAGTTGACCGACGCCATGTCAGGGAGCTCGGTCCACCCCGCGATGAGATCGAGGCGCCGCTCGACGTCGGCCTCGATCCAGGCGCCGGTGGTCACACCGATCGGCACGCCAGGGCACGCGGCACGCAGCGCCCGCACCCACGCGGCGACGTCGTCGGTGTCGAGGCTGTCGCGACCCTCGGCATCCTTCGGGTGCACGTGGATCTCCGCCGCACACGCCGCCACCGCGCGGGCAGCGTCCGCCGCCGCCAGCGTCGGGTCGGCGCTCAGCAGCGGATGCTCGACGAGTGGCCGCGCTCCGTTGATGCATGCCTGCACCAGCATCCGCTCGTCGCGCGTCTGATCGACCAGGCCCATCAGTTCATGAGGTCGCGCGGATGCCAGTCGTAGAGAGTGCCCGTATCGGAGGGGCCTTCGGCGGTGCGCACGCTGTGCTCGACCTGACGGGCGGCAGCCGCTCCCCTGCCCACGCGGACGGCCTGCTCCTCGGTCTCGAAGCTCGCCCCCAAGGTGCGCGATTCTCCCTCGATGCGGTTGAACCAGATACCGTCGCGCTGGAACGTCTCGATGTCGCCTGCGGCCATGCTGCCTCCTTCTCGCGCTTCCTTTCTACGGAGGGCCTCCGACATTCCCCGACCCCCTTGACACCGCCCGCAAGACCGTCTGCTTCTGCCGAATGGCATGAATAGAGGGTCCATTGATGCCGTATGGCACAAATAGACGGGCGGGGAGCGCATCCACCGTTTCGGGCCGGAGTCAAGCCCTGTGACGAGGTATCCTGAACGGCGCTATTTTCGTGCCATGTCGCACCCGAATGATCCCGACAGGAGAGCGCGATGACACTGGAGGTCGTGACCCCTACGGCCGCGCTGCTCGACGGGCGCTACCTGCTGCAGGACCGCGTCGGCCGCGGCGGCATGGCGACCGTCTACCGCGCCGAAGACACCATGCTCGGCCGCATCGTCGCCGTCAAGATGATCCACGAGGGCGAAGAGGCCGTCGCGTCCACCGAACGCGCGCACACCGAGAAGGCACTGCTCGCGTCGCTCAACCATCCGTCGCTCGTCACCCTCTACGACGCGCAGCTCTTGCCGAACCGGCCCCAGTACCTCGTGATGGAATTCGTCGAGGGTCCCACGCTCGCCGAGCGCATGTCCGCCGGCATCATCCCGCCCCGGCTCCTCGCTCGACACCTGCTCGACGTCGCGCAGGGACTCGCCTTCGCGCATGCCGCGGGCATCGTGCATCGCGACGTCAAGCCGTCGAACATCCTCCTCGCGCACGACCATGACGGTCCGTGGTCGGCCAAGCTCGCCGACTTCGGCATCGCGTGCTCGATCGGCAGCTCGCGTCTGACGACGCCGGGCATCGTGCTCGGGACACTCACGTATATGGCCCCCGAGCAGCTGCGTGACGCCGAGCCTGGAACACCAGTCGACATCTTCGCGCTCGGCCTCGTGGCGCTCGAGGCGCTGACCGGATCCGCCGGATACCCGGGGCTCGGCACCGGACGCGGTGCAGCGATCGCGCGACTCATGAACCCACCGACGATCCCCCAGAATGTCCCCTTGGACTGGCGGGATCTGCTCGAGCGGATGACCCGCATCGAGCCCGACGAGCGACCGACGGCCGCCGAGGTCGCCGAGGCCGCTCGCCACCTGGTGCAGAGCTCGCCGGTTGCGCTTGCCCCTGCGGCAGCGCCATCGGATGCCGACACCCGCCCGACCGAGATCCTTCCCGCCGCGGTCAGCCGCCCTCGGCGCCCTAGTCGCGGTCGCGTCGTCGCCGCGGTCGCCGCCGTGGTCGCGGCCGGGGCCCTGACAGCGGGCTTCGCCACGGCCAGCCCCGCGCCCGTGGCCGATGGCGCTCGCATCTCCTCGTCGACGGCGACCCGGACGGCTGTTCCCGCCGAACCCGTGGTCGAGGACACCGTCGTCGAACCCGTGGTCGAGGCCGTGGTCGAAGCCGTGCAGCCCAGCGCGCCGGTCGAGCCCGTCGTCTCGAGTGACAACGGGAACTCCGGGAACAAGGAAGACAAGGCCGACAGGGCCGGCAAGGCCGAAGAGAAGGCGGAAAAGGCCGAGGAGAAAGCTGAAGAGAAGGCCGAAAAGGCCGAAGAGAAGGCGGAGAAGGCCGACAAGCCCGGCAACAACGGAGACGGCAATAACGGAAACGGCAAGACGGGCAAGGGCGAGAACAAGTAGCGCCGCCACCCGGCATCCGCCCCTCCGACCGCCCTCGTCTCACCGCGCCGATGCCCCCGGTATCCCCCGGTAGACTGGACGATGCCCCGCCGGCCCCTTCCCTAGGAGTGCGCGTGACCACCGCCCCTGCACCTGCCCACAAGCACGTCCCCGACTCCGTCGAGAACGCCACCGCGACTCCGGAGAAGGAGCAGCCGTACGCAGCGCTGGGCCTCAAGGACGACGAGTACGCCCGCATCAAGGAGATCCTGGGCCGCCGCCCGACCTCCGGCGAGCTGGCGATGTACTCCGTGATGTGGTCGGAGCACTGCTCGTACAAGTCGTCGAAGAACTACCTGCGCCGCTTCGGCCAGAAGGTCTCGGACGAGATGAAGGAACGCCTGATGGTGGGCATGGGCCAGAACGCGGGCGTCATCGACGTCGGCGAGGGCTGGGCCGTCACCTTCAAGGCCGAGTCGCACAACCACCCGTCCTTCATCGAGCCGTTCCAGGGCGCGGCCACGGGTGTCGGCGGCATCGTCCGCGACATCATCTCGATGGGCGCGCGCCCGGTCGCCGTCATGGACGCTCTCCGCTTCGGCGCGATCGACCACCCCGACACGGCCCGCGTCGTGCACGGCGTGACCAGCGGCATCAGCTTCTACGGAAACTGCCTCGGCCTGCCGAACATCGGCGGCGAGACGGTCTTCGACTCCGTCTACCAGGCGAACCCGCTCGTCAACGCACTCGCGGTCGGCGTCCTGCGCCACGAGGACCTCAAGCTCGCGAACGCCACCGGCGTCGGCAACAAGGTCGTGCTCTTCGGTGCCCGCACGGGCGGCGACGGCATCGGCGGCGCCAGCATCCTGGCATCCGATACCTTCGCCGACGGCGGACCCACCAAGCGCCCCGCCGTGCAGGTGGGCGACCCGTTCGCCGAGAAGGTGCTCATCGAGTGCTGCCTCGAGCTGTACCGCGACGAGCTCGTCGAGGCCATCCAGGACCTCGGCGCCGCTGGCATCTCCTGCGCAACCTCCGAGCTCGCGGCCAACGGAAACAGCGGTATGAAGGTCTCGCTCGACAACGTGCTGCTGCGCGACCCCTCGCTCACGGCCGAGGAGATCCTCATGTCGGAGTCGCAGGAGCGCATGATGGCGATCGTCGCGCCCGCGAAGCTCGACGCGTTCCTCGAGGTCGTGAAGAAGTGGGACGTCGAGACGTCCGTGCTCGGTGAGGTCACCGGCGACGGCCGCCTCATCATCGACTGGCAGGGCGAGCGCATCGTCGACGTCGACCCCTCGACCGTCGCGGTCGACGGCCCGGTCTACGACCGTCCGGTCGCGTACCCGACGTGGATCGACGCGCTCCAGGCGGATGCCGCGGAGAACCTCCCCCGCTCGTCCGAGCCCGAGGTGCTGCGCGAGCAGTTCCTGAACCTCGTCGCGTCGCCGAACCTCGCCGACACCCGCTGGATCACCAACCAGTACGACTACTACGTGCTCGGCAACACCGCACTCTCGTTCCCCGACGATGCCGGCATGATCCGCGTCGACGAGGAGTCGGGTCTCGGCTTCGCGATCTCGACCGATGCCAACGGCCGCTACTGCCAGCTCGACCCGTATGCGGGTGCGCAGCTCGCTCTCGCCGAGGCATACCGGAACGTCGCCGTCACCGGCGCCGTCCCCACCGCGATCACCGATTGCCTGAACTTCGGCTCCCCTGAGAACCCCGAGGTCATGTGGCAGTTCGGCCAGACCGTCGACGGCCTGGCAGACGGATGCTACGAGCTCGGCACCCCGGTCACCGGCGGCAACGTCTCGTTCTACAACCAGACCGGCGACGTGCCGATCCACCCGACCCCGCTCGTGGGCGTGCTCGGCATCATCGACGACGTCTCGCGCCGCATCCCCTCGGGATGGCAGGACGAGGGTCAGAACATCTACCTCCTCGGCACCACGTCGACCGAGCTGTCGGGTTCGGCCTGGGCCGAGACCGTGCACCAGCACCTCGGCGGCTTGCCCCCGAAGGTCGACCTCGCGGGCGAGAAGCGCCTCGCGGGTCTGCTGGCGGCGGCTCGTGACGAGTGGCTGATCTCCTCCGCACACGACGTGTCGGAGGGCGGTCTCGCGCAGGCACTCGCCGAGGGCGTCTCGCGCTTCGGCGTCGGCGCACGCGTGTGGCTCAACGAGATCCTCGAGCGCGACGGCGTGGACGCGGCTTCGGCCCTGTTCTCCGAGTCGACCGGTCGCGTCATCGTGACCGTGCCGCGCGAGGACGACGTGAAGTTCCGCGGACTCTGCGAGGGACGGAACTACCCCGTCGCCCGCATCGGCGTGACCGACAGCGAGGGCGCGAAGCTCGAGGTGCAGGATGTCTTCACCGTGCCGATCGCCGAGATCCGCGAGCGCTCGCAGGCCACGCTTCCCGCGGCCTTCGGCCCGACCGTTGCGGAGCCGGTCAGCGCATGAGCGAGCTCAGCCGCCCGGACGACGACTACGGCGACCTCGGCGAGAAGCGCAACCGGCGCATGCGCATCGTCGCCTGGACCGTCATCGTGGCGCTGATCCTCGGCGGCGGCGGCGCGACGGTGATCACGCTGATCCTGGGCTGATCTCTGTGTTGGTGGGTCCCTGAGCCCCGCTGGGTCCCTGAGCTTGTCGAAGGGCCTGAGCCGCCCTGGGTCCCTGAGCCGTCCTGGGTCCCTGAGCTTGTCGAAGGGCCTGACCCCGCCTCGTTCAACGCCGTGCATGCTCAGATGACAGCGGGATGCCGAAATCACCGATTTCGGCATCCCTCTGTCTTTTCGGCATCCACCGCGCCGGCGCACCTCTTCTGCACAGCATCCGCTCTGACGGACTTCCCCACAGACCCCGGATCTCAGCCTCGCAATGTAGGCACCCCCGCGCAGAGTTCACGGCATCACGAACCCGAGGGGGATGCCATGAATGAAGCCAAGCTCGACCTCATCGCCAAGCTGCTGGCGAAGGCCGAGAGCACGACGCCCGAAGAGGCCGAGGCGTTGACCGAGCACGCCGAGCGCCTGATCCTGAAGTACGGGATAGAACAGGCGCAGATCGACGAGCGACGAGGGCGGCTCGGCCAGACGCAGGAGCAGATCGTCAAAGAGCGGATGCTGTTCACCGGCATCTACGCGAAGGATCTGCGGGAGATCGGCATCGGCGTTGCTCAAGGTCTGGGCGCTGTTCGCCCGCTGCTCACCGAGACTCCGCCGGCGGCGGGGCTGATACTCGTCGGCCACTCGTCCGACGTGCAGCAGGTGCAGACGCTGGCGGCAAGTCTCCAGGTGCAGGCGATGGTCGCGATGCGCACCTGGTGGCATGAGCATCGCGGGCTGTACCAGGGGCAACGCGAGGGTCACCGGCTCAGGGCGCGCAGCGGTTTCCTTCGCGGCTTCGCGATCGGGGTCATGGGCCGGATCGAGGAGAGTCGGCGTGCCGCCGTGGCCGAGAGCGGCAGCGGCACGGAGCTCGTCCTCGCCTCACGACGCAGCCGGGTGGATGCCGCGGTCGGCGGCATGATGACCACGCCCGCACGTCGTCGGCGGTATCCGGATGCCGGGTCGTTCGCGCACGGGCATCAGGCCGGTCGCGACGCGCGGACGGGCGAACCCGCGGTGTCGTCGCGATGAGTGCCGTCGTTACTGCCGGAACAGGTAGTTCGACAGCTCCACGATCGAGTTCGTGTCGTGCTCACCACGGCTGAGTGACTCGACGATGATCGCGCCCAGGATGGAGCGACCGAGTTGCTCGACGGGCGCATCCTCCGGGAGCTGGCCGTCGCGGATGCCGCCGCGCAGCCGTGCGGTCAGGTACTTCTCGACGCCGAGGCTCTCGCCGAGGTGGGCGCCGACTCCCGCATCCTCCGTCGCCGCGGCGACCAGCGACCGGAGCAGGTCCCCGCCCGCCGGGGCATCGAGGATCGCGAGAACGCTGCGCAGCCACGATTCGACGTCGGCGGCGAGGTCACCGGTGTCGGGAACGACGAAGTCCACGGGGATGAGTCGGCCTTCGGCCAGGCACTCGCCGATCAGGGCTCCACGAGATGGCCACCACCGGTAGATCGTCTGCTTGCCGACGCCTGCCTCTTTCGCGATGCCCTCGATCGTGAGACGGTCGTACCCCTGGTTGTGGAACAGACGGGCGGTCGCGTCAAGGATCGCTTCGCGGGCAGCCGTGCTGCGCACGGGTCCGCTCCGATGCTCGTTCACCACGTGTTCAGGATAACCACAGATGACTAGACGAGACGCACCGTATGATCATTTGGTCTGAAGGAGATTGCTGTGGCCTCACTGCTGTACCGTCTGGGTTCGTTCGCTGCTCGCAGGGCATGGACGGTGATCGTCTCGTGGGTGATCGTGCTCGGCCTCGGTGTCGGTGCCTTCCTCACGCTCGGCGGCACGCTGAGCAACAGCTTCGACATCCCCGGTACGGCGTCGGGCGCGGTCACCGACCAGCTCGCCGAGAAGCTCCCCGACACCGCGGGCGGCACGGGCACGGTCGTCTACACGACGACCGACGGCTCGCCCTTCACGGATGAGCAGAAGCAGGAGATCTCCGACCTCGCGACGAGCGCGGAGGACCTCGACGGCGTGGCCTCGGTGATCGATCCGTTCGAGACCCAGCAGCAGCAGGCCGATCAGGCCCAGCAGCTCGCCGACGGACAGACGCAGATCACCGACGGACGCGCGCAGCTGGATGCCGGTCAGGCACAGCTCGACGCGGGCAAGGCGCAGCTCGAGGCAGGGCTCCAGCAGCTCGAAGCCGGGCGCGCGCAGGCCGAGGCCGCCGGTGCACCCGGGGCGCAGCTCGCAGCACTCGATGCGCAGATCGCCGCGCTGAACGCCCAACTCGCCCAGGTCGCGGCGCAGCAGGCGACCATCGACGAGTCGCGCACCGAGCTCGAGGCGAACGCCGAGCAGGCCGACCTCGGATCCACGCTGCTCGACCTCGCCAACGGCATCGGCGTGGTGTCGGAAGACGGCTCGACCGCCATCGTCAACGTCTCCTTCGAAGACCCGCGCCTCGAGCTCTCGGAAGAGGTCAAGCAGGGCACGATCGACCACTTCGAGTCGTCGCCGATCGACGGCGTCGAGGTCGACTTCGGCACGGACATCGCGCAGGGCGTGCCCGAGATCTTCGGTATCGGCGAGGCTGTGGGTCTCGCGTTCGCCGCGGTCGTCCTCATCGTCATGCTGGGCTCGCTCCTCGCGGCCGCACTTCCGATCGTCACGGCGGTCGTCGGCGTGGGCGTCGGTGTCACGGCATCCCTCGCCTTCTCGGGTGTCGTCGACATGGCGTCGGTCACCCCGGTGCTGGGCGTCATGCTCGGGCTCGCGGTCGGCATCGACTACTCGCTCTTTATCGTCAACCGGCACCGCAAGCAGCTGCTGAACGGCGTGCCCGTGCGCGAGTCCATCGGGCTCGCGACCGGCACCTCCGGCACCGCGGTCGTGTTCGCCGGCGCGACCGTGATCGTCGCACTGCTCGCGCTCAACGTCACGGGCGTGCCGTTCCTCGGACTCATGGGCACCGTCGGCGCGGTCTGCGTCGCCGTCGCCGTGCTCGTCGCGATCACCCTCGCCCCGGCCGTCCTCGGGCTCCTGGGAACCAGACTCCTCGGCCGGAAGGCACGCGCGACGATCGGCCAGCCGCACGCCGCGGGCAAGCCCGTGAAGCAGATGTCGACGCTGCGTGCGATCGTCACCGCCCTCGTCAGCATCGTCGCGCTGCTGATCATCGCGATCCCGTCGATGTCGATGCGCCTCGGCCTCCCCGACGGCTCGAGCGAGCCCTCGGACTCGACGAGCTACCGCGCATTCCAGACCGTCGACGAGCAGTTCGGCGAGGGCGCGAACGGGCCGCTTCTCGTCACGGCGACGCTCGATGACGGGGTTGACGACGACGATCTGCTCGCGACGCAGGTCGAGGTGGCCCAAGCCATCGCCGACCTCGACGACGTGGTCGCCGTGGCACCGGTCGCCGCATCCGACGACAACACGCTGCTCGCCTTCCAGGTGCTCCCCAAGGAGGGCCCGAACAGCAGCTCGACCGAGCAGCTCGTGAAGGACATCCGGACGATGCCCGAGCTCTCCGGCGGCATCACGTTGGGCGTCGCCGGTCAGGCCGCGATCAACATCGACATCTCCGAGGCGCTCGCGGCGGTCCTTCCGCTCTACCTCGTGGTCGTGGTCGGGCTGTCGCTGCTCATCATGATCGTGGTGTTCCGCTCGCTGCTGGTGCCGATCATCGCGACGGGTGGGTTCGTGCTGTCACTGTTCGCGACGTACGGCCTGATCGTGTCGGTGTTCCAGTTCGGCTGGGGCGCGGAGATCATCGGGCTGCACAGCACAGGGCCGATCCTGAGCTTCCTGCCGGTGATCCTCGTCGGCATCCTGTTCGGACTCGCGATGGACTACCAGCTGTTCCTCGCCTCGGGCATGCGGGAGGCGTACGTGCACGGAGCCTCGGCTCGGGATGCCGTGGCGATGGGCTTCCGCGCCGGCCGCTCGGTCGTGATCGCCGCCGCGCTCATCATGGTGTCGGTCTTCGGCGGGTTCATCTTCTCGGAGTCGACCATCATCCGCTCGATCGGCTTCGGCCTCGCCTTCGGCGTGCTGCTCGACGCCTTCGTCGTCCGGATGCTCCTCATGCCCGCGCTTATGCATCTGCTCGGCCGCTCGGCCTGGTGGCTGCCGCGGTGGCTCGACCGCATCCTGCCGAACGTCGACATGGAGGGCGCCGCTCTCGAGCGCGACCACCCCGGCGTGCGGACCGACACGATCACGGTGGTGCCGCGCACGCACTGACGCGACGACGCATGGGGCGGAGAACTCCCCGTCGGGCGGACGCTTCGAGCTGAAGCATCCGCCCCACGCGGAGAAGTCCGCCCCACACGTCGTCCTACCTGCGGTAGCGTCGCGGCGAGGAGGCACCATGGCCATCGCACCCGTCGACATCGCTGCCGATGCCAACATCGAGGGATACCTGATCGGCTCCCCCGTGAGCATCATCCGCGAGTTCACCGACACAGTGGGATCCGGACCGCGGCTGCACCGGCATCCATACGCCGAGACGTTCCTCATCCATCGCGGCCGCGCTCTCTTCACGGTCGGCGACGAACGGATCATCGGCATCGGCGGTCAGATCCTCGTGGCCCCCGCGCTGGTCACCCACCGCTTCGAGGTGCTCGACGGCGGAACGTACGAAGCCACCCACATCCACTCGAGCGACCGATTCATCACGGACTGGCTCGAGTAACCGGCGGCTGCCGTCGGCTCCACGGGCACAACTTCGGATCCTCCGCGTGACACGCCGACTCGCGGCATCCGCCCTCGGGGTGTCGGCCGGCAGATCCGAAACTGTGCCCAGGGACAGGAAGGCCGGATGCGGTCAGGCGACCATCCCGCGCCAGATGACCTCGACCGCGGCGCGGAGACGGCCGGCGACGGACGGGTCGTCCATCCGGTCGCCCCGCACGACGATCTGGTAGTACGCGGTGCCGGCGATCGCGTCGAAGCATGCGTCCACGTCGAGGTCGGCGCGCAGCTCGCCGCGGGCGACCCCGGCGCGGAGGGCATTCAGCAGCGGCACACGACGACGCGAGACGTGCGACTCCCAGTACGCCTTCTGCAGGGTCCGATCGGACATCACGAGGCGGATGCGCTGGCGGAACCGCTCCTCCGAATACCCGGCAGTCGAGAGAGCCGCCGACTCCCCCAGACCGAACCCGTCGATCAGAGCCTCACGCAGGTCCACGCCCTCCGGATACTCCGGAGGTACCGTGCGGCCGACGTCGAGCGCCGCAGCGATCAGCGTCGTGAGCGACGGCCAGCGACGGTACAGCGCCGCCCGGCTCACGCCGCTGCCCGCGACGACACGGTTGACCGTGACATCCTGCCCGGCATCGATGATCCCGAGCGTGGCCGCGATGATCTGGGCGTCCATGTCCTCATCACGCGGTCGACCGGGGCGACGGCGGACCGCGGCCCCAGACGTTCCGGTCGCATTCTGCGTCGCCCGGGCCGAGACTCCCGTCGCACTTCGCGCCGCTGAGACCCCCTCCGACGCGGCACGAACTGCGACCGGAAGGTCGACGGCCGCCACGGCCCCGGCACCAACTGCGACGGGAAGGTTGACGACAGGCACGGGCGTCATGCGGCGAGCGCCCTCTCCCGCAGTCGCGCGATCGTGGCATCCGACAGTCCCGCGGCACGCAGCGGAGCGAGCGCATCGCCGTGCTGCGCGCGGAGCGTGTCGAGCAGGGTCCGCATCGACACGTCCATCGATCCCTCGAGCAGAGCCGACGACGCGGCGAGCGCCGAAGCATCGAAGCCGAGAGCCTTCCACATGGCGCCCATCACGGGGGCCGTGCGCTGCATGATCGCGACCATGTTGTCGCCGGTGCGGGCGTAGTCGGCGACGATCACGTCATCCGCCGCCCCGAGCGCGAGCAGCAGCATCGCCGCCAGCACACCGGTGCGGTCGCGTCCGGCTGCGCAGTGGAACGCCGCAGCTCCGGGAGTATGCGCGATCACGTTCAGCGCCGTCACGAGCTGGGGAGCCGCGACCTCGACCATGCGCAGGTACATCCGCCCCATCGCGTCGTGGCTGAGCTGGGGTGCGTCCTTGCTCATCGACTCCCCGACATCCGCGATCAGCGGCAGGTGGTGATACGCGACGGGGTATTCCCCCAGCGGACCGCGACCCGTGACCGACACCTCGAGCGGCGAGCGCAGGTCGATGATCGCCGTGAGTCCCGCAGCGACGAGCTCGGCCGCGATGTCGGCCGTGACGTACGCCAGGTCGTCGGTCCGGATTGCGACGCCGTCGCGGAGAACGCCGCCCTCGATGGGCGTGCCGCCGAGGTCCCGCAGGTTGACGGGCGCACTGCGTACGAGCTCGATGCTGGTCATGTGATTCTCCTTCGGATGAGGGCGCTGCCCTGGTCGATCGCCGTGACGAGCACGATGATGCAGATGATGATGGCGCTGAGGTGGCCGTAGTCGTACATGCGCATGGCGGTGGTCAGCTCGAGGCCGATGCCGCCCGCGCCGACGAGGCCGAGGATGGTCGCTCCGCGCACGTTGCCCTCGAACAGCAGCAGTGTGTACGAGGTCAGCAGGGGCGCCGCCTGCGGCAGGATGCCGTACTGGATGACCTGGCGCTTGGACGCTCCGACCGCTTCCATGGCGATGACGGGCCCGCGGTCGACCTGCTCCATGGCCTCGGCGAAGATCTTTCCGATCGAGCCGATGGACCCGAGGGTCATCGCCAGGATGCCCGCGAACGGACCGAGTCCGACCGCGGAGACGAACATGAGCGCGAACACGAGATCGGGCACCGAGCGGATGATGTTCATCACCCAGCGCGTCGGGTAATAGAGCCACTTCGGCGCGATGTTCGTCGAGGCGCCGAAGGCGACGAGCAGCGAGAGGACGGCGCCGAGGACCGTGCCGACGACCGCCATCTGGAAGGTCTCCAGCAGCAGGGCGAGGATCGTGCCGATCTTGGAGAAGTCCGGCGGGAACAGCCGCCCGAGGAACTCACCCATGTTGACCGCGCCGTCGCCGAGCTTCACGAAGTCGAAGCCGGCACCGTTGAACGACCAGATCAGGAGCAGCGCCGCGATCGGGAGGCCGATGAGGAAGCGTGTGCGAGGGATGCGGAACGCGCGCTCGAGCCGCGACCGGTCGGCGTCGTCCAGGGCCGGGCGCGTGGAGGGACGGTGATCAGTGAGAGTCATCGGACTCCTCCTCGTCGTCGTAGAGCGGCGCGAGGGATGCCGCGTCGAGCTGCGCAGTGGCGCCGGCGACCAGCATCCGTCCGTGTCGCAGACCGATGATGCGATCGCTGTGCGCGAGGGCCAGCGGCAGGACGTGGAGGCTCACCAGGACCGGGATGCCGTCTTCGGTGGCGATCTCGCGGAGGAGTTCAAGCACGGAGTCGGCCAGCTTCGGGTCGAGCGACGCGACCGGCTCGTCGGCCAGGATGACCTTGGGCTGCTGCATGAGCGCCCGCGCGATCGCGACCCGCTGCTGCTGTCCGCCCGATAGCGAGCGCGCCGGAGCCATGGCCTTGTGGGCGATGCCGACCCGGTCGAGCAGCTCGAGCGCGCGGCGCCGGTGGGCGCTGGAGAAGCCGCCCACCAGGTTGATCGGGCCGGCGCCGTGCAGCGCACCCGTGAGCACGTTGGTCAGGACGCTCAGCCGCGGGATGAGGTTGAACTGCTGGAACACCTGCCCCACGTCGGACCGCAGGGTGCGCAGCTCACCGCGCGCGAGGTTCGTGACGTCGTGCCCGGCGACGCGCACCGATCCGGCGGCGATCGGCGCGAAGCCGGTGAGGCTCTTCATCAGCGTCGACTTGCCCGAACCGGAAGCGCCGAGCAGCGCGACCATCTCGCCGGGGAAGAGATCGAGATCCACGCCGTCGAGCACCGTGGTCTCGCCGTATGCGACGCCCATGTCTCGCACGGTCACGAGCGGCAGCGCCTGACGGAGCTCGTCGGTCGCGGTACGAGCGAAGCGAGACGAAACGCCCGAAGCCGCCTCCCCCGCCAGAGACACATCCGTCACTTCAGGTCCTTGAGCTCGACGCCCGCGACCGCGGCGATCTCCGCGAAGGACTCGAAGGCCGCACTGTCAGGGTCGACCGTCTGCTCGGCTGCCGCGAACGCGCCGTAGGCACCGAGACGCTCGGCGTTCTCCGGCGAGAACACCTCGGCGATGGCATCCTGGATCACCTTCCGGGTGTCCGCGTCGAGCGACTGACGTCCGAGCACGGCGCCCTGGATGTCCATGGCCGGGCTCTCGCCGACCGCGCGCCACTCGCCGTCGGCGAAGGGGAACATCGGCGCGCCGAGCTCGGTCAGCATGACGGCGGTGCAGGCGGCATCCACCTGCCCCTGCTCGAGCGCGGCGAAGCTGCCCTCGTGACCGCCCGCGAAGATCGCCTCGTAATCGGTGCCCTGCTCGAGTCCGGCCTCGTGCAGCATGTATACCGGCATGAAATAGCCAGAGCTGGATGCCTGGTCGGCGAACGCGACCGTCTTGCCCTCGAGGTCTTCGACCGTCTCGATCGGGGAGTCGTTCAGGACGACGCAGGTGGAGACGGGCTTGCCGTCGCCCTTGAAGGCGACCAGCGCGTCGACCTCTCCGGTGTTCACGGCAAGAGCGGACGGGAATCCGCTCATGATGCCGATGTCGACGTGGTCGGAGCGGATGGCCTCGACGACGCTGAGGTAATCGGGGACGTCGGTGATCTCGACCTCGCGGCCGGTGGCCTCCTCGAGCAGCTCGGCGAACACCTCGATCGGATTCTCGGCCGTGGGGTCGTCGCCGACCGGGATGGTGGCGATCGTGAGGGGAGCGTTCGGGTCGGCTGGGGCCGCCTCGGCGGACGGGCTCTGGCAGCCGGTCAGCGCGATGGCGGCGATGCCGAGGAGGCCGACGGCGGGCAGGGTGAAGCGGCGCATGATGACCTTTCGGGAGGGGGCGTCCCGGATTTCCGAGAACATCGGTATTCCAACTCGCGAAGGTGACAGGGAATTACGAGACCGCCGTACCCGTAACGGAACGCTGGGTGAACGGGTGATGACGTCGGTCACTCCGGCCAGCCCGCCGGACGGATGCTCAGATGACAGATGGATGCCGAAATCGGCGATCTCGGCATCCATGTGTGTTCTCGGCATCCGTCGCGCAGGTGGGAGGCATCGGAGGGCGGAGCCGGCGTCCTTGACCGGGCTTAGAGTGTCCGGATGACGACGGATGCACGGGAACGCCTCGAACGCCTGCGCGCACAGGCCGAGGCGCGGATCGCGGCGACCGGTGCCACCCTCGACGAGCTCACGCACGACCGCGAGGGGTCGAACGACGACGACGAGCACGACCCCGAGGGCGTCACCCTCTCGTCGGAGTGGTCACGACTGACCGGACTGGCCGAGGCTGCGGCATCCGAACTCCGACAGGTCGATGACGCGATCGCGCGACTGGATGCCGGCACCTACGGCATCTGCGCGAACTGCGGCCGTCCGATCCCCGCCGCGCGCCTCGAGGTCCGCCCGTTCGCCACGCACTGCGTCGCGTGCGCGGAGAAGCTCGGCCTCTGAGCCGTTCCGAGCACAACTTCGGAGCACCGGTGGGCACAACTTCGGATCCGGATGCCGACACACCGCCGCTGCATGCGCGTCATCGGCGTGTCACGTCACAACTCCGAAGTTGTGCCCGGGCACAGAGCCCGACCCGTCACCAGAGGAACGTCGTCCCGACCACGAACGCGACGCCGAGCACGGCGACGGTCCACGCGTACCAGGGCCGACGATCGGGCAAGAACGGCAGCCCCGACCCACGCAGCACGAGCAGGGCCGCCGCGGCGAGCGTCGGCGCGAGCGCGATGCCCCACACCCAGCCGCCGACCGCGAACCACGGGCCCGAGACCCAGAGCAGCAGCATTCCGCCGACGGCCCAGATCAGGTCGCCGATCGCCGGCAGCAGCGCTCTCGCGCGAAGCGCCTGGACGAGCGCCGTGATCCCGAAGAACAGCGCGATGCCGAACATGCCCCAGCCGAACACGACGTTGAGCATCGGGACCGACGCGACCGGTGCGCCGGATGCGAGCGACACGGCGATGTCGTCGGCGGGTGCCGTGGTGTTCGACAGGGCGATGAACGCGGTGCCGGCGTCGCGGTCCATGACGAGGATCGTGCGGAACCCCGCCGTCCCCCCGTTGTGCCACGTCTGCAGACCCTCGCCCGAGAACGAGGGTGACGTGATCCATCCCCAGCCGATCTCCGCGCCCTCGCCCATGCTGGCCGTCGGCTCCAGCGCCGCCGCGCCCGGCGCGGTGCCGTTGAGGTTCGCCTCGGCCCAGAGCGCGAGGTCGGCCGCCGTCGTGAACGTCGACGCTCCCGCCGGGAGGTACCCCTCGCCCCACCAGCGGGGCGCAGCCGTGCCGTTCGTCAGGAATCCGGGCACCGCGTCCGCGGGCACCTCGTCGGCGGATGCCGCGACGACCGTGTCGTCCATGCCGAGCGGTCCCGTGATGCGATCCGCCAGCAGTGCGGCGTAGTCCTCTTCGCCGGCGGCCTCGACCAGCGCCGTTCCGAGGAGCGACACTGCGAAGTTCGAGTACACGACCCCCTGGTCGGGGTCGACGGGAGCGATCGCGGCATCCGCGATGAGCTGCTCGGTCGTCGTGCTCGCATAGGGGTTTTCGTTGAACAGCACGCTCGCGACGGATCCCGCCTCGGCCGTGGCGCCGAGTCCCGGCAACCCCGACGAATGCTGCGACAGCGACGCGAGCGTCACCCCGCCGGCCGGCGTGCCCTCGAGCGCGGTCAGGTGCTGGGCGAGCTCGTCGTCGGCATTCACCTCGCCGCTCTCGATCGCCTCGGCGAACAGCGCGCCCGTGAAGGTCTTGGTGATCGAGCCGAGCTCGAACACGGTGTCGGGGCCGGGGGCACCGGGGTGCGCGGGGTCGGCGTCACCGAGTCCGGCGAACACCGCGCCGTCAGGCCCGATCTCGGCGACCGAGAGCGAGCGGAAGCTGTCGAGGCTGCCGGGAAGCGCGCGGATGCGGTCGGCGAGATCCGCATCGCCGGTCGTGGCGGCGCTGACGGTCTGATGCTGCGGCCCCACGGCCGCACCGACGCCGATGCCGACGACGGCCGCGGCGCCGATCACGGCGAGGATCGCCCTGGTGGAGCGGCGACGCGGAGCATCCGATTCCGTCGTCTCGAGGGGAGAGGTCGAGGGAGTGGTCATGGGGCGGCTCCTCAGTTCGAAGCGATCATGGTCAGAACGAGCAGCGGCACGACGCGCGCCGCCGGCACCTCGTAGTACCCGCGGCGCGGTGAGACGAGCCACCCCGCGCTCACGAGCTGCCGGAGGTGGTGGTAAAGCTGACCGGACGAGGCCAGGTGCTCGAGCTGCAGGAGCTCGGCCGTGGTGTGGACGCCGCGCATGATCTGCCGCGCCAGCTCGATCCGGGCCGGGTGGCCCAGCGCCTCGAGCGGCCGGGCGAGGTCGCTCCAGTCCTCGTCGAGCAGCGCCTCGGCATGCAGACCGTACTGCCACCGGATGGGGCCGGCCGGGGTCTCGACGGCACCGGCCATCATGACGGCACCGGGCGCGCGGCGGCCCAGCTCGTTCACGAACCAGAGCGGATCGTCGGCCGCGGCAGGGTCGGGCGTCGCGGGCTCGGGTGCGGATGCCGTCGACTCGGCGAGCCCGGACAGGCGGGCCACCTCGCGTTCGAGCTCATCGAGTCGCCGTTCGATCGCCGCCTGGCCGTGACTATCCATGTATCGAACGTATCAAAACTTCGTAATTACGGAAAACCGATGTTTACGACTCACGGCTGCGAACGCACGCAAAGCGAAACTGCACCCACGGCAGGGCGGCACCCCGGAAGTAGGCTGAGCACATCATGGAACCCTTCTGGAGCTGGCTCGGCACTGTGCCGTGGTGGATCATCTTCCCCATCATGGGAGTGGCCGGCGGCGCGGCGAAGGCGTGGGAGCGCAACGCGAGGCGCCGCCATGAGCGACGCCTCGAGACCATGAGGCTCAAGGCCGAGATCAAGGCCGCCCAGCTCGAAGCCCGGGGCCACACGCGTCGCATCGGCCCGTCGGTCGTCGACACC
Organism: Actinomycetota bacterium; assembly: GCA_037033365.1. Taxonomy (GTDB): domain Bacteria; phylum Actinomycetota; class Actinomycetes; order Actinomycetales; family Microbacteriaceae; genus Microbacterium. The sequence goes on along the minus strand of JAZBLS010000017.1, from coordinate 3,696 downwards.
ACGACATCCGTCGCCCCGAACGCGCTGCTCGAGCGCCTGTTCGCCGAGCACGACGAGATCACCGCGCGCTGGCTCGACTACGAGCTCGACGTCGCGAAGCTCATCGCCTTCCCCGCCATGAGCGACGGGCGCCAGCCGCTCGTCGCCGCGTTCCTGCGGGCCAAGAAGACCGCGGATGCTCTGCGCCCGGCATCCGCCGACACCACCGTCTCCGAGCAGCAGGTGTCGGAGTACCTCGATGCGGTCGGCGCCTACGCGGTCGCCTTCGAGATCGCCGAGAAGGATGCTCGGCGCCTCCGCGACTCGACGTTCACCGAACCCGAGCGCAAGCGTCTCGACCGCGCGCAGCAGCTGCTCAAGGTCGCGGTCGACGAGTCGGCCACGCAATCCGAGCGCCACATCGCCTACAAGCGCGTGCGCGATGAGCTCGACGGCCTGATCCTGCTGAGCGACGAGGCCGTGGAGGTGCTCGAGAAGCAGGTCGCGCGCGAGCTCCCGGCACCGCAGACGCGCCCCTCACCCTCACCCCAGCCGCAGGCGGCACCCGAGCCGATGCCGCACCCGCTCCCCCGCGAGGACTCATGACCAAGACGATCGTGCTCACCGGAGCATCCGACGGCATCGGCGCGGCCGCGGCCCGCCAGCTCGCCTCCTCGGGGAATCGCCTGATCGTCGTCGGGCGCTCGGCCGACAAGACTCGAGCCGTCGCTGCGGATGCCGGAGCCGAGTGGTTCACCGCCGACTTCGCACGGCTCGACGACGTGCGCGCCCTCGCGGAGAAGCTCATCGATGCGGTGGGCGATGGCGGCATCGACGTGCTCGCGAACAACGCCGGTGGGATCTTCGGCGACCGCACCCCGACCGTCGACGGCCACGAGAAGACGATCCAGGTCAATCACCTCGCGCCCTTCCTGCTGACGAACCTCCTGCTGCCGCAGCTGCTGGCCGCGGGCGGCGCCGTGATCAACACCTCGAGCGTCGGGCACCGGCTGTTCGGTCACATCGACATCGACGACCTCGACAATGCGCGGAAGTTCAGCGCGAACAAGGCCTACGGCGACGCCAAGCTCGCGAACGTGCTGTTCACGAAGAGCCTGCATACGAAGTTCCACGCCGACGGGCTGAGCTCGGTCGCGTTCCATCCCGGAACAGTGCGCACCAACTTCGCGGCCGATTCGTCGAGTCTCATGCGCCTCGTCTACCAGAGCTTCCTCGGACGCTTCCTGCTCACGGGTGTCGAGGAGGGCGGGTCCATCCTGCGCTGGTTCATCGAGGGAACCCCCGATGAGACCTGGTTCTCGGGTGCCTACTACGACGAGCGGACCCTGAGCAATCGCGTCAATCCGCAGGTCGACGACGCCGCCCTCGCGGAGGCGCTCTGGCAGAAGAGCGCCGAGCTCGTCGGCATCCGCACGTCCTGAGTACCAGCATCTCGAGGCTGAATATCGTCATCTCGGCATTGAATGCCGACATCTCGGCGCGACCTCCAGGAACCAGGAGTATGCTCGCCTCTCGGGTCATGTGACCCTCAGAGCGCGAGAGGCGGTGATGGCGATGTCCGGTGATAGTAGCGACGCCGCCTTCGTTGCGTCGCGTCTGACCGTGCGTTGAGCATCCGCTCCGCATCCGTCCGCTCTGCCTCGCAGCCGTCGGCGGCGTCTTCCGCCCCCTGACGAATTCCTGCGCACCGCTGTCTGCAGCGGCGTGCGCCTGCGAGAACGGAGCCGATCATGGCCCTCATCGACAACGGCGTGTACGTCCACGGACGTCGCGTCGAGACCCTGCACAACCTCGACGACACCTCGCGCACCCTCGGCGCGCTCGGTGGCATCGCGTGGATCGGTCTGTACCGACCGAGCCCGCAGGAGGTCGAATCCGTCGCACGTGAGTTCGATCTGCATCCGCTCGCGGTCGAGGATGCGCTCTCGGGGCACCAGCGTTCCAAGGTCGAGCGCTATGGCGACACTCTCTTCGCGGTGCTGCGGCCCGCGCGCTACCGCGACAAGGAGGAGTCGATCGAATTCGGTGAGCTACACCTGTTCATCGGACCCGACTTCGTCGTCACGATCCGGCACGCCGAGTCGCCGAACCTCGCCGCGGTCCGTCGGCGCATGGAAGCGAACCCCGAGCTGCTCGCGATGGGCCCCGAGGCCGTGCTCTACGCGATCCTCGACGAGGTCGTCGACGGGTACCAGCCGATCGTGGCGGGGCTCGAGAACGCCATCGACGAGATCGAGGACCAGCTCTTCGGCGACAGTGACGACGACGCGCTCTCCCGCCGCATCTACGAGCTCTCGCGCGAGGTCATCAACTTCCAGCGCGCGGTGCACCCCCTGCCCGGAATGCTGCACTGGCTGCGCCGCGGATCTGACAAGTACCGCATCGACGAGGAGCTGCAGCGGTCGCTGCGAGACGTGCTGGACCACGTCATCCGCGTGCAGGAGAAGGTCGACTCGTTCCGCGCGATCCTCGAGAACGCGCTCACGGTGCAGTCGGCGCTCGTCGCGCGGAGGCAGTCGGAGGCGGGGCTCGCGCAGAACGACGAGATCAAGAAGATCTCCTCGTGGGCGGCCATCATCTTCGCGCCGACGCTCGTCGGCACGGTGTACGGCATGAACTTCGAGGGGATGCCGGAACTCCAGTGGTCGTTCGGATACCCCCTCGCGATCGGCGCCATGGCCGCGTTCGCGGTCGGGCTCTACGGGGTGTTCAAGTACAAGAAGTGGTTGTGAGGGCGGTTCTCTGCTGGTTCTCGCCCACCCGGTATGGTCGCGTCGGCCCGGTAGGTTGCCGGCGCCGGTAAGCCACCGGGTGGGCGGGAACATACCGGGCGGACGCCGGAGCGAGGCGCGCGAGCGTGAACGCTAGGCTCGGAGGCGTGCCGCACGCCGACGTCCCCGCATCCGCAGAGTCCGACCTTCGACGCATCGCCGAACTCCTGGCCGGCGCCGACCCGTTGAACTGGGTCATCACGGGCGATTCGATCACCCACGGGCTCGTGCACACGCAGGGTGGACGCAGCTACGCCGAGCACCTTCACGAGCTGATCCGCGGCGAGCTCGGACGCACCCGCGACGCCGTCATCAATACGGCGATCAGCGGCCACCGCATCCCCGACATCCTCGGTGACTTCGAGCGACGCGTCTCATCGTGGAACCCCTCGGTCGTGACGCTGATGATCGGCACGAACGACATGTCCACGCAGGCCGGCAGCCCGTTGGTCGAGCCCTCCGAGTTCGGTGCATCGCTGCGCGAGTTCGTCGGGCGTGTGCGTGAACTCGGCGCGATCCCCGTTCTGCAGACGCCGCCGTCGATCGACACCCCGAACGCGCCGGGCCGCGAGCGGCTGCAGGAGTTCGCCGATGCCGTGCGCGATGCCGCCGCCGCGGAGGACGTCATCCTCGTCGACCAGCATGCCCGCTTCACGGAGCTCGGCAACGGCGGTGTGCCGTGGGGTCTGATGAACGACCCGTTCCACCCGAACGCCGCTGGCCACGCGTCGCTCGCCCTCGAGCTGGCGGCGGTGCTCGGCATCCGCCCCGAGGTCTCGCGGATCCTTCCGTTGCTGGCGGCGACCGTCGGCGCTGCGCGCCTGGGCTGACGCCGCTCGGCCCGACCGCGCTCGCGGTGCGGGGTCGATTTCGCACCTCCCCGGTGGTGCGGGGTCACTTTCGCATCCCTAACGCGCGATTCGGG
>JAZBLS010000016.1:0-28051 GCA_037033365.1 Actinomycetota bacterium | reverse complement strand
CCACCCTCAGCCTCCCCGACAGAAAGCGCACAGCCCGCGCGCGATCATCACCCACGCTCGCGCGAGCAGGATGACGACGATGCCCCGATTCACCGTCGGGTCCGTCGCTCAACGCCTGGCGCCGCACCCGGTTCTAGGCTGAGGACATGGCTGACCCGACGCCCCCTGTGGCTGACGATTCCGCTCCTCTCACGGAGCGCGCCGTCGAGCTCGCGCGACGCTGGGTGGTCGAAGCGGCAGCCGCCGATGTCGACCCCGCGGCCGAGCGTCTCGCCGGAGTCCTGCAGGACGCCAACGGACTTCCCTTCACCCTCGGATTCGTCGACGGCGTGATGCGTCCGGAGAGCCTCGGCGCCGCCGCATCCCAGCTGCACCGGATCGCACCGATCGTCCCCGAATTCCTGCCCTGGTACCTCCGCTCCGCGGTGAAGCTCGGCGGCGGCATGGCGCCGGTCCTGCCCACCCCGGTCGTCCCGATCGCGCGAAAGGTACTGCGGGAGATGGTCGGCCACCTCGTCGTCGACGCCCGCCCCGCGAAGCTCGGACCCGCAATCGCCAAGATCCGCGAATCCGGCGCCCGACTCAACCTGAACCTGCTCGGCGAAGCCGTGCTCGGCGAGGCCGAGGCGCGACGCCGGCTCGACGGCATCCACGATCTCATCCGTCGCCCCGACGTCGACTATGTCTCGGTCAAGGTCTCGGCGATCATCAGCCACATCTCGATGTGGGGATTCGACCAGGTCGTCGACGCGGTCGTGGAGCGTCTCTTGCCGCTCTACCTGACGGCTGCAGACACCCAGACCTTCATCAACCTCGACATGGAGGAGTATCGCGACCTCGACCTCACGATCGCGGTGTTCACGCGCATCCTCGAGGATCCCCGACTGCAGGGCCTGCACGCAGGAATCGTGCTGCAGGCCTATCTCCCCGACGCCCTGCCCGCTCTGCAGGAGCTCACCGCCTGGGGGCGTGAACGCGTCGACTTCGGCGGCGCCCCGATCAAGGTGCGCCTCGTGAAGGGCGCGAACCTCGCCATGGAGCACGTCGACGCGCTCATGCACGGCTGGACGCCGGCGACCTACGACACCAAGCTCGACACCGACGCGAACTACCTCCGCTGCCTCGAATGGGCGCTGCGGCCCGAGAACACGACCGCCGTGCGCATCGGCGTCGCCGGCCACAACCTGTTCGGCATCGCCTACGCCTGGCTGCTCGCGGGCGAGCGCGGAGTCCGCGACGCCGTCGAGTTCGAGATGCTCCTCGGAATGGCGCAGGGTCAGGTGCAGGCCGTGTCCCGCGAGGTCGGCCCCGTGCTGCTGTACGTCCCCGTCGTGAGACCCGACGAGTTCGACGTCGCGATCAGCTACCTCGTGCGCCGACTGGAGGAGAACGCCTCCACCGACAACTTCCTCTCCGCAGCCTTCCGCCTCGGCGACGACGAGTCGCTGTTCGTCCGCGAGCGCGACCGCTTCCTCGATGCTCTCGAGCGCTCGACCTCGCCGACCCTGCGCGTCGGCCCACGCCGGCCGCAGAACCGCCTCGCCCCCGTGCACGAAGCCGTCCGCCCGGTGCCCGTCGCCCCCGCCCCGGAGAACGGTCTCACCCAGGCGGTGCTCGGCATCGCGCGCGGATCGGATGCCTCCGGCGAGCCGTTCCTCGAGACCGCGGTCTTCGCGCCGCGCGAGCTCGACGAGGGCACCGGCGGCGCCCCCGGCTTCACGAACACCCCCGACAGCGACGCCTCGCTGTCGGATAATCGCGACTGGGCGCGCGAGGTGCTGGAGCGCGTGGAGGCCTCTACGCTCGGCGAGACGACGATCGCCGCCGCGCGGCTCGACGACTCCAGCGCTCTCGAGAGCGTGATCGCCCGCGTCCGGGATGCGGGTGCGAGCTGGGGCGCGAGGCCCGCCACCGACCGAGCCGAGGTCCTGCTGCGCGCGGCCGCCGCCCTCGACGGCCGCCGCGGCGAGCTGATCGAGGTCGCCGCCTCCGAGACCGGCAAGGTCTTCGCCGAGGCCGACATCGAGGTCAGCGAAGCCGTCGACTTCGCCCGCTACTACGCCGCCACCGCCAGAGAGCTGGATGCCGTCGCCGGCGCCACCTTCGAACCGGCGCGCGTCACGGTCGTCGCCCCGCCCTGGAACTTCCCCCTCGCGATTCCCGCTGGCGGCGTCCTGGCCGCCCTCGCGGCGGGATCCGGTGTCGTCTTCAAGCCCGCGCCGCAGTCCCGCCGATGCGCGGCGGTCATCGCCGAGACCCTCTGGGAGGTCGGCATCCCGCGCGACGCCCTCGCGCTCGTCGACATCGATGAGGGCGAGCTCGGCCGCGAGCTGATCTCCCACGCGTCGGTCGATCGCGTCATCCTCACCGGTTCGTGGGACACCGCGGCGCTGTTCCGCTCCTGGCGCCCCGACCTGCCGCTCCTCGCCGAGACCAGCGGCAAGAACGCGATGATCATCACCGCGTCCGCTGACCTCGACCTGGCCGCGGCCGACCTCGTCCGCAGCGCGTTCGGGCACGCGGGGCAGAAGTGCTCCGCGGCATCCCTCGCGATCCTCGTCGGACCCGTGGGCCGATCCAAGCGCTTCGCCCGCCAGTTCGCCGACGCGACGCGCTCGCTGCACGTCGGCTGGCCGACCGATCCGCTCGCGGAGGTCGGTCCGGTGATCGAACGTCCGCAGGGCAAACTCGCCTGGGCGCTCACCGAGCTCGAGGGCGAGGAGCAGTGGCTCATCGAGCCGGCGCCCGTCAAGGGCGACGCGACCGGTCGGCTGTGGCGCCCCGGCATCCGGGTCGGTGTGCAGCCGAACTCCCGGTTCCACACCGAGGAGTTCTTCGGACCCGTGCTCGGCGTCATGCACGCGCCGACCCTCGAGCGTGCGATCGAGCTGCAGAACGCCGTGGCCTACGGGCTGACGGCGGGGCTGCACACGCAGGATCCCGCTGAGCTGGAGCTGTGGCTCGACCGCGTCGAGGCGGGCAACCTGTACGTCAACCGCGGCATCACCGGCGCCATCGTGCAGCGGCAGCCGTTCGGCGGGTGGAAGCGCTCCTCGGTCGGTCCCGGCGCGAAAGCCGGCGGCCCGAACTACCTGGTCGGTCTCGGGTCGTGGAGATCGCGCGGCTCGGGCTCCGTCTCGAGCACGCTGCACCTGCGCGGCCTCGACTCGCGCATCACCGAGCTCATCGAGGCTGCCCAGCCGTCGCTCGACTTCGAGGCGTTCGAGTGGCTCCGCCGCTCCGCGCTGTCGGACGCGCTGGCCTGGGATCGCGAGTTCGGTCGGGTGCGCGACGTGTCGCGGCTCGGCATCGAGCGCAACCTGTTGCGGTACCGCCCGGTATCGGCGGCAATCAGGGCCACGGCGGATGCCGGATGGCAGGAGCTCCTGCGCGTCGTCGTCGCCGCGGTGCGGTCCGGTGCCGGCTTCGTGCTCTCGACGCCGGTCGGCCTCCCGCCCGCCGTGCGGCACGCACTCGGCGACCTCGGCGCGACGGTGTTCATGGAGACGGATGCCGAATGGATCGAGCGCATGCGGGCACGCCCCGAGGGGCAGTCGACGCGCGTGCGCCTCGTCGGCTCCCGTTCGTCGGTCGCTGAGTTGCATCGCGCTCTGGCGGAGGCTGTCGACGGCGACCCGGATCTCGCTGTCTACGACGGCGAAGTCACGTCGGCCGGTCGCATCGAGCTGCTGCCGTTCGTGCACGAGCAGTCGATCTCGATCACGGCTCACCGCTACGGCAACCCCGACGACTGGAGCGCCGCCGTCATCTGAGCCAACGACACCATGTAAAAGATTCTTGACATTAGACCGAAGTGCGACATACTCTCATGTCAAGAATCCTTTACATGGGAGTTGTCATGGTCTACGAAGAGCGCAACGTCTGGGCGGGTCTCATCGTCAGCGTGCTCGTCATCCCGGCATACGTGATCGTCGTGCTGCTCCAGGCGGGCGGCGGACCGCTGACCGCGGTCGACTGGTTCCCGCTGATGCTCTGGACGATCGGCATCGGCATCGTCGCCACGATCGTCGTCAGCATCCTCTGGGGCATGATCGCCGGCGCGAAGGACCCGGAGGGGGTCGGCCGCTCCGACATCCGCGACCGCGACATCAGCCGGATGGGCTCCCGGGTCGAGCAGGGCTTCCTCGTGATCGCGGGCCTCGGCGTGATCGTGCTGTGCGCGATCGGTGCCGACGTGTTCTGGATCGCGAACACGATGTTCCTCGGCTTCGCGGTGTCGGCCATCGTCGGCGGCATCGCCCGCGCCATCGCCTATCGGCGGGGACTCGTCTGATGGTGAAGCCCACCCTCGTCTCCAACAGCATCCGCGCCCACCGCGAGGCTGCGGGACTCACGCAGGCCGAGCTCGCCCGCACGATCGGCGTCACCCGGCAGACCCTCATCGCGATCGAGCAGGAGAAGTACTCCCCGACGCTCGAGCTCGCGTTCCAGATCGCCCGTGCATTCGGTGTCGGTCTCGACGACCTGTTCCAATACCCGGAACCCCCACGGACGGATGCCTGACATGAGCGCCGCAGTCCCCCTCACGACGATGCCGGCCTGGAGCCGAGAGACGTACGGCCCCGCCGACGGCGTCGCCCTCACGGCGAGGCCGCTGCCGGCACCGGGTCGCGGCGAGGTGCTGCTTCGGGTGCACGCCACGGCGCTCAACGCCGGCGACGTGCGACTCCTGCTCGGCGATCCACTACTCGTGCGCCCTGTGTTCGGCCTCACCCGGCCGAAGTACCCGGTGCGCGGCATGGACGTGGTCGGCACCGTCATCGCGATCGGCGACGACGCATCAGGTGACGGCATCGAGCTCGGCCGACGCGTGGTGGGCGAGATGGTGGGCGGCGGCGGACTCGCATCGCACGTGGTCGCGCCGGCATCCAGGCTCGTCCCGGTTCCCGCCGATGTGACGTCAGAGCACGCGGCGACGCTGCCCATCGCCGCCGGCACCGCGTGGCAGGCGCTCGACCGTGCGGGGATCGACGCCGACTCGGCATCCGGCAGAGTCCCTCGCGTGCTCGTGCTGGGGGCGTCCGGGGGAGTCGGAACGTTCACGGTGCAGCTCGCAGCTCTGCGCGGAGCGGAGGTCTGGGCGACCTGCGGTGCGCGCAACGCGGGGCTCGTCGAGAGCCTGGGAGCGGTCCGCACGATCGACCACCGCCGTACGCCGCTCTCCACCCTGCCGGCGAGGCATTTCGACGCCGTGATCGACATCGCGGGCGGCATCCCGCTGCGCGACCTGCAGCGCCTCACGTCGCCCGGCGGATCGGTCGTGCTCGCGACCGGCGACGGCGGGCGGGTCTGGGGCCCGCTGCCACGCATGATCAGGTCGGCGTTCCTCTCGATCGGCTCATCGACGCGCATCCGTCCCCTGGCAGCGACGCCCCGCACGGAGGTGCTCACGAAGCTCCTCGCGCTGACCGACGAAGGGCGCATCGCGCCGGTGATCGAGCACGTCTACGACTTCGCGGATGCGCCGGCCGCCCTCGCGCATGTCGAGGCCGGTCACACGGTGGGCAAGGTCGTCGTCCGCGCAGCATCCGACAACCCCGTTTGAAAGCGACGGGCACGCGCGGCTCTGGCCATGTCCAGGGAGCGGGTGACAGAATGGATGCCGGCGTGCTCGAGTCGCATCTTCCTCAGCGTCGGCCCCTCGAGGGCAGACCGGGTCGAAGGACCGCCGGGCCCCTGGACAGCGTCCGCCGCATCCGTTCGAGGAGCCACATGTCTGTCGAAACCACTGCGTCGGGAATCACCGCATCGGACGCCGAGACCACCGCGCCGTCGCGCACCGCGCACCGCCGCCACTACCTGATGTGCGAGCCCTCGCACTTCACGGTGAACTACTCGATCAACCCGTGGATGGAGCCGACGAAGCCGACCGACACGGCGCGCGCCGTCGAGCAGTGGCAGAAGCTCCACGACCTGTACCTCGAGCTCGGGCACGAGGTCGAGCTCATCGAGCCGCTCGCCGGCTACCCCGACATGGTCTACACCGCGAACGGCGGGTTCCTGATCGACGGCCGTGCCTACGTTCCGAAGTTCCGCTTCGTCGAGCGCCAGGGCGAGGCGCCCGCGTTCGCCGACTGGTTCCGCGCCGCCGGATACGACACCGTGATCCCCGAAGAGGTCAACGAGGGCGAGGGTGACTTCCTGCTCGTCGGAGACGTGATCCTCGCCGGAACCGGCTTCCGCTCGACCGGTGACAGCCACCGCGAGGTCGGAGAGGTCTTCGGCCGCGAGGTCGTCTCGCTGAACCTCGTCGACCCCCGCTTCTACCACCTCGACACCGCGATCGCCGTGCTGGACCCGGTGCAGGGCATCGAGAACGGCGGCCCCGAGCGCGCGAACATCGCCTACCTCCCCGGTGCGTTCGACGACGCGAGCCGCGCCGAGCTCGAAGCGCGCTTCCCCGACGCGATCCTCGTGTCTGACGAGGATGGCGCCGTGTTCGGCCTGAACTCGTCGAGCGACGGTTACAACGTGATCATCTCGCCGCGCGCCACAGGCTTCGAGAAGCAGCTGCGCGAGCGCGGCTACAACCCGATCATGGTCGACCTGTCCGAGCTGCTGCTCGGCGGCGGCGGCATCAAGTGCTGCACGCTCGAGCTCCGGGGAACGTCGGCATGACCCTGTCAGACACCGCGGCAGCCCTTCGACAGGCTCAGGGACCCAGTGCGGCCCAGGGACCCAATGGCGCCGAGGCGCACGTCGCCCACAACTACCACCCGCTGCCCGTGACCATCGCGCGCGGTGAGGGCGCCTGGGTCACCGACGTCGAGGGCAGGCGCTACCTCGACCTGCTGGCGGCGTACTCCGCGGTGAACTTCGGCCACCGGCATCCGGCCCTCGTCGCGGCCCTGACCGAGCAGCTCGGGCGCGTGACGCTGACCAGCCGCGCGTTCATGAGCGACCGCCTCGAGCCGTTCGCCGCCGCACTCGCGGCGCTGGCGGGCAAAGACCTCGTGCTCCCGATGAACACGGGCGCCGAAGCCGTCGAGACCGGCATCAAGGTCGCCCGTGCATGGGGCTACCGGGTCAAGGGCATCGCCGACGGACGGGCGCGCATCATCGTCGCCGCCGGCAACTTCCACGGCCGCACCACCACGATCGTCAGCTTCAGCGACGACGAGCAGGCGCGCGCGGGCTTCGGCCCGTACACCCCGGGCTTCGACGTCGTGCCGTACGGGGATGCCGAGGCGATCGCCGCCGCGATCACCGACGACACCGCCGCCGTCCTGATCGAGCCGATCCAGGGCGAGGCAGGGGTCGTGATCCCGCCGGAGGGCTACCTGCGCCGCATCCGCGAGATCTGCGACGAGAAGAACGTGCTGTTCATCGCCGACGAGATCCAGTCGGGTCTCGGACGCGTCGGCGAGACCTTCGCGTGTGACCGCGAGGGCGTCGTCCCGGACCTGTACCTCCTGGGGAAGGCGCTCGGCGGCGGCATCCTGCCGGTGTCGGCCGTCGTCGGGAACGAGGACGTGCTCGGGGTCATCCGACCCGGCGAGCACGGCTCGACCTTCGGGGGCAACCCGCTCGCGGCCGCCGTCGGCCTGCGCGTGGTCGAGATGCTCGAGTCCGGCGAGTTCCAGGAGCGCGCCCGCGCTCTCGGCGAGCACCTGGGCGCGGCCCTCGAGCCCCTGATCGGACACGGTGTCACGGCGGTGCGTCTGGCCGGTCTCTGGGCGGGCGTCGACATCGACCCGGCCAAGGGAACGGGTCGGGAGATCGCCGAGAAGCTCCGGGAGCGCGGCGTTCTCGTCAAGGACACGCACGGGCAGACCATCCGCATCGCGCCGCCGATCGTCGTCCGCGCGACGGAACTGGACTGGGCTGTCGAGCAGCTCCGGTACGTGCTCGGAGCCTGAGCCGCATCTGGCGCGTGACGGATCACGGAACCAGAGACGATCAGCGGACGGATACTGGGGGTACCTTCCGCTGATCGTCACCTCGTCCGCTGATCGTCACGACCGTGTCGCGGCGAACGGCGGATGCCCGGGAGAATTTGGGGAACTCAGGCGGGCGGGTCTTCCGGATCGAGAGTCTTGAGGGTGTCCCTCTCGACGTCGTTGTCGGCATCCAGCTGCGACGCCGTGGTGTCGTCTCCGCCGATCGGCACATCGCGGTCGGGGCTGGCATCGCCCTGGATCGCGCCTCGAGGTGACTCTCCGTGCGAGCTGTCGCCCTGGATCGCGCCGCCCTGAGCCGAGCCCTGGGCGTTGCCGTCGAGGTCGTCGTTCTCGATGGACTCGTCGGTCTGCCCATCGGGTGCCGTGTTGTGCTCGGGGTTCACCTCGGGCGAGCCCTCGGCGGGCTGCTCGGGATGCGGGGTGCGTCCTGTGTTCTGGTCCATGCTCCGACGCTACGACCGTCGAGTCGGCGACAGGAGGGCGTTGACAAAAGGTCCCGGGGAGCGGAGGCTATGCGCCCTGCCGCTCACTCCTGGATCGGTCGGCGGATCGGCGTGGTGACCGCGGCCTCATCGCTGAACTCCACCGGCTCCGCGCGCCGCGGCACGACGTTCAGCGGCCTCGTCTCGTCGATCGTGAGGAGGAAGCGGCGGTTCTCGTCACGATGCAGACGACCCGACGTGAACACCCAGATCGCTCCGATCGCGCAGGCCACGAAGCCCGCGGTCCCGCCGAGCATGATCGCGCTCCGCGGTCCGAACGTGTCGGCGACCCAGCCGGCGATGGGCGCGCCGACGGGCGTCGACCCCATGATCACGGCCATGTACAGCGCGAGGACGCGGCCGCGGAGCGACGCATCCGTCGTCGTCTGCACGTACCCGTTCGCCGTGGTGAGCAGCGTCACGATCATGAAGCCCGTGAACGTCAGGGTCACCGCGTACGAGATGTAGGTCGGCATCGCGGAGGACACGAAGGCGGCGACGCCGAAGCCGCCGGCGGCGAAGATCACGACGCGCACCCTCGCGCGCTCGCGCCGGGCGGCGAGCAGCGCGCCGGCCAGCGACCCGATCGCGAGGACCGAGCTCAGGACGCCGTACCCGTCGGCGCCCGCGCCGAACTCGAGCGCCATGGTCGAGGCGAAGATCGGGAAGTTCATTCCGAACGCACCGATCAGGAACACGGTGACGAACACGACGCGCAGATCGCTGCGGCCCCAGACATAGCGGAAGCCCTCGGCGAGCCCACCCGCGCTGCGGTTCTTCGGGCGCGGCGCGAGTTGGTTCTTCCGCAGGAGGAGCAGAGCGATCAGCATCGCGAGGAAGGTGGCGGCGTTCGCGATGAACACCCATCCGGAACCGATCGCGACGATGAGCAGGCCTCCGACCGCCGGGCCGATCATGCGGGCGAGGTTGAAGGATGCCGAGTTGAGGGCGACCGCGTTGGAGGTGTCGCCCGCCGAGACCATGTCCGACACGAACGCCTGCCTGGCGGGTGCGTCGAATGCGTTGACCACGCCGAACGCGGCCGCGAAGCCGAACATCATCGGCAGCGTCATGAGGTCGTTGAGCAGCAGCACACCCACCGCGATCGCGAGCAGCAGCAGCGACAGCTGCGTGACGAGCAGGATGCGGCGTCGCTCGAACCGGTCGGCGACCAGCCCGGTCAGGCTCACGAGCACGAGCGGCGGACCGAACTGCAGCGCCATCGTCACGCCCATCGCGGCGGCGTCGTTGTCGGTGAGCTCGGTGAGGACGACCCAGTCCTGGGCCGTCGCCTGCATCCACCCGCCGATGTTCGAGACCAGGGCGCCGGCGAACCAGATGCGGTAGTTGATGTTCGCGAAGGAGCGGAACATGGCGCTCATCGGTCGACCACCTTCCGGATCAGCGCGCTGGCCTCGCGCAGGGTGGCGAGCTCGTCCTCCGTGAAGTCGAACTCCGCGAGCAGCTCGGCGAGCAGCACGTCGCGGCGGTGGATCGTCTCGGCGACGATCGCCGTGCCGGCCTCCGTGATATCGACCTGCACGCGCCGCCGGTCCTCGGCATCCGGCGTGCGGACCACGTAGCCCTGCTCCTCGAGGCCGTTGATCATGCTCGTCATCGACGGCGCAGTGACGCGCTCGCGCTCGGCGAGAGCCGTGATGGTCCGCCGGCCGTGCATGCGCAGGGTGGCGAGGACCGCGAGCTGCGCGTCGCTCATCGCGTCGACCGCACGGGCGCAGCGGAGGCGTCGTGCGAGCCGGAAGGTGGCCATGCGCAGGTCTGTCGCGGTGAGGTGGAGGGCTTCTTCAGGCGCAGACATTACTTAGACAGTCTAAGTAATTCGCACCCGGAAGGGAAGCGGGTGGCCGGGCGCGAGCCGCGGGACGCGCCAGAATGGACGGATGAGCCGCACGCCCGCCATCGAACTCGCCGTCCAGGATCCCGCCGGAGTCCGCATCGCCGGAGCCGTCGGCGCCGCACGGGTGGAACTCGCGACCGCCCTGCCCCTCGGCGGCCTCACCCCCTCTCCCGCGACGCTCGAGCTGTCGATCGACGCGGCCCGAGAGGCGGGCGTCGAGGTGCACGTGCTGATCCGCCCGCGCGCCGGCGGCTTCCACTTCGACGCCGACGAGATCGCGCTCTCCGAGCGGGACGTCCGCCGGGCCGTCGAGGCGGGGGCGGACGGCGTCGTGATCGGAGCGCTGGATGCCGAGGGGCGCCTCGACCTCGACGCGATGGCGCGCCTGCGCGACGCGGCCGGCACCGCATCCGTCACCCTCCACCGCGCGATCGACGTCACCGCCGACCCCGTCGCGACGCTCGTCGCCGCGCGCGGGCTGGGCCTCCGCCGCGTGCTGACCTCGGGTGGGGCGTCGGCGGCGATCGACGGCATCGACACCCTGCGCGCCCTCGTCGCCGAGGCGGCGGGAGAGATCGAGATCATGGCGGGCAGCGGAGTGGATGCCGTGAGCGCACCGCTCCTCGCCGCAGCGGGCGTCGACGCGCTGCACTTCTCCGCCAAACGCTCGGTGCGCGAGGACGGGGGAGTGCGCATGGGCTCTGCCTCCGACGGCGTCGGCGGCTACGAGGTCACCGACCTCGACATCGCCCGCGCCGTGGTCGCGTCGATCAGTAGGGTGGGTGCGTGATGGATACGCGTGAGTTCACCGACGCCCACGGCATCGCCATCGTCTACGACGTCCATCCCGCGACGGGACCGGACGGTGCGGCGGGTGAGGCGCGAGGAGTGGTGCAGCTGCTGCACGGCGTCGGCGAGCACGCCGGACGGTACGGGGCTCTCATCACGGCTCTCACCGGTGCGGGCTTCACGGTGTACGCCGACGACCACCGAGGGCACGGTCGCACCGGCATCCGTCACCACGGGGGTCCGGAGAAGCTCGGCCGACTCGGTACGGGCGGCCTGCGCGCCGCCAAGGACGCGATCTGGCAGCTCACCGGGATCATCCGTGACGAGAACCCCGACCTGCCGCTCGTCCTCCTCGGACACTCCTGGGGATCCTTCCTGGCGCAGATGCTCGTGAACGAGCACCCGGAGGCGTGGGATGCCGTGATCCTCTCCGGCTCCGCGCTGCGCATGCCCGGATCCTTGAACGCCGCGCCCCTCAATGCGCGATGGGCGGCGGACGACGCCACCGGGCTCGAGTGGCTCAGCACGGACCCGTCGGTGGGCGCCGCCTTCCACGACGACCCGCTCACGACCGAGGTGCCGTTGCTGAAGCTGTTCGGCCCGATCGAGGCCGCACGGCTCTACGGCCGCCCCCGCCGCGATCTGGGCCGCGACATCCCGATGCTGCTCCTCGTGGGGCGCGACGACTCGGTCGGCGGGCCGCGCAGCGTGCACAAGCTCGCCGACGAGTACCGCACCCGCTCGGGTCTCACTGACGTCACGACGCTCGTGTACCCCGACGCCCGCCACGAGATCTTCAACGAGCCGCAGCAGGCCGAGGTGCGCGCCGACGTGCTCGCGTGGCTCGACAAGCACATCCCCCTGCGCTGACTCAAGACCCACCCCGCTCCCGCGTCGGCAGATTACGTCGCGTGAACGAGCGTTACAGCGGGTGAATCCGGATGACGTCGGCCACCCGCATCCGCCCCTCCCCGGCATAGATTCGCCGCGAGAGGGAGGTGCGTGGTGGGCTTCGAAGACGACTGGCGGGACTGGCACGAATCGCGCGAGCGATACGCCGGGGCCGAGTACGGCCCTGCCGCACTCGAGTCGACGAACTGGCTCATCACCGAGCCCGCGGCCGTGGAGGGCGTGCCGGGTTTGTGGGCGCTGACGGGGGATGGGGGCATCCGCGGCAGCGACCTCGGCATCGCAGGATCGAGCGTGACTCTCCGAGGGGGCGAGTCCGTGCGGTTGGGCAGGCGCGAGCTGAGGGTGTTCGACCGGAGGGGGAGCGTCGCGCTGCGGGTGTTCAATCCCCGACGTCCGCAGCGCGAGCGGTTCAGCGCGATCGACGCGTATCCGCCGCGCGCGTCCTGGCGGATCCCCGCCCGGTTCGAGCCGACACCGGACGAGGAGATCACGGTCACGGCCGTCGACGGGGAATCCCATGACGCTCCGCTGGCCGGCAGGCTGCACTTCGAGCTCGACGGCGTCCCCGTGACGCTGACGGCGACGCGCACTCCGCAGGGTGGGTTGACCGCGGTCTTCGCCGACGGCACGAACGGCATCGAGACGTACCGGTTCCGCTTCCTCCCCATCGAGGAGCCGGATGCCGAGGGCGCGGCCGTCATCGACTTCAACCGCGCGTACCTCCCCCCGTGCGCATTCTCGGATCAGTACGTGTGCCCGCTGCCGCCGGCCGGGAACCGGTACTCGTCGCCCATCCGCGCTGGCGAACGCGCCGTCGTGCTCGGGCGCTGACGGCCGGGAAGCCGCCCACCGAGCGGGCTCGCGCCTTAAGCTGGACGGGTGCACGGTGAATACAAGGTCCCCGGAGGAAAGCTCGTCGTCGTAGACCTCGAGGTCGACGGCGGCCGGATCGCGGACTTCCGCCTCGCGGGAGACTTCTTCCTCGAACCCGACACGGCTCTGGACGCCATCAACGCGGCGGTCACCGGACTTCCCGTGGAGTCGGATGCGACGGCGATCGCGACCGCCGTGCGCGGCGCGCTCCCCGACGGCGCGCAGCTGCTCGGCTTCACGCCCGACGCTGTCGGCACTGCCGTGCGCCGGGCCCTGGTCACGGCGCCGGGGTGGCGAGACTTCGACTGGGAGATCGTGCACGAGAAGGCCGTCTCGCCTCGTATGAACCTCGCGCTCGACGAGGTGCTGACCTCACGGGTGGGAGAGGGGCGGCGCCGCCCCACGCTGCGCATCTGGGAGTGGGACCAGTCTGCCGTGGTCATCGGCTCCTTCCAGTCGTACCGCAACGAGGTCGACCCCGAGGGCGCGGCCAGCCACGGCTTCGATGTCGTCCGCCGCATCTCCGGCGGCGGCGCGATGCTCATGGCGGCCGGTCAGATCATCACGTACTCGCTGTACGTGCCGGCATCCCTGGTCGCGGGCATGACGTTCGCCGACTCCTATGCCTTCCTCGACGACTGGGTGCTGCAGGCGTTGCGGTCGCTGGGGATCGACGCGGTCTACCAGCCCCTGAACGACATCGCCTCCTCGACGGGCAAGATCGGCGGTGCCGCGCAGAAGCGCCTCGCCAACGGGGGAGTGCTGCACCACGCGACGCTGTCGTACGACATCGACGGTCAGACGATGACGGAGGTGCTGCGCATCGGGCGCGAGAAGCTCAGCGACAAGGGCACGACGTCGGCCGCCAAGCGCGTCGACCCCCTGCGCAGCCAGACGGGTCTGCCGAGGGCCGAGATCATCGAGCGCTTCAAGGACACGTTCCGTTCGCTCACCTCCGCGGAGAACGGCGCGATCACCGCGGACGAGTACGCGGATGCCGAAGCGCTGGTGGAGTCCAAGTTCTCCACCGACGCGTGGCTCCACCGGGTTCCGTGACCGACCCCGTCGTCCCCGCGGCACCCGTCGTTCCCGTCGCCCCGGGCTCGGTGACGATCATCCAGGGGGACAACCTCGGGGTCGCGGCGACCCTGCCGTCTGCGTCCTTCACCCTCGTGTATCTCGACCCGCCCTTCAACACCGGGCGCACGCAGGAGCGTCAGGTCGTCACGGCTCGGCGGGATCGCACAGCGGAGACCGTCGGAGATCCGGCGGACGAGCAGGCGCCTGACCGTCCGGCGGGCGAGGTGCGGCACGGGTTCCACGGCCACGCCTACGAGCGCGTGCGCGGGATGCTGCGGACGTACGACGACCGCTTCGACGACTACGGCGAGTTCCTGATGCCGAGGCTCGAGGAGGCCTGGCGTCTGCTGGCCGACGACGGCACGCTGTACCTGCACCTCGACTACCGCGAGGCCCACTACGCCAAGGTTATGCTGGACGCCGTGTTCGGCCGAGACTGCTTCCTCAACGAGCTCATCTGGGCCTATGACTACGGTGCCAAGTCGCGGCGACGCTGGCCCACCAAGCACGACACGATCCTCGTGTACGTGAAGAACCCGCGGGAGTATGTGTTCAACGCCGACGACGTCGACCGAGAGCCGTACATGGCGCCGGGCCTCGTGACCGCCGAGAAGGCCGCGCGCGGCAAGCTCCCGACCGACGTGTGGTGGCACACGATCGTCCCGACCACCGGACGCGAGAAGACCGGCTACCCGACGCAGAAGCCCGAGGGCATCCTGCGCCGGATCGTGCGGGCGTCCAGTCGCCCCGGAGACCGCGTGCTCGACCTCTTCGCAGGCAGTGGGACCACCGGTGCCGTCGCGGCGGCGCTGGGGCGCGATGCGGTGCTCGTGGATGACAACCCCGAGGCCGTGCGCGTCATGACGGACCGGATGCCGACGGCGCAGGTCATCGGGGTCTGACCGGGCGCCTGAATAGTCTGGTCCCATGGCCTTCGCGATGATCCGTCCCGAGTCGCGTCCGTTCCTGGACTCCGCCAGCGTCCCGCACGCATCGTCGGAAGACGCCGACACCGCCGACACCGCCGTGACTGCCCTCCGCTCCGACTACGAACGCTGGTCACGCTGGGGGCTCGGCGTTCTGGGCTTCGTGCTCGCGATCGCGGGATGCTTCGTGGCGGTCGGGCTGGCCGAGACGCTGCGGATGCTCGGTGGCACGCCGCACTGGCTCGATCTGGCAATGCTCGCCGCGGTCGCCGCCATCGGCCTCCTCGGCTGCGTGCTGCTCGCCGCCCTCTGGCGGAGCGGTCGCCGCCTCGTCGCAGGTGCGTCGGCGTGGCAGCGAGCACCGTATGCCGACGGGCGTCGCTCGCGCAGCGCAACGGGCTGGCTTCGTGCGCGGACCGTGAATCTCGAGCCGCGGATCCTCGTCCGGCTGATCTCCGCCACCGTCGCGCTGTTGATCGGCGTCGGTGGCATCGCCCTGGCCATTCGTGATCTCACCGACCACTTCACGTCGCTCACGGTCGCTTCGGCGGTCGCCGGGGTCATCGCCGTCTCCGCCGGAGTCGGTCAGGCGGGCGGGGTGATGCGTCTCGTCTCGGGTATCGCCGCGGGCGATCCGCTCTGGGCCGGCAACCGAGGAGAGGCGAACTGATGCGCAGGCGCAGGCGCTGGTGGTCGATCGGGATCGCGGCGGTGGCGGCGCTCGCTCTGACGGGATGCGCAGGCGACCCTGCGCCGACGGGTGACGTGCTGTTCGATCAGGCCGAGCAGCACTACCGGGACTACCGCGGCGTGACCAATGACGTGCAGACGCTGATCTTCGACGGCCCGTGGGAGGCGACCGTCGGATCGTTCGGCATGCAGCCCTCGGGAGCAGGATGCTCCGACGACTCCTACAAGTTCGATCTCATCAGGACCACCGAGGTGGAGCCGTCGGATCAGAGCGACCTCAGCGCGGCGGTGAAGAACCACCTCGAGGATGCCGGATTCGAGGTCGAGTCGCAGGAGCTGGGGTCGGGGGAGGCGGCGTCGCTCGATGTGATCGTGCGGAAGCAGGGAGACTTCTCCCTGCTGATGGTCACGTTCATCGCGAACGGCAACGTGCTCGTCATGGCGACGACCCCCTGCTGGCCGGGAGACCGCAACGAGCTGAGCGACATGATGTTCGGCGGCGTGACGCTGTCGGAGGGCTATCTGCCGCGCTCGGAGTCGCCGAACGATCCGCTGTTCTTCGGGGTGACGCCGGGCGAGCCCGCGTTCGGGCCGACCCCCGCTCCCACCCCCACGCCGTAGGGCTGGCGGACGACCGACTCAGGAGTCGAAGCCCATCCCCAGGGCATCCAGGGTCTTGAGGAACAGGTTGCGCCTGCCCTCGTGGTGATCAGCGCGATTCATCGCGGCGCGGACGAGATTGATGCCGATCGCCGCGACCGGCTCCGGAGGGAACGGGATCGGCTTCTCGCGCACCATCGCGAGCTCCGTGCGCTCGGTCGACTGCGCCGACAGCAGGTCGAGCATGACGTCGGCCGCGAAGCGGGTGGCCCCGACGCCGAGACCGGTGAACCCGGTCGCATAGGCCACGCGACCTCGGCGGGCGGTGCCGAAGAACGCGCAGAAGCGGCTCGACGAGTCGATCGCCCCGGCCCAGCGGTGAGTGAAACGGAGGCCCTCCAGCTGCGGGAACGTCGTGAAGAAGTGCGAGGCGAGGCGGCGGTGGCTCTCCATCCGATCCTCGTACTCAGGCCGGATGCGGCCACCGAAATGATAGATCGCGTCGTAGCCGCCGAACAGGATGCGGTTGTCGGCCGTCAGCCGGTAGTAGTGGAACTGGTTGGCGCTGTCGGCCAGCCCCTGACGGTTCGTCCAGCCGATCGACGACAGCTGCTCGTCGCTGAGCGGCTCGGTCATCAGGACGTAGTCGTAGACCGGGACGGTCATCAGGCGGTTGCGCTTCAGCAGGGCGGGGAAAGCGTTCGTGCCGAGGGCCACGGCATCCGCGCTCACCCGGGCGCCGTCCCTCGTGACCAGCGTCACGGGCCCTGAGGCGCCGCCGCTGATCTCCCGCACCAGCGTGTGCTCGTGGATCTCGACCCCGAGGTCCGCCGCGACGCGCGCGAGCTCGAGGCCGAGCTTCGCCGGATGCAGCAGGGCGCTGCTCTGCTTCTCCCACGCTCCGGCGAGGAACGTCGGGGAGTGCACCTCCGCCTGCACGGCGTCGCGGTCGAGGAAGCCCTCCTCCTCGCGCAGCCACTCGACCTGGTGCGGCTCGACCGCGACGGCCAGCTGACCCGTGCGCTCGAAGTCGACGTCCATGCCGTAGCGGGCGACCGTCGCCTCGATGCCGTCGAGGTTCTCGAGGCCCAGCTCTTCGAGGCGGTGGATCTCGTCGGGCCATCGCGTCGCTCCGTTCTCGTGCCCGTGCGTCAGGCTGGCTTCGCAGAACCCGCCGTTGCGCCCGGACGCTGCCCACGCGATGCGGGAGGCTTCGAGCAGCACGACCCGACGCTCGGGATCCCGCTCCTTCGCCCGGACGGCCGTCCAGAGCCCCGCGTACCCGCCGCCGACGATCACGAGGTCGGCGCGGATGCTGCCCGTGAGCGGCTCGTATGAGGGGCGGCCGACGTCGTCGAGCCAGAACACGCTCAGTGCGGTGTCGCGCAGCGCGCTGTCGATCACCCCGTCGGCGGGTGGGCGTCGCTCGAAGACCGTGGTTCCCATGTTCGCTCCGTCGTCGTGAGGCGTGGTGGTCCGATAGTGACATCCGCTCAGCGGGGCCTGCAAGCACGCACGGCCCAAGGCGGTCCCGTCGCAGTTCGTGCCGCTCGCGAAACTTCCCATCGCAGTTCGTGCCGCTCGGCGGCCCGAGAGACGGCACGAAGTGCGACCGGAAGATCGGACGCGAGCGCGCGAACAGCACGAACTGCGACCGGAAGATGCGACGGGAGCCCCATCGACCGGTGAGACGCGATGTGGCATGCTGGGGCGGACGTCAATCCGGGGGGATCATCACCATGGCTCGACCGCTCGCGGGACCGCAGACGCTGCTGCGCACCCTGAACGGTCGAGCGATCCTCGTGACCCTCGCCAGGCGCGGCCCGCTCACCCGCGCGGAGCTGATGTCCGAGACGGGCCTCTCCCGCACCGCCGTCACACAGGTGCTGCGCATGCTCGAGGGCTCCAACGCCGTCGCGCCGGCCGGCGTCGACCGGGAGACCAGGGGTCCCGCGGCCGGTCGTGTGTCGCTGCATCCCCACCTCGGCTACGCGGCGGCCGTGCACGTCGACGCTCATGCCGCGCACGTCGTACTCGTGGATCCGACCGGTGCTGTCCGGGCCGAGCAGCACGCACCGTTCCCCCTCCGCGGCGACCGGGTCGAGCACATCGCGGGACTCGTGGCGAAGGCCCGGCGCTCGGTCCGCGGGCCGCTGCACCTCGCCGTGGTCGGCGTGCCGGGCATCGTGACGGCTGACGGCGCCATCCGCGACGACCAGGGGCCGGACGGCGGGGCATTCCGCAACGGACTCTCGGCGCGACTGGGGTGCCCCGTGCGGGTCGAGAACGACGTCAACCTCGCGGCCCTCGCCGAACTCACGAACGGGACGGGCGCTGAGCTCGCCAGCTTCGCACTCCTCCTGCTCGACGACGGACTGGGCGGCGGCATCGTGATCGACGGAGCCCTGCACCGCGGCTTCTCCGGCGTCGCGGGAGAGGTCATGTATCTGCCGCAGAACCCGCTGCCGACCGGGGCGCCCGTTCTCGGCGCCGAGGTGGTGCGCGACCTCGCACTCGCGCACGGCCGTGACCAGGAGCAGACGATCGACCAGCACCTGGACGCCGCCTCGGACGGCGACCCGGCGGCCCAGGCCATGGTGGCGGAGATGGGGCGCCGGCTGACGATCGCCGCAGGGAGCGTCGCGCTGATCCTCGACCCCGAGGCGTTCATCCTCGCCGGATCCGCCGCGCACCCTGCTTTCGTCCAGGCCGTCGCCGCGGTCGCTGAGGAGTGGGCGCCGCAGCTTCCCATGCGCTTCCTGGTGTCGTCCTTCGGCCCCGAGGCACCCTTGGTCGGAGCCGTGGGGGAAGCGGCATCCGCGCTGCGGGCGACCGTGTTCTCCGCCCTGCTCCCCGCCACATCGCGGAGCACGAGATGACGCTCTTCACGCCCGATCGACCGAGCCTCTCCGACAGGCTGGGGCTCCCGACCGGCACCAGGGCGATTATCCTCAACGCCGATGACTTCGGCATGTGCCATGCGGCCAACACCGCGATCTCGGGGCTCCTGGACGAGGGGCACATCGACTCCGCCACGATCATGGCGCCCTGCGCCTGGGCGCCGGAGGCGTTCGCCTTCGCGGCATCCCGCACCGACCTCGACGTGGGCGTCCACCTCGTGCTCACGAGCGAGTGGACGCGATACCGCTGGCGGCCGCTGACGGGCACCGGATCGACGGGTGGGGGATCGACCCTGGTCGACGACGCGGGGTACTTTCCCGCAGGTGCCCTCGCGGTGGAGGAGCTGGCGTCGACCGAGGACGTCGCCGCCGAGATCGCCGCGCAGCTGCAGGCGGCGCTGGATGCCGGCGTCGACGTCACGCACCTCGACAACCACATGGGATCGGTCTACGGCCTGCTGACCGGCCGGAACTTCCTCGCCCAGGTGTTCGAGCTCGCCGCGTCCCACGGACTGCCGTTCCGGCTGCCCCGCCGCATGGAGGGCGTGTCGACGGATCCCGCGCTCCAGACGATGCTGGATGCCGCGGCGGCCGCGGCGGATTCTCTGGGGGTCGAGATCCTCGATCGGCTGTGGACGCATCCGTTCGAGGCGGCGCCCGGCGAGACGTACGAGCAGGTCAGGGACGGCTTCGTCGCGCTTCTGAAGTCCGTGCCGGCCGGTGTGACGGAGATCTACCTGCATCCGATGGTCGACGACGACGAGCTGCGGGCCGTGGTGGACTTCGCGGCGGAGAAGCGCGGACACGAGCTGCGGCTGCTGGCCGACCCGGTCGTGCGGCAGGCGATCGCCGACGAGGGGCTCGTGCGCATCGGCTGGCGCGCACTGCGAGATCTGCAGAGAGGAGTGCGAGCATGACCTCGCTGACGACGAGACTCCGCGAGCGGCGACTGGACGCCGCGCCGACCAGGGCGCAGACCATCGCGTTCGGGGCCTCCGGGTTCCCGACGCAGCTCATGATCCAGACGTTCTCGGCGTTCGTCGTCTACTTCTACGTCACGCATCTCGGCGTCCCGCCCGCCTGGGTGGCCGCCGCGATGATCGCGCACGGCATCCTCAACGCCGTCCTGAACCCGATCGTCGGCGCGCTGTCGGACCGGATCCGCACGCCGTGGGGGCGTCGCATCCCGTGGATCGGCATCGGGATCGTGCCTCTCGTGGTCGCCTTCGCGCTGGTCTGGATGCCGCCGGAGCTGCCGACGGGCGGACTCATCGCGTGGTTCCTCGTCGTCGTCGCGGTGTACGACATCGCGTTCGTCGTGGTGGTGCTGAACATCTCCGCGCTGTTCCCGGAGATCTTCCGGACCACGGAGGAGCGCGCCCGGGGCAACGTGCCGCGTCAGATCTTCGCGATCCTCGGCATGGTGCTCGGCACGGCCGGTGCTCCGGCCCTGTACGACTCGATCGGGTGGGCGGGCATGGCGATCGTGCTCGCCGGGGTGTGCCTCGTCATGCTCATCTGGTCGTTCTTCGGCGGCATGATCGAGCGCGGCGTGCCCGAGGCCTCTTCCGAGGCGATGCGCTGGGGCGATCAGCTGCGATACACGTTCGCGAACCGGGCGTTCGTGCCGTACGTGCTGGGGTCGCTCTTCGTGCAGACGGCGATCGCCGTCATCCTCGCCGCCGTCCCGTTCTACGTGCGCTACTCGCTGCATGCGGGGGAGGGCGAGGGCAGCATCCTGCTCGGGGCGATCTTCGTGACGGCGATCCCGTCGATCGTGCTGTGGAGCGCAGTCGTGCGGCGCACATCGCCGCGAACCGCCCTGCTCTGGAGCGTCGCGGTCTTCGGCGTCGCCGTGCTCGGCTACCTGCTGCCGACGTCGGTGCTGGCCGCCGCACTGGTCGGCGTCGCGGTGGGCGTGGGGGTCGGCGGACTGCTGCAGCTGCTCGAGGTCGTCCTGTCGCAGATCATCGACGAGGACGCCGTGCGCACCGGGCACCGCCGCGAGGGCGCCTACTTCGGCGTGAACGGCTTCATCGTTCGGGGCTCGGTCGTGCTGCAGGCCGTCGTCGCGGCGGTCGTGCTCACGGCATCCGGATTCGACGCCTCGCTCGACGACGCGCAGCCCGAGACGGTAAACGGCGGCATCCGGCTCATGGTCGCCGTGGTGCCGATGGTGTTCACCGCGCTCGGGTGGGTGTGCTTCTTCCTCTACCCGATCCGCACGCGCGATCTCTGAGGCGACGTCTCACCTCAGTGGGCGCGACGGGCCTCCCAGCCGGTGCGGACCATCTCGTCGACCGTGTGGCGCATCTTCCACTCGAGGTCGCGGGCGGCGAGCTCGCCGGTCGCGACGATGCGGTCGGGGTCGCCGGGCCGGCGAGGGCCGATCTCCGGGGTGAAGTCGATGCCCGTGACGTGCGCCACGGCATCCATGATCTGCTTCACGCTCAGGCCGTCGCCCGATCCGAGGTTGTACGCCGGCTCGATGCTCTCGCCCGATGCGAGGCGCTTCGCGGCTGCGACGTGGGCGGCGGCGATATCACCGACGTGCACGTAGTCGCGGACGTTCGTGCCGTCCTCGGTGTCGTAGTCGTCGCCGTTGATGCGGGGCGTCTCGCCCGCCAGAAGCTTCTCGAACACGATCGGGAAGAGGTTGTGCGGGCTGACGTCGTAGACCGCGGGGTCGGCGGATCCGACGACGTTGAAGTAGCGGAGCGACGTGTGCCGCAGCGGAGCGTCGGAGTCGGCCGTCGCGGTCGCCTGGTCGCGCAGCAGCCACTCGCCGATCAGCTTCGACTCGCCGTACGGGCTCGCGGGCTTCTTCTCGGTGCTCTCGACCACGAGGGGCACGTCGGGCGTGCCGAACACCGCGGCGGAGGAGGAGAAGACGATGTTGCGGACGCCCACCTCGTGCATGGCCTCGAGGATGATCCGTGTGCCCTCCACGTTCTGCGCGTAGGTGTGCAGGGGGCGCTGCACCGAGACACCGGCGTACTTGTAGCCGGCCACGTGGATGACGCCCTCGGCGTCGTGCTCGCGCAGGGTCTTCTCGACGAGGTCGCGATCCAGGATGCTGCCCTGCACGAAGGCGACGCCCTCCGGCACGAACGAGGCGACGCCGCTGGAGAGGTCGTCGAGGATGACGGGGGTCAGGCCCGCCGCCGAGAGTGCACGGACGACGTGCGAGCCGATGTAGCCGGCGCCGCCGGTGACGATCCAGGACATGTGTTCCTCTCCTGCCGCTCGCGCGGCTCAGCGACCCATTCTGTCAGGCGACTCTGTCAGGCGTCTCTGTCAGGCGTCGCGATGCGCGCCCGCGGCGGGCGTCACCGTGAACACGACGGGGGCGGAGTAGCCGGATGCCGCGAACGCGGCCGTCACGGCGTCCGACACCGTCTGCACGGCATCCTGCTCGATCAGCGCGATCGCCGCGCCGCCGAAGCCGCCGCCGGTCATGCGCGCACCGAGTGCGCCGGCGGCGAGTGCCGTCTCGACCGCCGTGTCGAGCTCGGGGGTGGAGATCTCGAAGTCGTCGCGCATCGACGCGTGCGAGGCGACGAGCAGGTCGCCGATCGCCCGCGCGCCGTCCTCGCGGAGCACGCGGACGGTGTCGAGCACCCGCTGGTTCTCGGTCACGACGTGGCGGACGCGGCGGAAGGTCACGTCGTCCATGACCTCCTCGGCCTTCTCGAGGTCGGCGACGGACACGTCGCGCAGGCTCGGGACGCCCATGATCGCGGCGCCCTTCTCGCACGACGCGCGGCGCTCGCCGTAGCCGCCGGTCGAGTGGGCGTGCGTCACGGCGGTGTCCATCACGAGGATCGCAAGGCCCGCCTCGGCGATGCCCACGGGCACCAGCACAGCCTCGAGCGAGCGGCAGTCGAGGAAGATCGCGGAGTCGGGTTCGCCCAGCATCGACGCCATCTGGTCCATGATGCCGGTGGGCGCGCCGACGGCCTCGTTCTCGGCGCGGCGGCCGATGCGCGCGAGGGCCGTGCGGTCGAGGCCCGCGCTCCACAGGTCGTTCAGGGCGGATGCCGTGGCTCCCTCGATCGCGGCGGACGACGAGAGTCCCGCTCCGACCGGCACATCCGAGGCGATCGCGATGTCGAGACCGGGTCCTGTGGCGCCGGCCTGGCGCAGCGCCCATGCGACGCCCAGGGGGTAGGCGGCCCACTCCGGGACGCGGGGCGAGGTGCCCGCGGGGGTCGGAAAGACGTCCTCGAGGTCGTCGAGGGCGACCTCGACGGGCTCGTCCGAGAAGGTCGACGCGACACGGATGCGGCCGTCGTCACGGACGCCGACCGCGGCGACCGTGCGGTGGGGGATCGCGAAGGGCAGCACGAAGCCGTCGTTGTAGTCGGTGTGCTCGCCGATGAGGTTGACGCGGCCGGGGGCCGACCAGATGCCCTCAGGCGTGCGGCCGGTGAGCTCCGTGAACAGGGCGGCTGCGGCCGCATCCGTCGTGGTGGTTGCGGCGGTCATGCGGATACCTCTTCGTCGTGTGCGGCTGCCTGTGCGGCGTCGGCGCCGTGTGTCGCGTCGGCCTTCGCGATGGCCTCGCGGATGCGGGCGGCGCCCTGTTCGGGGGTGACTTCGGCGGCCCAGGCCCACATGGCGGCCTCGGATCCGGCGAGGAACTTGAGCTTGTCGGCCGCACGGCGGGGGCTCGTCAGCTGGAGGTGCAGGCGCACGCTGTCGCGTCCGGTGTGCACGGGAGCCTGGTGCCAGGCCGCGATGTAGGGCGTGGGGGTGTCGTACAGCGCGTCGACGCCACGCAGCAGACGAAGGTACAGCGGCGCGAGCTCATCGCGCTCGGCCTCCGTCGTCTCGGCGAAGTCGGGGACATGACGGTGCGGCATGAGGTGCACCTCGAGCGGCCACCGGGCGGCGAACGGCACGAAGGCGGTCCAGTGCTCGCCGCGGAAGACGACGCGCTCCGAGGCCTGCTCCGACTCGAGGATGTGCTGGAAGAGGTCGGGGGCCGTGCGGTCGATCGAGTCGAGCACGCGGGTGGTCCGCGGGGTCACGTAGGGGTACGCATAGATCTGGCCGTGCGGGTGCGGGAGCGTCACGCCGATCGCCTCACCGCGGTTCTCGAACGGGAAGACCTGCTGGATGCCGGGGAGCTTCGACAGCGCGGCGGTGCGGTCGGCCCAGGCCTCGATCACGGTGCGGGCGCGGACGACCGTCTGGGTGCCGAAGGATCCGGTGTGCTCGGGGCTGAAGCACACGACCTCGCAGCGGCCGACCGAGGTGCGGGTGCGCCCGAGACCCAGGGCCTGCAGGTCGTCCAGGCCGCGTGGGGCGTTGGCCGCCTCGGGCGCCGCGCCGACGGCCTCGGCGAGAGCCGGACCGAAAGCCGGGGAGCGGTTCTCGAAGACCGCGACGTCGTAGCGGGACGGAACCTCGGACGGGTTCGTCGGCGTCTGCGGCGCGAGCGGATCCGCGTCGGCGCTCGGCATCATCACGCGGTTCTGACGGTTCGCGGCGACCGTGATCCAGTCGCCCGTGAGCACGTCGAGGCGCATGGTGGCCGTCTCGCCGCGGGGGTCGAGGGTGCGCGCGTCGACCGCGCGGTCCGGGCCGAGCGTCGTGTCGGGGTCGTCGAAGTAGATGAGCTCACGCCCGTCGGAGAGCGTCGTGGCGCGCTTGACGATCCCCGCGGTGAGGGTCTCGGCGCTGAGGTCGGAGGTCGTGTTCACGTAAACATGGTACGCACAGCTCCGTGGTAACGTCAACATCGCAGAGCTCCGGCGCTATTCGGGCCTCGTGCGCAGGAGGGTGCCGTGGGAGATGACGACGTGACGGGCGAGGCGGAGCATCCGCGGCGCCGACGCGCGGCATCCGGTCGTGTCTCGATGGCCATGGTCGCCTCCCTGGCCGGGGTCTCGGGTCAGACCGTCTCGCGGGTCGTCAATGACAGTCCGCGGGTCGACCCCGCCACCCGCGAGCGCGTCGAGAGGGCGATGTCGGAGCTCGGCTATCGGCCGCATCGCGCGGCGCGCGCCCTCCGTACCGGACGCTCCCAGACGATCGGGCTCGTCGTCACGACGCTCGCCACGGTGGGGAACTCGCGGATGCTGCAGGCCACCGCCGAGGCGGCGGCGGAGCGCGGCTATGCCCTCACGCTCGTCACGGCGGGCTCGAGCGTCGCCGACGCCTTCGAACGGCTCGCCGAGCAGGAGGTCGACGGCGCGATCGTGCTCAATGAGGCCTCCGCGCTCGTCCCCGCGGCGCAGCGCCCTCCCGGTCTCCGACTTGTCGTCGTCGATGCGCCGGCGTCCGCCGACCTCGCAGTCGTGCACAGCGACCACGCGGGCGGAGCGGCGGTCGCAACCGCTCGACTCCTCGCGGCAGGACACCCGACCGTGCACCATCTGGCGGGGCCCTCCGATTCGTTCGCCGCGGCGGAGCGCGAACGCGGATGGCGGGAGACGCTCGAGAATGCGGGTGCGCGCGTGCCCGCGGTCGTGCGGGGCGACTGGTCCGCCGATGCGGGGTTCGCCGCGGGCGCGGCGTTGGCCGCGGCATCCGCCGTCTTCTGCGCCAACGACCAGATGGCACTGGGGCTCCTGCGCGCGCTCGCCGAGGCGGGGGTGCGGGTTCCGGAGGACGTCGACGTGATCGGCTTCGACGACGTGCCGGATGCCGCGAACTACCGCCCTCCGCTGAGCACGATCCGTCAGGACTTCACAGAGCTCGCGCAGCGGGCCGTCGAGCTGCTCGTGGCCGGGATCGAGGGCGAATCCGGGATGCCGGATGCCGTCGTCGTACCCACGACCCTGGTCGAGCGGGCGAGCACGCGCTGATCCCTGGCGTGCCGCTTCCCGTGCCCGTCCTCGCGCCCTCCCCGATGCTCGATCCCGATGCCGCTGCGGGGCCGAAAACGCACCGGACACCCGTGCGGGGCCGAAAAGGCACCGGAAACGGCCTTTTCGGGTGCGTTTGTGACCCCGCATCGCACCTGCGGTGGGTTTGTGACCCCGCATCGCACCTGCGGTGCGTTCTGACCCCGCATGATGGGGATGAGCCGCGGGCGGAGGGGCGGAAGACGTCCCGCCGCACGTCTCCGACGCAGTATACCAATGTATGGTTGACATGACATAGTCACCTGCAAGATGATCCTTCGCATGCCCGCGGTTCGCGGGCCGACGACGAAGGAGTCCTCATGGTCCACTCATCGACCCCTGCGGTGGCGCTTCCGCCGCTCACGCCGGGGGCCTACCGGCGGCGCATCGGCGTCGTTGCGCTCATCGCCACGTTCGGCGGCCTGCTCTTCGGCTACGACACGGGTGTCATCAACGGGGCCCTGCGCCCGATGGCGGCCGAGCTCGGGCTCGACGCCTTCACCGAGGGCGTCGCGACCGCCTCGCTGATCTTCGCCGCCGCGATCGGCGCGCTCTTCTCTGGCAGGCTCTCCGACGGGTGGGGGAGGCGCAAGGCGATCATCCTGCTCGCGGTGCTCTTCTTCGCCGGGACCGTGCTGGTGGTGTTCACTCCCGGATTCGAGGTCCTGGTGCTCGGCCGCATCGTGCTCGGACTCGCGGTCGGCGGTGCGTCGACCGTCGTGCCCGTCTACCTCGCCGAACTCGCGCCCCACG
The DNA here is from genome assembly GCA_037033365.1 of Actinomycetota bacterium. GTDB lineage: Bacteria > Actinomycetota > Actinomycetes > Actinomycetales > Microbacteriaceae > Microbacterium. The sequence continues at coordinate 1,412 of JAZBLS010000016.1, read as the reverse complement.
AGATCCGCGGCTCGCTCGCCGGCCGCAACGAACTCATGATCGTCGTCGGTCAGCTCGCGGCGTTCGTGATCAACGCCGTGATCGGCAGCGTCTTCGGACACGTGGAGGGAGTCTGGCGGATCATGTTCGCGATCTGCGCCCTGCCGGCGATCGCGCTGTTCGTGGGGATGCTCCGGGTGCCCGAGTCGCCGCGGTGGCTCGTGGAGAAGGGGCGCGAGGGTGAGGCGCTCGAGGTGCTCCGCTCGATCCGTCCGACGGAGCGTGCCACGGCCGAGCTCGCCGCGCTCACGGCGCTCGCGCGCGAGGAGAAGTCGCAGGGGCAGCTCGGCTGGCGGGCGATCCTGGGCAACCGCAACCTCGTGCGGATCCTGTTCATCGGCATCGGAGTGGGCATCGCGCAGCAGTTGACCGGCATCAACTCGATCATGTACTTCGGTCAGACCGTGCTCATCGAGTCAGGATTCGATGAGAGTGCGGCCTTGATCGCGAACATCGCCCCCGGAGTCATCGCGGTGGTCGGTGCCGTCATCGCTCTGTCCATGATGGACCGCTTCGACCGACGGAAGACCTTCACGATCGGGTTCTCGCTGACGACCGTGAGCCACCTGCTGATCGGCATCGCCTCGGTGGCGCTGCCGGTGGGGTCGCCGGCGCGACCGTTCGTGATCCTCGTGCTCGTGGTCGCGTTCGTCGGGTCGATGCAGACGTTCCTCAACGTCGCGGTGTGGGTCTACCTGTCCGAGATCTTCCCGCTGCACATGCGCGGGTTCGCGATGGGGCTCTCGGTGTTCATGCTCTGGGTCACGAACGGCTTCCTGTCGCTCTACTTCCTCTCCCTCGTCGAGGCCGTCGGCATCACCGGCACGTTCTTCCTGTTCGCGGCCGTGGGCGTCCTCGCCCTGCTGTTCGTCTGGCGGATGGTTCCGGAGACCAGAGGGCGGACGCTCGAGGCCCTGGAGGCCGACGTCACGACCGGCGCGATCTACACGGTCGGTCACGCGCGCTGATCCTGCCTTCTTCGGCGCCCGCTCGGATTCCGAGCGGGCGCCGTTTGCGCGTGCACGTGGCCACGTGCGGCGGAGAGCGTTTTCCGACGACGCTTGCGCCCACCTCTTCGCCATGGCATGCTGTTGGAAAGCGCTTACCCGAGTGGTGCGCAGGACTTCACAGAACGGATCAGCAATGTCACAGGCGACGACCCGCGAGATCGGGATCATCATGAACGGCGTCTCCGGACGCATGGGCTACCGGCAGCACCTCGTGCGCTCGATCCTCGCGATCCGCGAGGAGGGCGGCATCGAGCTGCCGGACGGATCCCGCATCACGGTCAAGCCGATCCTGGTGGGGCGCAACGAGGCCAAGCTCGCCGAGCTCGCCGCGAAGCACGGCATCGAGGACTACACGACCGACCT
>JAZBLS010000015.1:0-29189 GCA_037033365.1 Actinomycetota bacterium | reverse complement strand
GCGGCCCCGCGCTCAGCCGATGTTCGCGGTGATGCGGGCGAGGTGCGCGGCAGCCTCCTCCGCCGATCGCGTACGGCCGCTCACGCCGGGGCGCTCCTGCCACGGGCGAGGGCCGTCTGTATGCCGGTACTCGACGCCCGCGGCATCCAGTCGAGCGAGGTGCTCGGTGAGTCGGGGCGCGAACTCGGAGTAGTCGCGGTCGCCCGCCGTCCACAGGGCCTCGGCGACGGCCGCCAGTCGGGGGAAGGCCCGGTAGTCGAGTCCGCGCATCGAGTCGATGTGCTCGGTCCACAGGTTCGCCTGCCCGCCGAGGACGTGCCGCGCCTGGTCGGCGTCGAGCTCGGCGGGCACGGGGTCGAACGAATACGCCTTCTCCATGGTCGTCACGGTGCCCGTCGGGATCGGCTCCGAGTCCAGCTCCGACTCGCGGTAGTCGAGGTACACCGTGTCCTCGGGGCAGGCGATGACGTCGTGCCCTGAGCGCGCCGCGGTCAGGGCGCCCACGCGGCCGCGCCACGAGAGCACCGTAGCGCCGTCCGCCAGGCCGCCCTCGAGGATCTCGTCCCAGCCGAGCAGCTTCCGGCCCCGCGAGGCGAGGTGCTGCCCGATGCGTCCGACGAACCAGCTCTGCAGCTCCTCCTCGTCGTGCACGCCGATCTCCCGCATCCGCTCCTGGGTGCGCTCGTCCTCCCGCCACTGGATCTTCGGGCACTCGTCGCCGCCGATGCAGATGTACTCCGAGGGGAACAGGTCGATGACCTCGTCGAGCACGTCGCACAGGAAGCGGATCGTCGACTCCTCGACGTTGAAGATCACGGGGTTGATGCCCCACAGCGCCCACGGCGTGGTGGGAGCGGCTGCGCTGTCGCCGACGCCCAGCTCGGGGTACGCCGCCACCGCAGCCTGCGCGTGACCGGGCAGCTCGATCTCGGGGACCACCGTGATCCCGCGTGCTCCGGCGTAGGCCACGATCTCGCGGATGTCGGCCTGCGTGTAGAAGCCGCCGTGCGGCCGTCCGTCCGTCGCAGACCCGGGGGCGGCGCCGACCTGCGTCTCGGGGCGCCAGCCGCCGACCTCGGTGAGTCGCGGATACTGCGCGATCTCCACGCGCCAGCCCTGGTCGTCCGTGAGGTGCAGGTGCAGCGTGTTGAGGCGATGCATCGCGAGCAGATCGATGAACCGCAGCACGTCGCGGGTCGGTGCGAAGTGACGGACGACATCGAGCATCGCCCCGCGCCACGGGAACTTCGGGGCGTCCTCCACGCGGGTGGCGGGCGTCGTCCACCGCACGCCTTCCGCGGGGGAGCGCCGGTACACCGCCGGGGGGAAGAGCTGCAGCAGCGCCTGGGCGGCCCACTGTCCGCCCTGATCCGTCGATGCCGCGAGGCGGATCGCGTGCGGCGTCGTCTCGAGAGTGAACGCCTCGGGCGCGAGCGTCGGGTCGAGGTCGAGACGGATGCTCACGGCGGCGTCATCCGCGACGGGAGCCGCCTCGGTGATCGCCACCGGCAGGACGAAACCCGTGGCGGCGCGCAGTCGCTCCTGCAACCTCAGGGCGGACTGAGCCAGGTCGGGGTGGGCGGACAGCGTGGCGTCCGCGGTGAGTTCGAATTCCGCGGACGAGGTCGTCTGGGATGCGGGTCGGGGAAGGAGGGTGGGCATTTCTCGGTGGCTCCCTGGTGTTTTCTCGACGGCATGAATTAGTTGGTTACATGCCCTAATAGTTAGTAAATAAAGTGACCTAATTCGACGACCGCGAATGCTCCGGAGAAGCGAAACAATGCCGTCATAACGAGGAAACATAACAGTTCTACATCTGGTCACATAATGATTGACAAAGGATATGCAACAGATGTGTACTAACTTCACCGCACGACACATCGACGTATCCGTTCGCGGTATCCCACCTACCAAGGAGAGTTAAGTGGCAATCAGGAAATTGGCGACGGTCGGTGCGATGGGCATCGTCACCGCTCTCGCGCTCAGCGCATGTTCGGGTTCCGCGGGCGCAGGCAGCGCCGGTGCACCGAGCGACGGAAAGGTGCCGGAGGTCGACGGCGCCGGGCAGACCCTCACGGTCTGGGTCATGGACGGCGACTACACGCCGGACACCCTCGCCGAGATAAACAAGCGCTTCACCGAGGAGACCGGCGCGGAGGTGAACCTCCAGACGCAGACCTGGGACGGGATCACCACGAAGGTCACCACGGCTCTCGCCACCGACACCCCGCCCGACGTGATCGACATGGGCAACACGCAGATCGCGAGCTACGCCGCGAACGGCGGCCTTCTCGATCTCACGGCGTACAAGGACGACCTCGCGCAGGGGCAGACATGGCTCGACGGACTCGTCGACCCCGCGACGATCGACGGCAGTCTCTACGGAGTGCCCGGGTTCGCCGGTGCTCGCGCCGTGATCTACAACAAGAAGATGTGGGCGGCTGCGGGAGTGACCGAGGTCCCGACCACGTACGACGAGCTGACCGCAGCTCTCGACAAGGTCGCGGCGGCCAATGCGCAGACGCCCGACTTCTCGCCGTTCTACCTGCCGGGTCAGTACTTCTACGCAGGACTGCAGTTCGTCTGGGACGCGGGCGGAGACATCGCGTCCGACGACGACGGTGAATGGACTTCCGGCTTCGGCTCGGACGAGGCGCTCGAAGGGCTCGAGGCGTTCAAGGAGTTCCAGAACACGTACTCCACCGCGGCATCCGCGACGCTCGACACCTTCGAGCCGAACCAGGGTCAGATCTTCGCCGACGGCAAGACCTCGGCGATCCTCAACACGAACACCGGCGCGATCCTGAAGATCAACCCGGACCTCGAGCCGGATCTCGGATCCTTCCCCTTCCCCGGCCTCTCGGGCGAGGCGCAGCCGGTCATGCTCGGAGGGTCCGACTGGGCGGTCCCGGTGAAGTCGCAGAACTCCGACCTCGCCCTGAACTGGGTCAAGATCGCCGCGAGCCCCGAGGTGCAGAAGGACTTCGTCTTCGGGGTCGACGGTTGGATCCCGAACAGCACGGAGGGCATCGAGTTCGCGCAGGAGACCCTGGACGACGTCAAGGTGAGCTTCTTCACCGCCGCACTGCGGTCGAAGGCCACGCCGGCCAACGCGAACTGGACCACGATCGAGAGCAACAAGGACATCAACAACCTGTTCTCCTCGATCGCCTCGGGGTCCAAGTCGGTCGACGAGGCGGCGAGCGCCTTCGACGACGCGGCCGACAAGACGCTCAACACCAAGTAGCGCCTCGGATGCCGCGCGCCTGCGCGTCGTCGCGGTCGCGCGGCATCCCACCCCTCCTGCAGTTCTCCGGCTCCGTGAATCGACGGTGCCCCGACCACCTGAAAGGCGGACCAGTGGTCACCACACCCGTCGTGTCACCGCCGTCGGCGAAAGCGCGAACGCCCCGTCCCCCGTCGACCTCCCGTGCTCCGCGCTCCGCGCGCAGTCGCCGGAGCACCGCTCCGTTCTGGCTGCTGACGCCGGCGGGCCTGATGATCGTCTTCGTGACGCTGCTGCCGATCGGCTTCCTGATCTTCACCTCGTTCACGAACTACAACCAGCGGACGCTGTTCACGGGAGCCTTCGACTTCGTCGGCCTGGATCAGTACGCCGCGGTCCTCGGCGACCAGGAGTTCTGGCTGTCGCTCACGCGCACGATCGTCTTCACTGCGGCGCTCGTCGTGGGGAGTGTGGCGATCGGGGCGGGGATGTCCCACCTCATGACGCGCCTGCCCTCCGGCATCCGCTACCTCACCACCGTCGTGCTGATCCTCGCCTGGGCGATGCCGAACGTGGCGTCGTCGATCGTGTGGTCCTGGCTCTTCCAGCCGCAATACGGCGTGATCAACTGGATGCTGACGCAGCTCGGCGTCTTCGGAGACATGACCAGCAAGGACTGGTCGTCCGATCCGGTGCTCGCGTGGGTCTGCATCTGGCTGCTTGTCGTCTGGCAGGCCGTGCCCTTCATCGCGCTCACCCTGTACGCCGCCGAAACGCAGGTCGCGGTCGAGCTGAAGGAGGCCGCACGCCTCGACGGGGCATCCGAATGGCGCATCTACCGCGTCGTCGTGCTGCCCTCGATCGCACCGACCATCCTTCTCGTCACGATGCTCTCCATCATCTGGGACTTCAACGTCTTCAACCAGATCTGGCTCATCTCGGAGGGCGGTCCCGACGGGGCGACGTCGACTCTCGGCGTCTTCACCTACACGACGGCGTTCTCCGGAAACCTGCAGATCGGCGCGGGGTCGGCGATCGCCGTCGCCTCGACCGTCATCCTCGCGGCACTCAGCGCCGTGTACATCCGACACCTCGTGCGGTCGGGAGAGGACCTCTGATGACCACGACGATCACTCGCTCGTCCAGCACCACCGCAGTCACCGCCGTCGGGCGTCAGCGACGCCGACGCCGCATCCCGTGGGTCAGCAGCAGCATCGCGATCCTGTTCTGCATCGTGTGGGCCTTCCCGGTGTACTGGATGATCAACACCGCGTTCAAGCCTCGGTCGGAGATGCTCAGCAGCACGCCGCACTTCCTCCCCGAGTCGCCCACGCTCGACAACTTCTTCACAGCGATCGGCAAGGGCCAGTTCCACATCTACCTGCAGAACTCCGTGATCGTCGTCACGGGTGCGGTCGTCTTCGCGATCGTGCTCGGGCTGTTCGCGGCGGCGGCGCTCTCACGCTTCCGGTTCCGCGGGCGCCGGCCCATTCTCGTCCTCATCCTCATCGTGCAGATGCTCCCCGGCACGGCCCTGCTCATCCCGCAATTCCTCATCTTCAATTCGATGGGTCTGCTCGGCACCTATTGGGGTCTCATCTTCTCGTATGTGGCGAGCGTGCTCCCGTTCTCGATCTGGGTGATGCGCGGGTTCTTCCTCGCCATCCCGATCGAGCTCGATGAGGCTGCCCGCATCGACGGAGCCTCCACCTGGCAGGTGCTCACTCGAGTGCTGTTCCCCCTCGTCATGCCCGGGATCATCTCGAGCAGCGTCTTCGCGTTCATCGCGGCGTGGAACGACTACATCGTCGCGTTCACCTTCATGAAGGATCAGTCGAGCTACACGCTCCCGGTCTGGTTGAACTCCTTCACGGTCTCGGTCGGCGGCGAGATGGGCACCGACTACGGCGGACAGATGGCCGCCGCGACGCTGTTCGCGCTCCCCGTCGTCGTGTTCTTCATGATCATCCAACGCAACCTGGTGACCGGCATGTCCGCCGGCGCCGTGAAAGGCTGACCCATGCCCGCGACGAACGGCCGCGAGCGGCGGAAGAAGACGGGGGCGGCCAGAAGCGCCGCCGGCGTCCTGCTGGTCCTGACGGTGCTCGGCGGCACTGCGCAACCGGCGCTCGCGACGCCCTCCTCCATGGCAGCCGCGATCGGCGCAGCGGCGGAGGGCGTGGACTGGTACGTCGCACCCGACGGTGCGGTGGACTACGTGCAGTCGGCGGCGCTCGCCTACGACTTCCTCGACGACCGCGTCGACGAGTACTGCAGCGCGGACGGGATGTGCCTGCCGCGGAGCTACCAGGGAGGGTTCTTCACGACCCCCGACTGGGACTTCACATCGTCGTTCCTCTACGACGATGCGCTGATCGTGATGGCATACGCCGCCAGGGGCCTCCCCGACGACATCCGCCGGGCGCAGTCGATCGGCGATGCGCTGTTGTTCGTGCAGCAGAACGACCCGGACTTCGACGACGGTCGGACCAGGGCCTCGTATCAGCCGGCGAGCCTCAGCGCGGGTGCTGTCGAGGTCGGATCCGCAGCGTCGAACACAGGCAACCAGGCGTGGGTGGGAATGGCGCTCGCGCGTCTCTTCGACGTCACCGGTGAGCAGAAGTACCTCGACGGCGCTCTGCGTCTCGCCGAGTGGATCGAGCAGAACACGGCCGACACCGAGAAGGCGCCGTTCGGATACACCGGAGGGCAGGATGGGGATGGCAACCCGTTCACGTTCAAGGCGACCGAGCACAACATCGACGTCGCGGCCTTCTTCACCCAGATGTCGGTCCTCACCGGCGACAGGGTGTGGGACGGGCGGGCAGCGCTCGCCGCGGGATTCGTCGCCGCGATGCAGACGGAGGACGGTCACCTCTGGACCGGGACCCATCCCGACGGCGTCTCGACGAACTACTACCCGATCCCCGAGGACCCGCAGACCTGGAGCTCCCTCGCCACGCTCGACGCGCGATACGACTCTGCGCTGGCGTGGACCGTGGAGAATCTGCACGCGACCGACGGGCCGTACGAGGGTCCCGCTTTCAGCAGCGCCGATGTGTCGAAGGTCTGGTTCGAGGGTTCAGGGCAGCTGGCACTTGCGCTCCGTCTTCGCGACGCCGCCGCCGATGCGGGCTACACGCGGGCCATCCTCGCCTCCGTCGAGCTCGCTCAGCGCCAGGCGACCAACGGCGACGGCCGCGGAATCGTCGCCTCGTCGAGCGACGGACTCGACACCGGGTTCGGCGACCTCTACTACTCGAGCCTCCATACCGGAGCGACCGCGTGGTACCTCCTGGCCGTGACCGGGTACAACCCGTTCCGCCTCGCGGAGGTCGACGAGGCGACGCCCACGGTGCCGAGCCCCGAGGGAGAGGCCGTCGCCCCGATCACCGGCGCATCCGACGATGTGCTGGCCGAGAGCGGCGCGGATGCCCCGTTCGGCGTGGTCGCCGGCGCGGGGGTCGCGCTCCTCGTCGGTGGGATCCTCCTGCGACGTCGTCGTGCCGCGAGGTGATGCTGATCCCGCGGTCGGGAGACAATGGGCTGTGGCCGATCTCCGCATCACGACCAAGGCGCTCCCCGAGCACAACCGTCTGCGCAACCGCGCGATGCTGCTGCAGACCCTCTTCCACGAGGGTCCGCGCAGCAGGGCGGACATCGCCCGCGGATCGGGGCTGAACAAGGTCACCGTCTCGACCATCGTCGGCGACCTCATCGACCAGGGCATCATCGTCGAGGCGGGCGTCGTCGCGGAGGGTCGAGTGGGCAAGCCCGCCACCCTCGTCGCGATCGACGACGACTCCCGCGCGATCATCAGCCTCGACCTGTCGGACGCGCAGTCGTTCCGCGGTGCGGTGATGAACCTCCGCGGCGAGGTATCGCACCTCGTGCAGACCGATCCCCTGGACGAACGGGGCGACGCGGCGGTCGCCAGGGTCGTGGCGCTGACCGAGGAACTGCTCGAGAAGGCGGAGGCGCCGGTGCTCGGCATCGGCGTGGGCAGCCCCGGCATGGTCGACCGAGCGGGCGTGGTGCGCTTCGCGCCGCACCTCGGCTGGTTCGACGCCGACCTGCGCGGCGCCCTGGCCGACCGCTTCGGCGTACCGGTGCACGTCGTCAACGACGCGAACGGCATGGCGCTCGCGGTGCACACCTTCCGCGAGAACGACGGCCGCAGCATCCTCATCGTGACGATCCAGCGCGGAGCTGGAGCGGGGCTCATCGTGGGGGAGACGCTCGTCGACGGCGTCGACTTCGCGGCGGGCGAGATCGGTCACGTCGTGGTCGACCCGCACCGCGAGACCACGTGCCTGTGCGGCCGGACCGGCTGCCTCGACTCGATCGTCGCGGTTCCGCAGGTGCGGCGACGGCTTGAGGGCGGAGAGGACCGCGAGATCGTGATGGAGGATGCCGCGGGTGCTCTCGCGGCGGCGCTCGCGCCGATCATCTCTCTCCTCGGCGCGACCCATGTCGTGCTGGTCGGGCCGGAGGACATCCTCGACGACGATTTCGCGGCGCGCACGAGACGGCATCTGGCCGAGCGGACGCTGCCCGCGACGACCACCACCATCAGCGTCGACATCGGATCCGACGGCGGACTCCTCGCCCTGCAGGGGCCGCTGGTCGCCGTGCTCTCGGCCGAACTGGGCATCTCGTGAGCGCCTCGAAGAAGGCGGATGCGATCGTGACGGGCCGCGGCACCGAGAAGGCGCTGCCCGAGCACACGCGGCAGGTCAACCGCTCGCTGATCCTCCGGACGCTCTTCCGCAGCGACCCGATGAGCAGGGCCGACCTCGCGCGGGCGACCGGCCTGACGCGCGTGAGCGTGTCGCGCATCGTCGACGACCTCACCGCCGAGGGGCTCGTGCGCGAGAGCGGACCGAGCCCGGAGGGCCGGGTCGGCAAGCCCAGCACGCTCATCGCTCTGAACCCCGACTCGTATCACGTCGTCTCGCTCGACCTGTCGGCCTACGCCGAGCTGACGGGGGCGATCATGAACCTCGACGGCGCCGTGGTGCACTCGGTGAGCGTGCCCACCGACGGCGCGCGCGGCACCGCACTGCTGCAGAAGGTCTGCGCGCTGGCATCCGCCCTGGTCAAGCGCTCGACCGTCCGCGTGCTCGGGGTGGGGGTCGGCTCACCCGGCGTCGTCAACACCGAGGGCGTTGTGCGCGAGGCCGTCGCGTTCGACTGGCACGACCTCAACGTGGCCGCCGCGATCTCGGCCGTCGTCCCCGCGCCCGTGCACGTCGCGAACGACGCCAACGCCGCGGCTCTCGCGGCGCGGACGTACGGTCAGCCAGGTGTCGACAACCTCGCGCTCGTGCGGATCGGGCAGGGCATCGGCAGCGGCGTCATCGTCGGCGGCGCGCTCGTCACGGGCGACCGGTTCACCGCGGGAGAGATCGGGCACGTGCTCATCGACGAAGGCGGCGAGGTGTGCCGATGCGGACGACGTGGATGCCTCGAGGTCGTGGCCGCTGTACCCTACCTCCGGCAGCGTCTGGCTGACTCCCCGGCATCCGGAGACGAGGTGCTGACGCGTGCCGGACGCGCGCTCGGCCGCGTGCTGACCCCGGTCGTCGCCGCGCTCGGGCTCGAGCAGGTGGTGCTGTCGGGGCCGCTCGACATCGTCGGCGGAGTGTTCCTCGAGCAGACTCGCGCGGCGATCGAGCACGAGGCGCTCGCGATCGTCACGGACGACTTCGAGATCCGCGTCGCGGTGCGCGGAGACGACATCGTGCTGCTCGGCGGCACGGCACTCGTGGTCGCCGAAGAGCTCGGCATCCGCTGAGTCTGCGCGGTCGCCCTGCGGGGCGGCTCGGTTACGCGGCGACGCGCACGACCGCGGAGACCGCGCTCGTGAAGAAGTCGAGTCCGTCGACGCCCGACCGCATCGCAGCCGTCGTGTCGGGGCCGAAGCCGGGCTCGGTGGCGTGCTCGGGGTGCGGCATGAGCCCCACGACGTTGCCCGCCTCGTTCGTGAGTCCGGCGATGTCGCGGAGCGAGCCGTTCGGGTTCACGCCGGCGTAGCGGAAGGCCACGAGGCCCTCGCCCTCGAGGCGGTCGAGCGTCTCCTCGTCGGCGATGTATCCGCCGTCGGCGTTCTTGAGCGGGATCACGATCTCCTGGCCGGTGCGGAACTTATTGGTCCACGCCGTGTCGGAGTTCTCGACCGTGAGGCGCTGGTCGCGACGGACGAAGTGCTGGTGGTCGTTGCGGATCAGGCCGCCGGGCAGCAGGTGCGCCTCGACGAGCATCTGGAATCCGTTGCAGATGCCGAGGATCGGCATGCCCTTGGCCGCGGCGTCCTTGACCTCGGCCATGATCGGCGAGAGTGCGGCGATCGCACCCGCGCGCAGGTAGTCGCCGTAACTGAAGCCGCCGGGCAGGACGAGCGCGTCGACCCCTTCGAGGTCGTGCGAGCCGTGCCACAGGGCCACGGGCTCGGCACCGGCGATGCGGACGGCGCGCTGCGCGTCGCGGTCGTCGAGCGAGCCGGGGAAGGTGATGACGCCGATGCGGACGGTCACTCCGCGACCTCGATGCCGACGACGTCCTCGATCACGGAGTTGGAGAGCACCTCATCGGCGATGCGGCGGGCCTCGGCGAGGACCTCGTCGGTGACCTCGCCCTCGACCGTGAGCTCGAAGCGCTTGCCGATGCGCACATCGGTGAATCCCTCGACGCCCAGACGGGAGAACGCGCCGGACACGGCCTTTCCCTGCGGGTCGAGCAGTTCGGGCTTGGGCATGACGTCGACGACGATGGTGGGCATGAACGGCTCCGGAAGTCGCGGGCGGACGGGCATGCTCAGTCTACCGGCTCGACGCTCACTCGATTCCCGGCGTGACGAGGCTCAGGATCGCGGGGCGGTCGTGCTCAGGCGTGGAAGACGGTGTGCAGGTCGCCGATCGCCTCGCGACCGCCCAGGCCGTCGATCTCGAACAGCACCGAGATGCCGATGACGTGGCTGCCGAGGCGCTCGACAAGCTCGCGTCCCGCCGCCAGTGTGCCGCCCGTCGCGAGGACGTCGTCGATCAGCAGAACGCGGGATCCGGCGGGCAGGTCGTCGTGCATCTCGATCGTCGCGGTGCCGTACTCGAGGGCGTAGTCGACGGATGCCGCGGGGCGGGGGAGCTTGCCGGCCTTGCGGATCGGGATGAGGCCCACACCCGCCGCGATCGCCGCGGCGCCGGCGAGGATGAACCCGCGCGCCTCGATGCCGGCGACCACGTCGAACTGGCCGGCGAACGGCTCGACGATCGCTTCGGTCGTGGCCTTCAGCGCCTCGGCATCCGCCAGCAGCGGCGTGATGTCGCGGAAGATGACGCCCGGTTCCGGATAGTCCGGGATGCTCCGGATCAGCGACTCGGCGCGGGTGAGGGCAGGGGAGAGTTCGGTGTCGGGCACCGGACAAGGGTACGCCGTCTTCTCGCGCTCGAGAATTTCGGCCGGATGCATATTCTGCGGCCCCGACCCCGGGGGCCGGGCCGCAGAAGTCGGCCGAGGCCGCAGAACCTGTCGAGCCACCCGCGCTTGACAATCGTGGGAGCGCTCCCATAGAGTCGCTCATCAATGCGTGGGAGCGCTCCCACAGCATCCCGGATCTGCACGACTGCACGACTGCACGACCCTGCACCACCACCGCACGACCCACCACAAAGGAGTGACCTGTGAACACACGTGCCCGCACCCGGATCCTCGCCGCGACAGCCGCGGCGTCGGTCGGAGCCCTCGCCCTCGCCGGCTGTGCAGCCGGCGGAGGCGACGACGCCGCAGAAGGCGGCGACATCACGCTGACCGTCACCACGTTCGGCACCTTCGGCTACGAGGACCTCTACGCCGAATACGAGGAGGCGCACCCGAACATCACGATCGAGGCGACCAACATCGACACCGGCGGCAACGCCCGTACCGACGCCTTCACCAAGATCGCGGCCGGCTCCGGCCTCAGCGACGTCGTCGCGATCGAGGAGGGCTGGCTCGGCGCGATCATGGACGTCTCCGACACCTTCGTCGACCTCCGCGACTTCGGCATCGAGGACCGCAAGGACGACTGGGTCGACTGGAAGTACGGACAGGCGACGGATGCCGAGGGCCGGGTCATCGGCTACGGCACCGACATCGGCCCCAGCGGCATCTGCTACAACGGCGCCGCGTTCGAGGCCGCCGGCCTCCCGAGCGACCGCGAGTCGGTCGCCCAGCTGCTCGAGGGCGACTGGGACAACTACTTCGCGGTCGGCGCCGACTACACGGCGAAGACCGGCAAGGCCTGGTACGACCACTCCGGATTCGTCTGGAACGCCATGGTCAACCAGCTCGACGAGGGCTACTACACCGCTGACGGCGAACTGAACGTCGACGGCAATGCCGCGCTGAAGGAGCGCTTCGAGCAGCTGGGCGCTGCGACCGAGGGCGGCCAGTCCGCCGCGCAGACCGCATGGGACTGGAACGGCGGCAAGTCGTTCGTCGACGGCACGTTCGCGACGTTCGTCTGCCCCGGCTGGATGCTGGGTGTCGTGCAGGGTCAGGTCGAGGCCGGCGGCGGCGACGCGTCGACCGGCTGGGACTTCGCCGACGTCTTCCCCGGCGGCGCGGCCAACTGGGGCGGCGCGTTCCTGTCGATCCCGGAGAGCTCGCAGCACCAGGAGGAGGCCGCGGCCCTCGCCGACTGGCTGACGCAGCCCGAGCAGCAGGTCAAGCAGTCCGCCGCGGCGGGCAACTTCCCCTCGACCGTGAAGGCGCAGGAGACCCTGGCCGCGGATGCCACGCCCAACGCGTTCTTCAACGACGCGCCGACCGGGGCGATCCTCGCGGAGCGCGCCAAGGGTGTCGTCGCGCAGTTCAAGGGTGCCGATGACTCGGTCATCCAGGAGAACGTCTTCGGCCCCGCGCTGAGCGGACTCGACCGCGGCGAGCTCGACACCCAGGGCGCCTGGGACGAGGCGCTCAAGCTCCTCGACGAGCTGGTCGGCTGACCGCACCTCGCGCCCCTCGCTCGACGATCGGTGACTCCGCCGGTCGTCGAGCGAGGAGCCTGCGACGAGACGAAACGCGGCGGGCCGCGCCTCGCGACATCGCCGCGTTTCGTCTCGCTCCGCTCGCTCAACGACCGATGGGAACCCACCTCATGACTCTCACAGCGGAACGCCGCGAGACGGCATCCGAACAGCCGACGGCGGATGCCGCGCCGCGGCGCCCCTGGCGGCACCGCCTGTCGCGGTTCGATCAGAACGCCTCGCCGTACTTCTACATCTCGCCGTTCTTCCTCCTCTTCGGCCTCGTCGGCCTCTTCCCGCTGCTGTACACGGTGTGGGTCGCGGTGCACGAGTGGGACCTGCTCAAGGGGCAGGGCGAGTTCGTCGGCGCGGGCAACTTCGTCGAGATCCTCGGCGACGGGATGTTCTGGAACTCGATCGGCAACACGCTGAGCATCTTCCTGCTCTCGGCGATCCCGCAGCTGGCGGTCGCCCTCGTGATCGCGTACCTCCTCGACCGCGGTCTGCGTGCGCCGACCTTCTGGCGGATGAGCGTGCTGATCCCGTTCGTCGTCACGCCCGTGGCCGTCGCCATCATCTTCTCCAGCATCTTCAACGAGGCCGACGGTCTCGCCAACAACCTCCTGAACCTCATCGGCATCGCGGACCAGGAGTGGAAGCACAACACCGCGCTGTCGCACCTCGCGATCGCGGTCATGGTGAACTTCCGCTGGACCGGGTACAACGCGCTGATCCTGCTCGCCGCCATGCAGGCGGTGCCGCGCGACCTGTACGAGTCCGCGGCACTCGACGGAGCCGGCGCCGCCCGACGCTTCTTCTCGATCACGATCCCGACGATCCGCCCGACCCTGATCTTCGTCATCATCACGGCCACGATCGGCGGTCTCCAGGTCTTCGCCGAACCGCGACTCTTCGACGTCTCCACCGCTGGTGGCATCGGCGGCAGCGATCGGCAGTTCCAGACGACCGTGCTGTTCCTGTGGGAGCTCGCCTTCTTCCGGCGCGACCTTGGCGAGGCATCCGCCGTGGCGATCCTGCTGTTCCTCCTCATCGTCGGCATCGGAGTCATCAACTTCCTCGTCTCCCGTCGCATCTCCACGGGGGATGCCCCCAAGAACCGCGCCGCGCGCCGGCGAGCACGCGTCACCACGAACCAGGAGGATGCGCGATGACCGCCACCCAGGCGCTGAGCGTCCCCGAGAAGATCCGCCGACGCCGCGCGCTGTCCGGCGGCACGGCGGGGATCGGAAGCCGCCCCGGCTTCCTCACCTATGGTCTGCTGGCCGCGTTCATCATCGGCAGCGTCTACCCGCTGTGGTGGTCGGTCGTCGTGGCGAGCGGCACCAATGCGACCCGCGGTGAGACCCTGCCGCTCCTGCCCGGAGGCAACTTCTTCACGAACGCGGCGAAGGTGCTCGACGCCATCCCGTTCTGGCTCGCGCTCGGCAACTCCTTCCTCATCTCGTCGATCATCACGATCTCGGTCGTGACGTTCTCGACCCTCGCGGGCTACGCGTTCGCCAAGCTCCGCTTCAAGGGACGCGACGGTCTCATGGTGTTCGTCATCGCGACCATGGCGATCCCGACGCAGCTCGGCATCATCCCGCTGTTCATGCTCATGCGCGAGCTGGGATGGACGGGGTCCATCGGCGCCGTCATCGTGCCCACGCTCGTGACCGCGTTCGGTGTGTTCTTCATGCGGCAGTACCTGGTCGACGTGATCCCCGACGAGCTGATCGAGGCCGCCCGCATGGACGGCGCCAACCAATTCCGGACGTTCCTGACCGTCGGCATCCCCGCCGCTCGTCCCGCCATGGCGATCCTCGGACTCTTCACGTTCATGACCGCATGGACCGACTACCTGTGGCCGCTGATCGTGCTCTCCCCGCAGAACCCGACCCTGCAGACGGCGCTCAGCCAGCTGCAGTCGGGCTACTACATCGACTACTCGATCGTGCTCACCGGTGCGGTGCTCGCGACGCTTCCGCTGCTCGTTCTGTTCGTCGTGGCGGGCCGTCAGCTCGTCAGTGGCATCATGGCGGGCGCGGTGAAAGGATGACCCGTATGACCCGCGCCTTCCCCGAGGACTTCCTGTTCGGAGCCGCGACCGCGGCCTATCAGATCGAGGGGGCGGCATTCGAGGACGGACGCACGGCATCCATCTGGGACGCGTTCTGCCGGGTTCCCGGCGCCGTGATCGGGGGAGACGACGGAGACGTCGCGTGCGACCACTACCACCGGTATCCGCAGGACGTCGCGCTCATGAAGGAGCTCGGCCTGCAGACCTACCGCTTCTCGACGTCCTGGTCGCGCGTGCGGCCCGACGGCGGAGCGGTCAACGCGAAGGGCGTCGACTTCTACTCGCGCCTGGTCGACGAACTACTGGATGCCGACATCCTGCCCTGGCTGACGCTGTATCACTGGGACATGCCCCAGGCGCTGCAGGAAACGGGGGGCTGGACGAACCGCGACACGGTCGGACGCTTCCTCGAGTACGCGGGCACCATGCACGACGCCCTCGGCGACCGGGTGAACGTGTGGACGACGCTGAACGAGCCGTGGTGCTCGTCGTTCCTCTCCTACACGGGAGGCGAGCATGCGCCGGGCCACACGAGCGTGGCAGAGGGTCTGCTCGCCTCGCACCATCTGCTGCTCGCGCACGGCGAGACGATCCGCGAGCTGAGGGGTCGCGACGCGAGCCTGAACCTCGGCATCACGCTCAACCACACGGTCGCCGACCCGGCCGACCCGTCGAACCCCGCCGACGTCGACGCGGCCCGCCGGGTGGACGGACAGTTCAACCGCTGGTTCCTCGACCCCATCTACCGGGGTCAGTACCCGGCGGACATCGTCGAGGACATCAGAGCAGTGGATGCCGAGGCCGTGGCGACCTTCGAGGCGGCCGTGCACGACGGCGACCTCGCGACGATCGCCCAGCGCATCGACACGCAGGGCGTCAACTACTACCACGGCGACCTCGTGTCGGGCACGGCTCCGGCGGTGCTACCGGTGTCGGGTGGGCCGGCCACGCAACGGCCGACACGGAGCCCGTATCCGTCGTTCGCCGGCATCCATCCGGTCGAGCGCGGTCTGCCCCGCACCGCCCAGAACTGGGAGGTGCAGCCCGAGGGGCTCACCCGCCTTCTGCAGCGGGTATGGACCGAGTACGCGGAACCTGCGGGCACCGTGCTGTACATGACGGAGAACGGTGCGGCCTATGACGACGTCGCGGTCGTCGAACACGGCGAGACCCGCGTGCACGACGAGGATCGTGCGGAGTTCCTCCGACTGCACCTCGGTGCGGTGCTCGACGCGGCAGAGGCCGGTGTCGACGTGCGGGGCTACTTCTACTGGTCGCTGTTCGACAACTTCGAATGGGCGTGGGGCTACGACAAGCGCTTCGGCATCGTGCGGGTCGACTACGACACGCAGGAGCGGAGCCTGAAGGACTCCGGTCGGGAGTACGCGCGGATCATCGCGGCCCGCTCCCTCTGAAGACCGTCTATTTGTGCCGTATGGCATAAACCGACCATCTATTCGTGCCGAATGGCATGAATAGACGGGCGGTGGGGCGAGGAAGCACGAGAATGATGTGATGCCCATGAGCTCACGAGCCACCATCGAAGAGGTGGCGTCGGCCGCCGGTGTCTCCCGGTCGACCGTCTCCCGCGTCGTGAACGGATCCACGGCCGTCAGCCCCGAGGCGCTCGCCGCGGTGCAGCGGGCGATCGACGACCTCAGCTACGTGCCGAATCGGGCGGCGCGCTCGCTCGCATCGAACCAGACCCATGCCATCGCGCTCATCGTGCCCGAGGACACCACCCGCTTCTTCGGGGACCCGTTCTTCGCGGCGATCGTCGCGGGCATCACCGGCGCGCTCCGCGGATCGGACTACCTGCTCAACCTGCTGATCGCCAGCGACGACCCCGGCGACAAGATGACGAGCTTCGTCCGCAACGGCGGCGTCGACGGTGCGCTGATCGTGTCGCACCACACCAGTGACGCGTTCATCGAGCGGATCGCCGACGCCCTGCCTGTCGTCTGGGGCGGCCGTCCGGTGCGTCGACGGGACGGCGAGTACGTGGTCGACGTCGACAACGTCGCCGGTGCCCGGGCGGCGACGCAGCACCTGATCGACATCGGCCGCACGCGGATCGCGACGATCGCGGGGCCGGTGAGCATGGTCTCGTCGGTCGACCGCATCGAGGGATTCCGCAGCGCACTGGCGGATGCCGGGCTGGAGCCGTTCGCGGAGGAGTCCGGCGACTACAGCGAGGTCAGCGGAGCGCACGCCGTGCGTCGGATCCTCGAGATCGGGCGACCGGATGCGATCTTCGTGGCGAGCGACCTCATGGCGCGCGGAGCGATGACGGCGCTGCGCGCCGCCGGCATCCGCGTTCCCGACGACGTGGCGATCGTCGGCTTCGACGACTCCTTCGTCGCTCTCACCACCGATCCGCAGCTGACGACCATGCGTCAGCCGATGTACGCGCAGGGAGAGGCGATGGCCGGGGTACTGCTGTCGCTCCTCGCCGGTCGCGAGCCGGATCGCACGACGATCCTCCCCACCGAGCTCGTCATCCGTGACTCCGCCTGATCGCAGGCTGAAACGACGCCCACGGCGCCACCGCGGAAATCTTAGACTGAACGTACATTCAAGCGGTAGTCTGAAAGGTCGCGAGAGTTTCCGCTGGGGAGATCTGCGCGTACTGGGGAGATGATGCCTGATGGCTCGATCTGACGAGCAGAACACGGTCGCGCGGGCACGTGCGAGGGAGATCCTCATCGAGGCCGCCATCGAGCTCTTCGGCGAACGCGGCGTCGCGGGTGCGAGCGTGTCCGAGATCACCCAGCGTGCAGGCGTCGCGCAGGGGCTCGTGAGCTACCACTTCGGCGGCAAGGAGCGGCTCGTGTCGGCGGTGATCGACCGCTGGTTCACCACACTCTTCGACATCCCGACGGTGGAGGGGACCCCTGACGAGGTCCTGGCCGGCGTGATCGACGGGGCGCTGCGAGCCACCGCGTACGCCCTCCCGCTGCAGCGTGCCGTCATCGCCCTGCAGCAGCAGCCGGCCACGCATCGCCTCTTCGCGGAGTCCGAAGACCGTTTCGCCGAGCAGGCGACCGCGTCGGAGGACATCATCCGCGGACTCTTCCGCGACCGGGGCGCCGAGGACCCCGCGCTCGAGGAGATCATGCTCCGCAGCAACCTCGAGGGCATCTTCATGAAGTTCTCGGTCTACGGCGACACGTTCCCGCTCGAGGACGCGCGTCGCTGGATGCACCGCTCGTACGGCCTGCCCGATCCTGAGGAGCCGCTCCGTCCCGACCTGCCCCCGCGCGAGGATGATCTGCGCCTCCGGGCGTCGCGGTCCTCGAGCGCGTCCTAGCCGCTTCGACGCCTGCGGCCCGGACGAACTTCTGCGGCCCGGACGAACTTCTGCGGCCCCGAGCCGAAGCTCGAGGCCGCAGAAAGTGACGGTGGCCGCAGAAGTTCAGCAGTGCCGGGCGACCGAGGGTCAGGCCGGGTCGCCGCCCAGCGGACCCACGGCCTCGAGCGGCTTGGGGTCGTCGGCGCCGGTCTTGCGGGCCCGGGCGATGAGGTTGCCCAGGTGGTAGATCAGCAGAGCCGCGACCGTGCCGAGCACGATGCCGCCGAACGAGAAGTCGCCGAGCTGCATCGAGAAGCCCGCGATGCCGATCACGAGCGACACGGCGGCCGTGTACTGGTTCACGGGGCGTGAGAAGTCGACCTTGCTGTCGACCCAGATCTTGATGCCGATGATGCCGATGAGGCCGTAGAGCGCGGTGGTCGCGCCACCGAGCACCCCGGCGGGGATCGAGTTGAACACTTCGCCGACCTTAGGAGAGAAGGCCAGCAGGATCGCGAAGAGGCCGGCGACCCAGTAGACGGCGGTCGAGTAGACGCGCGTCGCCGCCATCACTCCGATGTTCTCGCCGTACGTGGTCGTGCCGGATCCGCCGAAGCCACCCGCGATCGTCGTCGCAACGCCGTCGGCGATGAGCGCGCGGCCGGTGTGCCTGTTGATCGAGGCGTCCTCGGTCATGGTCGCGACACCGCGCACGTGGCCCACGTTCTCGGCGATCAGCACGAGGACGACAGGCAGGAACATCGCGATCGTCGACCACGTGCTGGGCTGCACGAAGTCCGGGAACTGGAAGTCGGGAAGGCCGACCCAGGGGGCGCCCGCGATGAGCTCGGCGGGCGTCTTGTCGCCGCGGAGGGCGTTCGGCACGTCGAAGGATCCCGTGAACGCGGCGTAGATGAAGCCGACAGCGACGCCGAGGAAGATCGAGATGCGTCCGAGGAACCCGCGGAAGAGCACCGCGAACAGGATGATCGCGACGAGGGTGATCGTGGCGGTCACCGGGTCGAGGCTGAAGTTGTTCCATGCTGTCGGCGCGAGGTTGAATCCGATCAGCGCGACGATCGCGCCGGCGACGACCGGGGGCATCAGTGCGTCGACCCAGCGGAGGCCGGCGAACTGCACGACAAGGCCGACGACGACGAGCAGGATGCCGACGGCGACGACGCCCGCGAGCGCGGATCCGGTTCCGCCCGCGGCGACTGCGGCCGTGATCGGGGCGATGAAAGCGAACGAGGAACCCAGGTAGCTCGGCAACTGGTTCTTCGTGATCAGCAGGAAGAGGAGGGTGCCGATGCCGCTGAAGAGCAGCGTCGTCGAGACGGGGAAGCCGGTGAGCGTCGGCACGAGGAACGTCGCGCCGAACATCGCGACGACGTGCTGGGCGCCGATCGCGATCGTGGCGGGCCAGTTCAGGCGCTCTTCGGGGGTGACGACGGCGCCGGCTTCGACCGTGCGACCGTTTCCGTGGATCTTCCACAGGGGCATGCGGGCTCCTCAGGATCGGGGGTGTGGGAGTGCTCCCGCAACATTACCGATTCCTGAGTGTTGCCTGGGTGCCCCTGGCCTCCGAGCTCCTACCCTGGGTCCCTGAGCTCCCTGGGTCCCTGAGCCTGTCGAAGGGTCAGGCCCCGAGTCGCTCGATCAGCTCACGGTACCGATCGGCCGTGCGCTCGACGACGTCCTCGGGCAGCACGGGCGGCTCACCCTGCTTGTCCCAGTTCGCCGCGAGCCAGTCGCGCACGATCTGCTTGTCGAAGCTCGCCATGCGGTCGGCGGGCGTCGTGCCGGCACGCCACGCCTCGGCATCCCAGTAGCGGGACGAGTCGCTGGTGAGCACCTCATCGGCCAGGCGCAGGATGCCGTCGGCATCCGTTCCGAACTCGAACTTGGTGTCAGCGAGGATCAGCCCCTTCTCCTCGGCGATCGCTGCGGCCCGGGTGTAGATCGCGAGGGAGGCGTCGCGAAGTTCCGCCGCGCGCTCGGTGCCGACCAGCTCCACGGCCTGCTCGAACGTGATGTTCTCGTCGTGCTCGCCCATGGGTGCCTTGTACGCCGGGGTGAAGAGCGGCTCGGGCAGGCGGTCGCCGTTCTGGAGCCCCTCGGGCAGCGGGATGCCGCACACGGTGCCGCTCTCGGTGTACTCGGCCCAGCCGGATCCCGTGATGTAGCCGCGCACGACGCACTCGATGGGCAGCATCTCCAGCGACTGCGCGAGCATCGCGCGGTCGGCGACGACCGGCGGGATCTCGCCCTCGGCGAGGTGGTTCGGCACCTCGTCGAGCTGCGCGAACCACCAGCGGCTGAGCCGGGTGAGCAGGGCGCCCTTCTCGGGGATGCCGGGGGAGAGCACGAAGTCGAACGCGCTCACGCGGTCGGATGCGACCACGAGGATGCGGGTGTCTGCGGCATCGTCCGACGCGTAGAGGTCGCGGACCTTGCCCGAGTAGATGTGTCGCCAGCCGGGGATCGTCAGTGCGGTGCTGTCCGAAGGAGTGCTCACCCGCCCCATTATCCCGGTTCGCTGTCAACCCCTGTCGCCCGGTGTCCCCGATGGGTGACGCTCTTAGCCACGAGTCGAGGGAGGAGGAGCCATGGCGAAAGAGCTGTCCAAGGGTGACCGCGTGAGCTGGAACACGTCTCAGGGACGCACGCAGGGCACGGTCGAGGAGAAGAAGACGAAGGACTTCCGGTTCGCGGGGCAGGACTTCACCGCATCCGAGGATGAGCCCGCATACATCGTGACGTCGGAGAAGAGCGGCGAGAGCGCGGCGCACAAGGGGAGTGCGCTGCGACGCCTCGCGGACTGAACCGGTCGGCCCTGATGTCGGTGGCGGTGCCTAGCCTGAAGAGATGACGGCGGATGTGTGGACGGAGAGGCTGCGGCTCTCTCGGGCGATGCCCGACGATCTCCCGGAGGTCTCCACGATCCAGAGCGATCCGCGGGTGTGGACGCACTATCCGAGCCTGCGCCATGCCGACACCAGCGCGACCGTCGCGATGATGGCCCGGTGGGAGGCGAGCTGGCAGGAGGCGGGCCTCGGATCCTGGGTGGCGCGGCGGCGCGACACCGGCGAGATGGTGGGGAACGGCGGCTGCACACTCCTGGGTGGCGAGGTATGGAACGTCGGGTACCGCATCGCGGGTGATCACCACGGGCAGGGCTACGCGACCGAGCTCGCGCGAGCGGCCGTCGACGAGGCCCGTCGCATCGCCCCCGACCGTCCGGTCGTCGCGTATCTGGTCGAGCACAATCGCGCATCCGCGCATGTCGCCGAGAAGCTGGGCCTCGAGCTCGTCCATCGGGGTCCCGACGCAGGCAACCCCGATCCCTCGGTCATGCGACTCGTCTACGCTGACCGATCGCTCACGGAGGACCAACTCGCGGCGGCGCTGCGCGGGATCTGACCCACCGTCCGCCGCTTGAAGAAAGGGTGGAGGAAGCGTATAGTCCATCTGGACTAATCGAGGTGGGGCAATGGTGAAGGATGCCGTGGCGCGACTCACGCCGCTCGGCGTGATGGTGCTCGCGCTGCTGCGCGAGGGCGACATGCACCCGTACGAAATGGCGCGACTCATGCGAATGCGCAAGGACGACCGCCTCATCGCGATCACCAACGGAACGCTCTACCACACGGTCTCGCGGCTGCAGAAGGCGGCTCTGCTCGACGAGGTCGGCGTCGACCGCGACGGCAATCGACCGGAGCGCACGACCTACACGCTGACGGATGCCGGACGCGATGCCGTCGTGGAATGGGTGCAGCGCGAACTTCCTCGCACCGATCGCCCCGCCGAGTTCCGCATCGCGCTCGCCGAAGCACACAACCTCGAACGCGAGGACGCGCTCGACCTCCTCCGACGCCGCCGGGTGGCGCTGATCGACGATCATGCGCTGCACCGAGACGGACTCCATAAAGCCAGGGACAAAGGCGTGCCCCCGCAGGTGCTCGTCGAGATCGAACGCCAGGAGGCCCTGCTCGGGGCCGAACTGACATGGCTCGACACCCTGATCTCCCGGATCGACGACGAGACCCTGCCCTGGGGTCCGACGGCGTTCGGCGATAAGACAGACCGCTACCTCGCTCAGCGAAAGGCCGCACAGCAATGACCGATTCCCCCTCGACCGGGCCCGCCGCCACGGCATCCGCCGGCTCGGCACCCCCCGGCACCCCCGGTGTCGACACCGGGACCTTCGCCGTCGGGCACCGCCCGGCCAGCCCGTGGCCCGCCCTCTGGGCCCTCGTCATCGGGTTCTTCATGATCCTCGTCGACACGACGATCGTCTCGGTCGCGAACCCCGCGATCAAGGCCGCCCTCGACCCGACGACCAACAACCTCGACAACGTCGTGTGGGTCACCAGCGCCTACCTGCTCGCGTACGCGGTGCCGCTCTTGATCACCGGCCGTCTGGGCGACCGCTTCGGGCCGAAGAACATCTACCTCATCGGTCTCGCGATCTTCACGCTCGCCTCGCTCTGGTGCGGACTGTCCGACTCCCTCGGCGGCCTCATCGCGGCGCGCGCCGTGCAGGGCCTGGGTGCCGCTTTCATGACGCCGCAGACCATGGCCGTCATCACCCGCACCTTCCCGCCGAACCGCCGTGGGGCGGCGATGGGCCTGTGGGGTGCGACCGCGGGCGTCGCGACGCTGGTCGGCCCGCTCGTCGGCGGCCTCCTCGTCGACGGCTTCGGCTGGGAGTGGATCTTCTTCGTCAACATCCCCGTCGGCATCGTGGCCTTCGTGCTCGCGTGGCGCCTGGTGCCCAAGCTGAAGACCAGTCCGCACCGCTTCGACGTGCTCGGAGTCGTGCTGAGCGCGGTCGCGCTCTTCCTCATCGTCTTCGGGTTGCAGGAGGGCGAGAAGTTCGACTGGGGCATCATCTGGGGTCCGGTCTCGGTCTGGGGCCTCATCATCGCCGGCCTCGTCGTGCTCGCGGTCTTCATCGTGCAGCAGGCGCGCACGCGCAGCGAGCCACTCGTCCCGCTCGAGCTCTTCCGCGACCGCAACTTCTCTGGAGCGAACGTCGCGATCGCGGCCGTCGGGTTCACGGTGACGAGCATGTCGCTGCCGATGATGTTCTTCCTGCAGACCGCGCGTGGGCTCACCCCGACCGAAGCGGCCCTGCTGCTCGTCCCGATGGCCGTGCTGTCGGGTGTGCTGGCGCCGTTCGCGGGCAAGCTGCTCGACCGCGTCGATCCGCGCAT
Source organism: Actinomycetota bacterium (assembly GCA_037033365.1). GTDB lineage: Bacteria > Actinomycetota > Actinomycetes > Actinomycetales > Microbacteriaceae > Microbacterium. Next base: position 6,367 of record JAZBLS010000015.1, on the reverse strand, counting down.
CATCCTGCTCCCCGGTCTGCTGTGCGTCACGGTCGCCCTCGTCTGGTACTCGGCGCTCATCACGATGGACACACCGATCCTGCTGTTCCTCCTGCCGTCGGCGCTCATGGGGATCGGCAACGCGGGCATGTGGGGTCCGCTCGCGACCACCGCGACGCGCAAGCTGCCGCCGCGCCAGGCCGGCGCGGGTGCGGGCATCTACAACACGACGCGGACCATCGGGTCCGTGATCGGCTCGGCATCCATCGCCGCCTTCATGCAGTCGCGCCTCGAGGCGAACCTGCCGGGTCTCGCCGATGCTCCCGCGGGCATGGAGGGCGGCGGATCGCTGCCGCCGCAGGTCGCGGAGGGCTTCGCGGCCGGTATGTCGCAGGCGATCCTCCTGCCCGCGTGCGTCATGGTCGTCGCGCTCGTCGCCTCGCTGTTCCTGACGCGCGGCGAGAAGGTCTGATCGCCCTTCGCATGATCACCCGCGCCTGACTGCCGCGCGGACCACCCGTGCCTGATCGCCGTCGCCCCATCTGACCGTCCACGCCCCACCTGGGCGGCGCCGGCCAGGTGGGGCGTCGTCGCTGTGATGGGGCGTCGGCGAAGGAGGTGCGAGCGGTCGCGAGCGCGAATCCTCTGCACGATGGGGCAGGCGCTGGCGTTCTCCACATTCCGAGGGTTTGAGCGGGCTCGCGCGGCTCGGGCGCGCTACGGGTGGCTACCGTCGGTGCGTGCCGACGGTCATGCGCTTTCGGGGTTACCGATTCTTCTTCTACAGCAATGAGGGATCGGAACCACCGCACGTGCATGTGGAGCATTCCGGAATGACTGCCAAGTTCTGGCTTGCCCCCGTAGCATTGGCCGGAAGATCCACGTTCCGCGATGACGAACTGCGCCCGCTGCTGCGTCTCGTCGAGCGTCATCGCACGCGATTCGAGGAGGCGTGGCATGAGCACTTCGGTCGATGACGGCGTCGCCGTGGGCGTCACCGTCGATGAACACGCGATGCATGTCCGCCTGACGGACGGCCGCACTGTCAGCGCGCCACTGGCCGAGTTCCCCCGCCTCGCGCGCGCGACGGCCGAGGAACGTGCCGATTGGCGTCTCATCGGTTCAGGCGAGGGCATCCACTGGAACCGCATCGATGAGGATGTGTCGGTCGCCGGGCTGCTCGCACGCCACTGACCGGGTTTGCCCGGCATCCGCGTCTGTGATTGCATCGGGCGATGACGATCGAGCTCATCCGACCGACCACCGACCTGTTCGACTCCTGGGCGGCAGCCGTCGCCGAATTCGGTGACGCGCACGTCGACGGCTCGGGTCTCACGGCGCCGGTGACCCCCGACCGCGCCACGCTCGACGCCCTGATCGAGAAGGCCGCTCTGCTGGCCGACACATCTGTCGAACTGCCTGACGATCACGTGCACAACGACCTGTACTGGATCGTCGACGACGGCGAGGTCGTCGGCTTCCTCTCCTTCCGCCACGATCTGAACGAGTGGCTGCGCGAAGCCGGCGGACACATCGGGTACGCGGTGCGGGCGTCGCGCCGCCGCCGGGGGTACGCCGCGGCCGGTCTGCGACTCGGCCTCGAGCGGGCCCGCGAGCTCGGCCTCGAGCGCGTGCTCGTGACCTGCGACGACGACAACATCGGCTCGTATCGGACCATCGAGGGGGCGGGTGGAGTGCTGCAGGACGTGAGAGATCAGAGCGCGCGCGGGCACGCGATGCTGCGCCGCTACTGGATCGACACGGCAGGGGCCACTTCGCGCGCCAGCTAGGGTGGATGCTCGGCGGCTGTCCTGTCGCAACATCCGATCCGAGGAGCATCCGTCGTGATCCGCATCCCCTCTCCCGCGACCGCGCGACTGCGCCGGACCGTGCGAACCGTCGGAGCGATGGCGCTCACGGCCTTCGTCGCGGCCGGTGCGCTGCTCGGCGGCGCGACCGCCGCCACCGCGGCCGACGATTCCGAGACCTACGTCATCGGCACCGACACCACCTTCGCCCCGTTCGAGTTCACCGACGAGAACGGCGACCTCGTCGGCATCGACATGGACCTGCTCCGCGCGATCGCAGACGATCAGGGCTTCGAGGTCGAGATCCGCCAGCTCGGCTTCGACGCCGCCGTGCAGGCACTGCAGTCGAACCAGGTCGACGCGGTCATGGCCGGCATGTCGATCACGGACGAGCGCGAGAAGACCTTCGACTTCAGCGAGCCGTACTTCACCAGCGGCATCCAGCTCGGCGTCCTCGAGTCGAGCGACATCGAGTCGCTCGACGACCTCGACGGCAAGGCGGTCGCAGTCAAGACCGGCACGCAGGGGCAGACCTTCGCCGAGGAGAACCAGGACGAATACGGCTTCAAGATCACGCCGTACCAGGACACCACCGACATGGTGGATGCCGTGAAGGCCGGCCAGGCCGTCGGCTACTTCGAGGACTTCCCCGTGCTCGCGTACGGGATCCAGCAGGGCTCGGGCTTCCGCCTCGTCGGTGACCCCGAGCTCGGCGGCGAGTACGGCTTCGCGGTGAACAAGGGCCAGAACCCCGAACTCATCGAGATGTTCAACGAGGGCCTCGCGAACCTGCAGGCCTCGGGCGAATACGACGAGATCGTCGATCGCTACCTGGCGGGAGGCGAGGACGGCGAAGCCTCCGCACAACCGACCGACATCATCTCGGTCGCGATCAAGTACTGGCCGGCACTCATGGAGGGTCTGTGGCTGACGATCCTCGCGACGCTCGTCGCGATCGTGGCCGCGTTCATCCTCGGACTCGTGTTCGGCTTCGGCCGCATCTCGCGGATCGCACCGTTCCGCTGGATCGCCACGGCCTATGTCTACGTCTTCCGCGGGACGCCGATCCTCGTGCAGGCGTTCTTCGTGTTCTTCGCGATCCCGCAGCTGTTCCCCGGCCTGACGTTCAACCCGTTCGTCGCCGGTGCGATCACGCTGTCGCTGAACACCGGTGCGTACATGACCGAGATCATCCGCGGCGGCATCCAGGCCGTCGACCCGGGTCAGAACGAGGCGTCGCGCTCGCTCGGGCTCGGACACTGGAAGACCATGCGCAAGGTCGTGCTGCCGCAGGCCTTCCGCATCATGATCCCCTCGTTCGTCAACCAGGGCATCATCACGCTCAAGGACACGTCGCTCATCAGCGTCATCGGCCTCGCGGAGCTGACGTTCCAGTCGCGTCAGATCATCGCCTCGACGTACCTGTCGGCCCAGGTGCTGACGATCGTCGCCATCATCTACTTCGTCGTGATCACGCTGCTGACGCTGCTCGCGAACCGCCTGGAGAGGAAGTTCAACGCATGAGCAAGATCGAGGTCAAGAACCTGCACAAGGCGTTCGGTGACAACGAGGTGCTCAAGGGCATCGACCTCGACGTCGCCGATGGCGAGGTCGTCGCGGTCATCGGTCCGTCGGGATCGGGCAAGTCGACGCTGCTGCGCTGCCTCAACAAGCTCGAGGAGCCGACGTCCGGCCACGTCGTCATCGACGGCGTCGACCTCACCGACAAGAGCGTGAAGCTCGACGACGTGCGTCAGCGCATCGGCATGGTCTTCCAGCACTTCAACCTCTTCCCGCACATGACGGTGCTCGAGAACATCACCCTCGCCCCCGTCGAGACCGGCAAGCTGTCGAAGGCGGAGGCGCGCGAGCGCGCGCTGTCGCTGCTCGACCGGGTGGGTCTGGCGGAGAAGGCGGATGCGAAGCCGGCATCCCTCTCGGGCGGTCAGAAGCAGCGCGTGGCGATCGCCCGAGCGCTGGCGATGGACCCCGAGATCATGCTCTTCGACGAGGCCACGAGCGCCCTCGACCCCGAGATGGTCGGCGAGGTGCTGCAGGTGATCCGCGACCTCGCCTCGGGCGGCATGACCATGGTGCTCGTGACGCACGAGATGGGTTTCGCGCGCGAGGTCTCGGGCCGCACGGTGTTCATGGACGGCGGTGTCGTCGTCGAATCGGCACCGCCCGCCGAGCTGTTCGGCGCCCCCAAGAACGAGCGACTAAAGGACTTCCTCTCGAAGGTCCTCTGACCTGGCGTCTGCTCGGGCGGCGTCTGCCCCGGGCGTCGTCGTGCCCGTCTATTTGTGCCGAACGGCAGAAACAGACCGTCTGTTTGTGCCGAACGGCAGAAATAGACGAGTTTGGGGTGCGCCTGCGGGCCGGTGCGGGCACAAGTTCGGAGATCGGGGCTGACACGCGGGCGGGGGAGGCGGATGCTCGGCGTGTCGTCTCCGGCATCCGAAGTTGTGCCCGGACTGACCCGGGGCCCGGACTACTCCGAGACGCGGGCGGCGATGTCGGTGCGGAAGTGCGAGCCGTCGAGCGTGATGCGGCCGATCGCCTCGTAGGCGCGGTCGCGAGCGGTGCGGAAGTCGGATGCCACGGCGACGACGTTCAGCACGCGGCCGCCCGTGGCGATCAGCGATCCGCCGGGGGCATCCGGGCTCGCGGTCGCGGCGTGCACAAGGCGCACGCCCTCGACGGCGGCGGCCTCGGCGAGGCCCTCGATCGGGCGACCGGTCTGCGGCGCCTCGGGGTATCCCTCGCTCGCGAGCACGACGGTGATGGCGACGTCCTCGCTGAAGACGGGGTCCGGCTGGTCCTCGAGGGTTCCGGATGCCGCGGCGAACAGCAGCTCGGAGAGCGGGGTCACGAGACGCGGCAGCACGATCTGCGTCTCGGGGTCACCGAAGCGCGCGTTGAACTCGATCACTCGCACGCCAGCGGGGGTGAGGATCAGGCCGGCGTACAGGAGGCCGATGAACGGCGTGCCCTCGCTGTCGAGCTGACGGATGACGGGGAGTGCGACGTCGCGCGTGACCTCTTCGACGAAGGCCTGCTCGCTGCCGAACTGCTCGTCGAGCCAGGGGAGCGGCGAGTAGGCGCCCATGCCACCGGTGTTCGGACCCTCGTCTCCGTCGAGCGCACGCTTGAAGTCCTGTGCCGGGCTGAGAGCGCGCACGGTGTCGCCGTCGCTCAGGAAGAACAGCGAGACCTCGGGGCCGGAGAGGAACTCCTCCACGAGAACGGGGCCCGCAGGGAGGTACTGCTGGGCGTGGGCCAGCGCCTCGGCGCGGTCCGACGTCACGATGACGCCCTTGCCGGCGGCGAGGCCGTCGGCCTTCACGACGTGCGGAGCACCCAGGTCGTCGAACGCGGCCTCGACCTCGGTGACCGTCGCGGCGCGCACGGCGCGGCCGGTGGGAACGCCCGCGGCATCCATGATCCGCTTGGCGAACGACTTCGAGCCCTCGAGCTGCGCGGCGGCCTTGCCGGGTCCGAACACCGGGATGCCGTGGGCGCGGAGCACGTCGGCGACGCCCGCGACCAGCGGGGCCTCCGGGCCGATCACGACGAGGTCGATCGCGTGCTCGTTCGCGAAGACCGTGACGGCGGCGCCGTCGAGCGGATCGACCGAGACGGGGGTCGCATCCTGCGCCATGCCGGCATTTCCCGGAGCGACGAAGACCTCGTGCTCTGCCTGCTCTGCCCGCAGAGCGAGGATGATCGCGTGCTCACGGGCACCGGAACCGAGGACGAGGATCTTCACCCGTCCAGACTACCGAGGGTTGCGCGCCTGGTTTCGGCGGGCGAACGGCTCGGAGTCAGAGCTCGATCGGCCGCTCGACCGACGCGTCCCACGGTTTCGCCCAGCCCGTCGCCTCGAACAGGGCGTCGAGCACCATCGCGGTGAAGCCCCAGACGATCGTGCCGTCGACATCGAACGCGGGGCCATGCCACGTGCGCCCCATCCGGTGGATCGTGGAGGTGAAGCGGGTCGCCGGGTCGAGCAGCTGCGCCACCGGGACGCGGAACACCTCGACCGTCTCGGCGTGATCCACAGCGGCGACGCGCGACGGCGACCGCCACCAGGCCAGGACCGGCGTCACGACATGGTTGCTCGCGGCGAGCGGCAGTTCAGCGAGGGTCGCCAGCACCTCGACACCCGCGGGATCGAGGCCCGTCTCCTCCTCCGCCTCGCGGAGCGCGGTGGCGACAGCATCCGCGTCCTGCTCCTCGCTGCGTCCGCCCGGGAACGAGACCTGCCCCGGATGCGACGACAGGGTCGCCGCCCGGCGCTGCAGGAGCACGTCGAGGTCGGCGGCGACGGTGAGCTCGTCGGTCGCGGCGGGGATGCTGTCGAGCCGCCCGAACAGCACGAGGACGGATGCCGCGTGCGCGGCGCTCGTGTTCGGAGGGAAGCGCGGCGCCCACTCGTCGGCGCGGCGGGCTGCGGCGATAAGCTCGGCGCGCGCGCCGTGCAGCGTCTCGGGGTCGGGGGTCATCGGTCTGAGCCTATGCCCGTGGGCGAGCCTCGTGGGCGTGTCCGTGGGTGGCCTGCCGTGCTCACCCCGGGGGCC
>JAZBLS010000014.1:0-29363 GCA_037033365.1 Actinomycetota bacterium | reverse complement strand
GATGGTTCTCACTGTCTCAGTGGAGATGCGGCCGTGTCCAGTGCCGGGGGTGGCGGGTGGGCGGGTGAGGGGCGTGCGATCAGTGCTCATGGTTACTCCTTCGTTGGAGGCCTGCGGGTCAGGTAGTCGCCGTTGACTAGGGGCCGCATCGCATTCGCGGCAGGGTGGGAGGGGCGGCGCCGACTCATCGACGCCGCCCCCTCCGGTCACGCCGGGACAGCGACCTTGCTGAGATCGGCGGACGCGAATGCCGCCGCGATCTCCGCGTCAGCGCCGGCCGGGAGCGGCAGCAGCGGCTCGCGCACCGTGGCGTGGTCGAGGATGCCGCGGTTGACCAGACCCCACTTCAGCGCGACGGTGCCTTCCATGTGCGATCCCCGGTGATAGACGGCCTTCGTGACCGGCAGCAGCCGCTCGTGGATCGCATGCGCCGCCGCGTAGTCGCGCGCCTTGCCCGCCTCGATGAGGTCGACGAGCAACTCGGGCGCGATGTTTCCGTAGCCGACGAGAAGTCCGTCCACGTCGAACATGGTCGGCAGGAGGTACTCGTCGTGGCACGACAGCACCTGCAGTTCGGGATATGCCGCGCGCAGGGCGGGGATCTCGGTGTACCAGCGGCGCATGTTGCGGACGCCGTTCTTCGTGTGGTTGACGCCCTCCTGGCCGGCGATCTCGAGTTGCGTGTCGAGGTCGTAGGAGGCCTTGGTGTTGTCCGGGTACTGGAAGAGGATCTCCTCGAGCCCCGACTCCTCCCAGATCGCGCGGTACCGGGTCTGGGGCGCGCCGGGCTGGAACCCGAACCGCAGCCATCCGTGCGAGGGGTAGACGAGGGCGCCCTTCGCGCCGGCCTCGGCGGCATCCTTCGCCTCGAGTGCCGCGGTGAGGTTGCCCTCCTTGGTGATGCCGGCGATGATCGGCAGCTCGTCGTTCACCGAGTCACGGAAGGCGCGGATGACGTCCAGCTGCTCCTTCTCGGTGAGGAACGTGCCCTCCCCGGCGTGGCCGAGGACGACGAGGCTCTTCACTCCGTCGATGGAGCCGAGCCAGGAGCCCAGGCGCTGGATGGCCTGGAAGTCCACCGCACCGTCTTCGGTGAACGGGGTGACGGGGGCGGGGTTGAGTCCGCGAAGGTCGAGAACCATTGCTATCTCCTTCTCTTCGTTGAGTGTGTGGTGCTGGGATCGTTCTCGGGAACGTTTGCAAGAACGATTGCAAGTATGTGGAAAGCACGAGAGGATGTCAAGAGATCGATCGAGAGTGGGCGGCAATGGAACTCGAGGGCCAACCCGAGCAGCGACCCGTGGTGACCCTGCGCGACGTCGCCGAGGAGTCGGGAGTCAGCGTCTCCACCGTCAGCCGCATCCTCGACGACCGCGGAACGCCCTCGCGCACAGCGACCGCGGCGAAGGTGCGAGCCGCCGCCGAACGCCTCGGCTACCGGCGGAACGTCTTCGCCTCGAACCTCCGCCGTGGCGCCACCGGGACCATCGGTGTGCTCGTCCCGCGGCTGACGGATGCCGTGATGGCCCTGATGTTCGAGGCCGTCGAACGCGCGGCCCACCGCCAGGGCTACTTCGCGGTGGTCGCCACGTGCGGCGACGACGAGGGGGACGAACGACGGGCCACCGAGACGCTGCTCGATCGCGGCGTCGACGGGCTCGTGCTCGCGACGGCCCGTCTGGACGATTCGCTGCCGGCCTCGCTCCGCGAGCGTCGCATCCCTCATGTGCTGGTTCTCCGCACCGATGGCGTGAGCCCGTCCGCGCTCGGCGACGACGAGACGGGCGGCTACATGGCCGCTCGCCACCTGCTCGACCTCGGCCATCGCGACATCGCCGTCGTCACGGGTCCGTGGTTCACATCGAGTGGCCAGGACCGCCTCCGCGGGGCGCAGAGGGCCCTCACCGAGGCGGGCATCGGCCTCCCGGACGAGCGCGTGATCTCCACGGGATACGGAATCGATGCCGGCCACGAGGCCGGACACGCCCTCCTCACCCGGGAGCACCGGCCGACGGCGATCTTCGCCGCGAACGACAACCTCGCCGTTGGTGTCATCGGCGCGGCCCACACTCTCGGGATCGTGCCCGGCAGAGATCTCTCCATCGTCGGATACAACGACATCCCGCTCGCGTCACGCCTGCCCACACCGCTGACGTCGGTGGCGACCCCGTTCGACCAGATCGCGACGACCGCGCTCGACCAGCTCCTCAGCCCTCAACCCAACGGCGCAGGGATCAGGCGCGCACTTCCCTCGCTGATTCCGCGAGCGTCGACGAGCACGATGAAGACACCTGCCTCGCCGTAGGTGCGGAGACGCCAGAGCGTGTTCCGGAAACGACAGCGGCCCGGTTCGGGAAAAGAACCGGGCCGATCTGTGCGCGAGGGGGGACTCGAACCCCCACGTCCTTGCGAACACTGGCACCTGAAGCCAGCGCGTCTACCATTCCGCCACTCGCGCGAGCGTCTTGTTCCGAAGAACTCAACTTTGCGAGGATATCACGCGTTCCGACCCCTGATGAAACCGGGCTCGGTGCGCCCTCGGGCGGCGTGCCTCAGCGACCTCGCAGCCCTCACCACACCCCCGGTTCACGCGCCAGAACGGCGTTCACCCAGGACACCTGGCTACGATGTACCCACCGGTCGGCATGCCAGAGGAGCCCAGTGGGACTACTTGACAGCTTTGAGAAGGGTCTCGAACGCGCTGTGAACAGCGCCTTCGCGAAGACCTTCCGCAGCGGCATCCAGCCCGTGGAGATCGCTTCGGCCCTTCGGCGCGAGGCGGACACCAAAGCGGCTGTGGTGAGCAGGGACCGCATCATCGCGCCCAATAACTTCGTCGTGCGCCTCAGCACAGACGACGCCGAGCGGATGCAGGGACTCGGCGGAGCCCTCACCGACGAGTTGCACGCGCTTCTCACGAAGCACGCGAAGTCGCAGGGTTACAGCTTCTCGGGCCCGCTCTCGATCTCACTCGAGGGCGATGACAAGATCGCGACCGGCACGATCAACGTCAGCTCCGGAACCGTCGAGGGCCGCGTCGAGTGGCAGGCCGTGATCGACGTAGACGGCCGCCGCCACTCGCTCACCCGCGCACGCACCGTCATCGGCCGCGGCACGGATGCCGACATCACGATCGCCGACGCCGGATCCAGCCGCAAGCACGTCGAGGTCCTCTGGGATGGCGAGCGCGCGATGATGCGCGACCTCGGCTCGACCAACGGCACCAAGGTCGACGGCCAGAAGGTGCGCGAAGCCGCCCTCCCCTCCGACACCACCCTGACCATCGGACGCACCGACCTGGTGTTCCGCATCGTTCCCGTCGCAACCCCGTCGCGCCCGCCCCGGCCGCGCGACGATGACGCGACCCGTGCGTTCGGAGCCCTCTCGTGAGCACTCCCAGTGAACTCGTCCTGCTGCTGCTCCGTGTGGGCTTCCTGCTGCTGCTGTGGTTCTTCGTGTTCGGAGTCGTCTATTCGCTGCGCGCCGACCTGTTCGGCATGAAGGTCCGCAAGCTCCCGGCCGAGGTCGCAGCGGCGACCCCCGCTCCGACGCAGGCACCGTCATCCGCCCCGGCATCGCGCCCCGCGTCGTCGAAGCCCAGCACCGGGCCCGCCACGGTCGCCACGGCCAAGCGCCTCGTCATCACCTCCGGCCCGAAGGCGGGGCTCGAGCTCCCCCTCGGCACAGAGACGTTGACGATCGGACGCTCCAGCGAATCCGCCCTCGTGATCCGCGACGACTACACGTCCAGTCATCACGCGCGTCTGCTGCTGCGCGGCGACAGCTGGGCCATCCAGGACCTCGACTCGACCAACGGCACCTTCGTCGCCGGCCAGCGGGTGACCGGCGGTCCCGTCGCCCTCGCCCTCGGCACGCCCATCAAGGTGGGCGCCACGACCTTCGAGCTGCGAGCCTGATCCCGGCATGGTCTTCGAGGGCTCGAGCGCCGCGATCTCCCACACCGGGAAGGTCCGCTCCAACAACCAGGACTCCGGGTACTCCGGGGCCAACCTGTTCGTCGTCGCCGACGGCATGGGCGGCCACGCCGGAGGCGATGTCGCCTCGAGCATCGCGATCCAGCGATTGCAGCCCCTCGACCAGCCCTACGCGTCGACCGAAGACGCCCAGGCATCACTCCAGGCCGCAGCCACGACCGCGGCCGGCGACCTGATCCGCGCCGCGAAGGAGCGCCCGGAGCTGGCGGGCCTCGGCACCACGCTCAGCGCGATCATCATGGTCGACGATTACGCCGTGATCGGCCACATCGGCGACTCGCGCATCTACCTCTACCGCGACGACGCGGTCACCCAGATCACGGCCGACCACACCTTCGTGCAGCGACTCGTCGACTCGGGCCGCATCACGCCGGAGGAAGCGCGGTACCACCCTCGACGCTCCGTGCTCATGCGCGTCCTCAGCGACATGGACGCGGATCCCGAGCTCGACATGTTCGTGATGCACACCCAGCCGGGCGACCGCTGGCTGCTGTGCTCCGACGGACTCTCCGGCGTCGTCGACGAAGCGCACATCCTCAAGGCCATGCGCCTGGGCATGGCACCAGGCCGCACGGCAGACAACCTGCTGAAGCAGGCCCTCGACGGCGGAGCCCCCGACAACGTCACGATCGTCCTCGTCGAGGTCGGCGGGCAGCACGCCATGCACTCGGGCACGGCCACGATCGTCGGATCCGCGTCGAACCCGGCGAACATCACGGTGCCTCCCGTGCGCGCGCCTCGCGGCAACTGGCTGCACCCGGTGCGCCAGGCGGCCAACGAACCCAGCCACTTCGAACCCGCTCCCGAGTATCTCGAGGAGCTCATCGAAGAGGACAAGCGCCGCGCCAAGCGCCGCCGCTACGGCTGGATAGCCGGGATGCTCGTCGTCCTCGCGATGCTCGCGTTCGCGGCTTTCGCCGCCTACAGCTGGACCCAGACGCGCTACTTCGTCGGAGCCGATGAGGACAGCGTCGTGATCTACCAGGGCGTGCAGCAGAACATCGGTCCGATCGTGCTGTCGACACCGATCCAGGACACCGACATCCTGCTGGCCGACCTGCCCCCGTACCAGCGCGACTCCGTGGAGCGCACGATCACGGCTCGCTCGCTGTCGGATGCCGAGGCGATCGTCGCACGGCTCCAGGCCGGCGCCGACCGTGTGATCGGCGAGACGCCGCTGCCCACTCCCCTGCCCACGCCCACCCCGACCGAGGGGGAGGGATGACGAACACCGACGTCTCGGCCGACACCGCCGTCATCAAGGCCCTCAAGCGCATGCGGATGCCGCAGACGCAGCGCAACCGCGAGTTCTGGCTGCTCCTGTTCGCAGTCGTCATCAGCGGCGCGGCACTCACGCTCGTGCAGCTCGGCGCCCTCGGCCTGATCGACCCGATGATCCTCGCGATCGGCGGCGGGCTCGCCGTCCTCGCGTTCGCCCTGCACTTCGTGCTGCGGGCCGTCGCATCGGACGCCGACCCGTTCCTCCTGCCGATCGCCACCCTCCTGACCGGCCTCGGCATCTCGATGATCTACCGGATCGACATCGCCAAGTCGCTCACGGGCTGGAACGCGTACTCGACCAAGCAGCTCGCGTGGACCGCGATCTCGCTCGCCGGTGCGATCACGGTCGTGATCATGCTGCGCAACTACCGCGTGCTGTTCCGGTACACGTACATCTTCGGCCTCGCCGGCATCCTGCTCCTGCTCCTGCCCTTCGTCCCGGGTCTTCGCATCCCCGACGCGAACGCCCAGGTCTGGGTCTCGCTCGGCGGCATGTTCGCGTTCCAGCCGGGCGAGCTCGCCAAGCTGTGCCTCGCGATCTTCTTCGCGGGGTACCTCGTGCGCACCCGTGAGAGCCTGACGTCGGTCGGCACGCGGTTCCTCGGCATCACCTGGCCGCGCATGCGCGAACTCGGACCCGTTCTCGTCGTCTGGGCGATCTCGCTCGGCATCATCGTGATCCAGCGCGACCTCGGCACCGGAACCCTCATCTTCGGCATGTTCGTCGCGATGCTCTACGTCGCCACGGGCAAGACGAGCTGGGTGCTCATCGGCCTCACGCTCGTCGCAGCCGGTGTCGCAGTGGCGACGCAGATCCTCAGCTACGTGCGCGGACGGTTCATCAACTGGCTCTTCCTGTTCGACCCCGACCAGGTCGACCCCGAGGCCGCCGGATTCCAGCCCATGCAGGGTCTGTTCGGTCTCGCGCACGGCGGACTCCTGGGCACCGGCTGGGGTCAGGGCCGTCCCCAGGTGACCCCGCTCGCGCACAGCGACTACATCATCACCAGCCTCGGCGAGGAGATCGGCCTGATCGGCCTGTTCGCGATCCTCGCCCTCTACATGGTGTTCATCAGCCGCGGCATCCGCATCGGCCTCGCCGGTCAGGACGACTTCGGCAAGCTGCTCGCCACGGGCCTCGCCTTCACGATCGCGCTCCAGGTGTTCATCATGGTCGGCGGCGTGACCCGGGTCATCCCGCTGACCGGCCTCACGACGCCGTTCCTCGCGGCCGGAGGGTCGTCGCTCATCGCCAACTGGCTGATCGTCGCGATCCTCCTGCGCATCTCCGACGGCGTCCGCAGCCAACCCCGGGCGGTGATCGGCTGATGACGAAAGAGCTCCGCCGTCTCAGCATCGTGATGCTGTTCATGTTCCTGTCGCTGTTCGCCGCGACCAGCTGGATCCAGGTCGTCGAGGCCGACGCCCTGGGACAGAACCCGAACAACCGTCGCACGCTGCTCGACAGTTACGAGATCCAGCGCGGATCGATCATCGTCGACGACGTCGCGATCGCCTCATCCGTGGCGTCCGACGACCGCTACCAGTTCCAGCGCGTCTACACGGACGCCGCGATGTGGGAGCCGGTGACCGGGTACTTCAACCCCGCCCTGCAGTCGGCGACGGGCATCGAGCGCGCCCTGAACGCGGATCTGTCGGGCACCGGGTCCAGCGCGTTCTTCGCCGAGATCGAGCGCATCCTCTCCGGCCAGCCGCAGACGGGCTTCAGTGTCGAGCTCTCGCTGGACACCGCGGCGCAGCAGGCCGCCTACGAGGCCCTGCAGGGTCTGAACGGGGCCGTGGTCGCGATCGAGCCGAAGACGGGACGCATCCTCGCGATGGTCTCGACCCCGGGATTCGACACGAACCTGCTCGCGACGCACGACGCGGATGCCGCGAACGCCACCTACGACCAGCTCGTAGAGGACCCGCTCAAGCCGCTGTCGAACCGCGCCATCGCGGGCGACCTCAACCCCCCGGGGTCGACCTTCAAGCTCGTCGTCGCTGCCGCCGCGTACGCGAGCGGCGAGTGGACCCCCGACTCCACGCTGCCTAACCCCGCGCGGTACCAGCTGCCGCAGTCGTCGAACACGGTGGCGAACGCGTGGGGCGGCACCTGCGGCCCCGGCGACACGGTCACGATCTCCGAGGCGATCCGCCTGAGCTGCAACATCCCGATGGCCGAGCTCGCGGTGCAGCTCGGTGACGACGCGATCCGCGAGATGGCGGAGAAGTTCGGCTTCAACCAGAGCTTCTCCACTCCCCTGGAGTCGACACCCTCGAGCTACCCCCGCGGTCTCGACGACGCGCAGACCGCGCTCAGTGGCTTCGGTCAGGGCAAGGTCACCGCGACCCCGCTGCAGATCGCGATGCTGTCGGCCGGTATCGCGAACGACGGAGTGGTCATGAACCCGCGGCTCGTCGACACCGTGATCGGCACCGATCTGTCGGTCATCCGGTCCTACGAGGACACCGAGTTCGGTCGCGCCCTGGAGGCCTCAGTGGCCGATCAGGTGACCGCCTCGATGGTCGCGAGCGTCTCAACGGGAGCGGCGCAGGGTGCAAGAATAGACGGGGTCGAAGTGGCGGGTAAAACCGGCACGACGGAGAACGGCGACGATCCCTACACGTTGTGGTTCACAGGTTTCGCACCGGCGGACGACCCGTCGGTGGCAGTAGCGGTCCTCGTCGAAGACGGCGGCGGAAAAGGGCAGTCAGGATCCGGCGACACCATCGCCGCTCCTATTGCGAAGAAGGTCATAGAGGCGGTGCTGGGCAGATGAGACCGACGCAGGGTGTGTCGTTCGGTGGTCGCTACGAGCTGCAGTCGCGTATTGCGATCGGCGGCATGGGCGAGGTGTGGGAGGCGACGGATCACGTCATCGGACGCACCGTGGCCATCAAGATCCTCAAGGACGAGTACATGGGGGACCCCGGGTTCCTCGAGCGGTTCCGCGCCGAGGCGCGTCACGCCGCACTCGTCAACCACGAGGGCATCGCCAGCGTCTTCGACTACGGCGAGGAGAACGGCAGCGCCTACCTCGTCATGGAGCTCGTGCCCGGCGAGGCCCTGTCGACCATCATCGAGCGCGACGGATCCCTCAGCGCCGACAAGACGCTCGACATCGTCGCCCAGACGGCATCCGCTCTGCAGGCCGCTCACGCAGCCGGTCTCGTGCACCGCGACATCAAGCCGGGAAACCTGCTGATCACGCCCGACGGTCGCGTCAAGATCACCGACTTCGGCATCGCCCGCATCGCCGACCAGGTGCCGCTCACGGCCACCGGTCAGGTCATGGGCACGGTGCAGTACCTCTCCCCCGAGCAGGCCTCGGGCCACCCGGCGTCCCCCGCGACCGACACGTACTCGCTCGGCATCGTCGCGTACGAGTGCCTGGCGGGCAAGCGCCCGTTCACGGGTGAGTCGCAGGTCGCGATCGCGATGGCGCAGATCAACGAGCAGCCGCCGCCGCTGCCTCCCACGGTGCCGATCCCTGTTCAGAACCTCGTGATGGCGATGATCGCCAAGAAGCCGTCGGACCGTCCGTCGTCCTCGGCGACCGTCGCGCGTGCCGCGCAGGCTCTCCGCCGGGGAGACCTCAACTCCGCGGCCATTGCCGTGCCCGCGATCGCCGGCGGCGCCGCAGGTGCCGACGACGCGACCCGCCTGCTCACCGCCTCGGGCGATGACGGCACCACCCGCATCCTGCCGACGACGGCGCAGCTCCCCACGGGGGCGGCGGCGGATGCCGAGGAGGAGCGCGAGAAGAAGAAGCGCAGCCCGTGGACGTGGCCGCTCATCGCCCTGATCGCTCTGCTCGTCATCGTGCTCGTCGGCACCGTGTTCGCTCTGATGAACCAGGGCGACGACAACGCCGACCCCAAGCCCTCGACGTCCTCGAGCGCGCCCGCGTCTCCCACGCCCACACCCACGGAGCCGGAAGAGCCGACGCAGGTCGACGTCGACGCGCTCGGGCTCGTCGGCATGCAGTGCGAGGCAGCCAAGGCCGCGGCCGTCAACGCCGGGCTCACAGCCGAATGCGTGGTGGGTAACACCGTCGCCCCGTCTTCCGGGCAGGTCAACACCGTGGAGTCCGTGCAGCCGGGCGGCAACGTCCCCGAGGGCAGCGCGCTCACCCTCACCACGTACAAGGAGCAGGTGCAGGTCGGGAAGCCGTCCGGCACCCCGACTCTCGCCGGCGTCGCGACCGAGGGCGAGCCCGTCACTCTGAACTGGCCGAGCTTCGAGTGCCCGTCCGGCACGGGCGCGCGCTCTGCCTTCGAGGTCACGCTCACCAACGCGACGTTCTCGGGCGGCAACGCCGGTGAGTCGATCCGCAGCTTCGGTCCGAGCATCCTCTCGACGCAGATCGTTCCCGGTACCGCAGGGCAGAGCATCACGGCCACGTACCGTGTCTTCTGCGGCAGCGACATGCCCTCGGAGCAGTCGGACGCCATGCCCGGTGTCGTCATTCTCCCGGCCACTCCGGTCGACGGTGGCGACGACGCAGGCGACTGAGCGGTTCGCATCGTAGGCTGAGTCTTTCTCTTCACCAGTTCGCATCCAGGGGGTCAGTACGTGTCGACAGAGTCACGCGTCATCGCGGGTCGCTATCGCGTCGGCGAGCTCATCGGGCGCGGCGGCATGGCGAAGGTGTATCGCGGGTACGACCTGACTCTGGGCCGTGACGTCGCGATCAAGATCCTCGACCCCGAGCTGGCTCGCGACACCGCTTTCCGCACGCGCTTCCGCCTGGAGGCGCAGTCGGCATCTCGCATGTCGCACCCCTCGATCGTGCGGGTGTACGACGCGGGTGACCCGTCCACCGTGGACTCCGCAAGCGACGAGCCGCCCTACATCGTGATGGAGCTGATCGGCGGCACGCTGCTGAAGGACATCATCGCGAAGGGGCCGGTACCCGTCGACGACGCGGTGCGGTACGTGGACGGCATCCTCGAAGCGCTGGACTACTCGCACCGTGCCGGCGTCGTGCACCGCGACATCAAGCCGGGCAACGTCATGGTCACCGACAAGGGCCAGGTCAAGGTCATGGACTTCGGCATCGCGCGAGCGGTGTCCGACTCCTCGTCCACCGTCGCCGAGACCACGCAGATCATCGGCACCGCCGCATACTTCTCCCCCGAGCAGGCCAAGGGCGAGCCGGTCGACGCGCGCGCCGACCTGTACTCCACGGGCGTCGTCCTCTACGAGCTCCTCACGGGGCGGCAGCCGTTCCGTGGCGAGTCCCCTGTCGCCGTCGCCTACCAGCACGTCAGCGAGACGCCCGTTCCGCCGACCGAGGTCAACGAAGACTCCCCCGGAGCCCTCGACCCGATCGTGCTGCGCGCGCTCGCGAAGGACCCGTACCAGCGGTACCCGGACGCCGCGCACTTCCGCGCCGCGCTGGATTCCGCCGTCGCGGGGCGCGCCCCGAGCCGCAAGGAGCTCGGCGCCCTGACCAGCGAGCTGTACGGTCCGAGCCCGCGCCAGGCGCAGGAGACGGCCCGATCGCTGCGGCAGCTGAGCACAGACACGACCATGGCCCGCACGCAGTCCGGCCCCCCGGTCGCATGGATCTGGGCGGGTGTCGCGCTGCTCGCGGTGCTCCTGGCATCCGTGCTGTTCTGGGTCTGGACGATCAGCATGCGCCCCGACGAAATCGCCTCGAACTCGCGCTCGGTCCCCGATCTCGTCAACGTCTCCTCAGAACGCGCGCAGGACGATCTGGCTGAGCTCGATCTCACGGCCAAGCTCGTCCTCGAATCGAGCAGCGACATCGCCGAGGGCAACGTGATCCGCACCGATCCCGAGGCCGGGACTCCGGTCAGCGAGGGCGATTCGGTCACGCTCTACGTCTCGTCCGGCAAGGAGACGGTGGTCGTGCCGACTCTCGAAGGCCTCGCGCTCTCTGCGGCGAAGGAGGCGCTGACCTCGGCGGGCCTCGAACTCGGGACGGTCATACAGCGCAACGACAAGGGCCTCGCGGCCGAGACCGTCATGGAGGCGAGTGAGGCTGCAGACGCCGAAGTCGCGCCCGGCACCGTGGTGAACCTGGTCATCGCGAGCGGACGCGTCACTCTCACCGACGTCTCCGGGTGGACGGTGCAGGCCGCGACCGCCGAGCTCGAGCGCATCGGACTCGTCGCCTCGCCCACAGAGCTCGGTGACTGCGCCGCCACGAACCCGCCCACGGTCGTGTCGATGTCGGTCGCTCCGGGAGACGTGGCGATCGGTTCGACGGTCGAGCTGCGCTACTGCGCGGCGGCGGGATGAGCCACGGTCAGCGGATGCAGTCGCACTGACCGCTCCACGGCATCGGCATCACCGCACAGCTCCAGCCAGTTGGCCAGCAGGCGGTAGCCGCCCTCGGTGAGCACGCTCTCGGGGTGGAACTGGACCCCGAGGATCGGCAGCTCGGTGTGCTCCAGGGCCATCACGGTCCCGGTCTCGGTGCGGGCCGTGACGGTGAGCTCGGGAGGCAGGGAGTCCTCCGCGAGGGCGAGCGAGTGGTAGCGCCCGGCATCGAATGGCGACGGGATGCCGGCGAAGAGCGCTGACCCGTCGTGCACGACACGGGACACCATGCCGTGCATGAGCTCAGGCGCCTCGGTCACGGGGGTCCCAAGCGCTTCGCCGATCGCCTGATGCCCGAGGCAGACGCCGAGCACCGGCATCCGTATTCCCGCGGCGACATGAACGACCTCGAGGGACGCGCCCGCGTCGGCGGGCGTTCCCGGCCCGGGCGAGAGCATGACGCCATCGAACGCGGAGAGAGTCTCTTCGAGGTCGGCGACGGCAACGGCATCCGCCTCGACGATCTCGACGTCGGCGCCGAGCTCCTGCAGATAGCCGACCAGGGTGTGCACGAAGCTGTCGTGATTGTCCACGACGAGCACACGGGTCATTCGAGGTCGACCTCGCCCGGCGTGATCAGGGGGCTGACCCACGGGAACACGAACCAGAACAGGGCGTAGAGCGCCGCCGTCACGAGCACGAGCAGGATGAAGAGCTTCAGCCACCAGGGGCCGGGCAGGATGCGCCAGAGTGCGGCGTACATGTGTCCTCGTCTCGATTCGGTCAGATCGACGGCGCGGCCGGGGGCGGCGGCGGATCGGTGAGGGCGGAGGGCGGACCTTCGGCACGCGGCTGGAAGCTCTCGAAGACGCCGTACGCGACGATGCGCTCGGCCAGGGAGTACAGGGGCGAACATGCCGTGAGCGTGATGTACTTCTCGCCCGTGGCGACACCGGGCATCTGCGGAACGTCGAGCAGCACCTCGGTCTGCGTCGGCTTGACATATTCGAGAGTGCGGAAGCGGTAGGTGAACCAGCCGTCCGGCGTCTCGACGACGATCGCGTCGCCGACCTGCAGCTTGTCGAGCTGGTTGAAGGGCTTGCCCCACGTCGTGCGGTGGCCCGCCATCGCGAAGTTGCCGACCTCGCCGGGCATCTTCGAGTCCGTGTAGACGCCGATTCCGAGCTTGTCGAGCGTGCGAGCTCGGGTCGTACCGCCGTAGATGCCGACGTTGTACTCCGAGCCGAAGCGCGGTATGTGCATCTGTCCCAGCTGCTCCGTATCGGCGGGACGCGCGGGAATCACCGGTTCGTACGTCGTGGTCCCGTCACCGGCATCCGCGAGTGGCGGAAGTTCGGGAGTGGGAGCGTTCGCCCATTGCTGCGAGACAGCCGCGCCCTCGTCGTTCTTCTGGGCGCTGATGATGATGTCGCCGATCCACATCTGCCAGGCGACGAAGAGCAGCACGAGAACGCCGGCTGTGAGCAGGAGCTCCCCCAGCACACTCGTGAATGTGGCGCGCGATCGAGGGCGGCGGTGGCGTGCACGTCGCTCCCCCGAGACGACGGATGCATTCATGGCGCGATCATATCCCCGTCGCCTGTGGGGCAGCCCGACTTCCCGCTTCCCATGCAGGAAAGAAGTCATGGGTACAATGGCGGAATGGCACGTGACCGCAAGATCGAAGAACCCGAAGCGCCGCGCAGCGAAGGCGACACCGCGCCCAACGCCGTGTGGTTCAAGCCGGTGATGATCGGCTTCATGCTGCTCGGCCTCGTGTGGATCCTCGTGTTCTACATCTCCGGGATGCAGTTCCCCATCCCGGGTCTCGACAACTGGAACCTGGCGATCGGCCTCGGCATCGCACTGATCGGCTTCCTCATGACCACCCGCTGGCGCTGACGCCCGCGATCTCACGACGAAGGCCCCTCGCATCGCGAGGGGCCTTTTTCGTCGCCTCCGCGGTGGCGTCGGCCTCGACCCGGTAGGAACGCGCCGATCCGGTGCCTCACCGACACGGATCTCATACCGGATCGGCGCTGTCATACAGGGTGGGGCATAGCGTGAACGCCGCCCGTCGCGGATACAGGAGGGGACTTTCCGTGTTTTGCACAGCGTCACCACAGAGTTATCCACAGATCTATCCACACCTGGGGAGAATTACACGCGTGTTATTCACAACCGGCGTCGCGCCGAGAAATGGCCTCTGATCAGGCGAGAATCACCAGCGGCGGCACCAGGAAGACCACGAGGAGCAGCAGGATGGTGATAACTGCGAGAAGGACGATCTGCCAGATCCGCTGCTCGCGTCTCGTCGTCCGTGTGTAGACGAACGACACCAGAGCGCCGACGATCACGCCACCGAGGTGCGCCTGCCAGGAGATGCCGCCGATGAAGAGTCCGAACGCGAGGTTGACGCCGAGGATCACGAGGATGCCGGTGACGTTCGCTCCGATGTGGCGGCCGATGATCAGCAGAGCCGCCATCAGGCCGAAGATCGCGCCGGAGGCTCCGACCACGGCCGTCAGCGGCGCGAGACACGCGGCCATGACCGATCCGCCGAGACCGCTGATCAGGTAGAGCGCGAGGAAGCGCCCCCTGCCGAGCATGGGCTCGAGGATCTGCCCGAGCATCCACAGCGCGAGCATGTTGAGACCCAGGTGCACGAAGCCGCCGTGCACGAACAGCACGGTGAGGAGCCGCCAGGGCTCGAACGGGTAGACCGAGAGACCGGGGAGGACGTACGGGGCGGCGAAACGGAGCTGCTCCGTGATGGCGTCTCCCGCACCCGGGATGAGCTGCAGCAGTCCGATGAAAGACGTGACGATGAGCAGCACGTACGTCACGATCGGCTTGCCCGACCGGACGGCGGCGACCGTCGACCGACCGCCCCATCGGCGCTCGGCCCTCTTCTGGGCCGGGGTGCGGTTCTTGCGCTCCGCCTTCATGCACTCCGGGCAGATGACGCCGACAGGCGCCTGTGTCTGGCACTCGGGACAGATGGTGCGCAGGCACCGCTGGCAGAGCACGAAGCTCTGCCGATCCGGATGCCGGTAGCAGAAGTTTTCACGATTGTCCGTGAACTCAGGCGTGGTCATCCGGATCGGCCAGCGTCAGCGTCAGGCGGCGACGATGTCGATCGACTGCAGCACGACGGGCTCGATCGGACGGTCGCCCGCAGCGGTCGGCACGGCGCCGATCGCGTCGACGACGGCCCGGGACGCGTCGTCGGCGACCTCGCCGAAGATCGTGTGCTTGCCCTGGAGCCACGGGGTGGGGTCGGTCGTGATGAAGAACTGCGAGCCGTTCGTACCCTCGACCTCACCGGTGATGGCGTTGCGGCGGAGGCCGGCGTTCGCCATCGCGAGGATGTAGGGCTGGTTGAAGTTGAGCTCGGAGTGGATCTCGTCGTTGAAGTTGTATCCGGGTCCGCCGACGCCCTGTCCGAGCGGGTCGCCGCCCTGGATCATGAAGTTCGGGATGATGCGGTGGAAGATGACGTCCTTGTAGAGAGCGCCCTCGCCCGGCTTGCCGGTGGCGGGGTGCGTCCACTCCTGGGTGCCGTCGGCCAGGCCGACGAAGTTCTTGACCGTCTTCGGGGCGTGGTCGCCGAAGAGGTTGATGACGATGTCACCGTGGTTGGTGTGCAGGGTTGCGACATGAGAAGCGTGAGCCATGCGTCCATTCTCGCAGAGCTTCCCATGAGTCGGCCCTCGTCTAGCGCTCATCTCCTTCCGACGCAAGGGTTCGGCGATTCCCTCGCCCCGTACAGGGTCGCGTGGCAAGATGGGGAATCCGTACTCCAATCGACAGGAGAGCATCGTGAGCATCAGCCGCAAGCGGAAGAAGGAACTGCGTCGTCTTCAGGCCGACGCCAACCAGCTCTGGGAGAACCAGCAGGTGCTCGTCGGCCACGCAGCCGACGTCGCCCGTGAGGCCGGCCGTCAGCTCGGCAACTTCAGCCGCGAGCAGGTCGGACCTGTCGTGCAGGACACCTACAACCGTCGTCTCGCGCCGGTCGTCGATCAGAGCGTGCGCTTCGGCAAGCACGTCGTCGACGACAAGGTCGTCCCGATCGTCGGCGGCGTCGTCGGTTCCGCGCTCACCGCGTGGGATGTCGCGAACGCCAAGCGCCACGGCATCGAGAAGAAGGTCCGCAAGGCCACGCAGCCGCAGAAGAAGGGCCCGGGCGTCGGCTCTGTCATCGCCCTGATCCTCGGTGCGGCCGCAGCAGTGGGCGTCCTCTACGCCGCGTGGCAGGCACTGCGCGCGGACGACGAGCTCTGGGTCGCAGACGACCCGCTCTCGGCTCCCGACGCGTGACACAGACCCCCGAGTCCCCGACCTCCCGGTCGGGTGATCCGCATGCCCGGGTGAAGGATGCCGCGGCGCAGCGCGGTCTCGAGATCGAGATCCGCGAGCGGCCCGCCGCTCGCAGCCTCGCGGAGGCCGCAGAGCTGCTCGGCATCCTTCCCTCCGGCATCGTGAAGACGCTCGTGGTGAAGCGCCCCTCGACCCAGGAGAGCGGTCCGGAGGGGGAGTACCTCTTCGCGCTCATCCCCGGCGGGCGCGCGATCTCCTGGCCGAAGCTGCGTGCCCTCGTCGGCGTGAACAAGCTGCGCCTCCCGGAGGCGGAGCGCGCTCTGGCTGCGACGGGATACGAGCGCGGAACCATCGTCCCCATCGGCAGCACGACCGACTGGCCCGTCTACGCCGACGAGTCGATCGTCGGTCAGCGCGTCGCGATGGGCGCGGGCTCCCACGGATACAGTCTCTTCGTCGAGGCGGACGATCTCATCGCCGCGTACGGGGCGACCGTCGCGGACATCTCCGTCCCCGAGGAGCCTCGGGACTGACCGGCATCCGGGCGGCCCTCAGAGCAGCCCTGCCATGCGCAGGGAGATGTCGACGAGCTTGACGCGCTGCAGCCCCGCGACCTGCGCGGGGGTGTACCACTCGGCCATGTCGGTCGATCCGTCGGTCTCGAACCGCAGCTTGCCGCCCGTGACGGTCGCCCGGTACACGATCCGCAGCGTGTGCAGCGGCTGATCGGATTCGGTCACGCGCTGAGATGCCGGGATGACACGCGAGTGGATGCCGAGCAGCTCGCCGACCTTGACCGAATAGCCGGTCTCCTCGCGAAGCTCGCGCCGCACCGCGGCTTCCGGGGCTTCGCCGGGTTCCAGACCGCCACCGGGCATGGTCCACGCGACCCGTCGACCCTCGATCCAGCGCGCGAGGAGGATGCGCCCCTCGTCATCGGTGACGACGGCGTATGCCGCGACGCGCATATCCATGCGTCCCACCCTAACCGCCTGATCGCGCGAGAGATCGCCGTATGTCCAACGGATCGATCACGAATCGAGAAGCGCGGGAGCTGTCGGCGTCCGTAGGGTGAATCGCGTACAGACCCTACGAGGAGAGGAGCCGGCCATGGCCGACGACGAGAAGAACTTCAGCGCCGAAGAGCGAGAGGCCATGAAGGAGGCCGCGGCCGACAAGCGCAAGTCGCGTTCGCGGGCCAAGAAGAGCCCCGAGGAGGTGCGCGCGGAAGGCGAGGCCGACCTCAAGGCCGCGATCGCGAAGCTGACGGACGAGTCGGATCGCGCACTGTCCGAAGGACTCCACGCACTGGTCTCCGAGGTCGCCCCCGAGCTCGTCCCTCGCACGTACTACGGCATGCCGGCATGGGGCAAGGACGGCAAGGTCCTCTGCTTCTTCCAGCCGGCGAGCAAGTTCAAGGCCCGCTACGGCACGTTCGGCTTCGAGCCCATCTCGAACCTCGACGACGGCACGATGTGGCCGACCGCCTATGCGCTGCTCGAGCTCACGCCGGCGAACCGCGAGGTGCTCGCCGAACGGATCCGTCTCGCCGTGAGCTGAGGCTCCCGCGGGCCCGGGGCGGGCAGTAGCGTGGAGGCCGTGAGCACACTGCCGTTCCCCGCATCCGTGTACGCCGCCCGCCTCGATCGGGCGGCCTCCCTGGCCGCCGAGGCCGGACTCGACGGCATCGTCGTCGGCCCCGGACCCGATCTGCAGTATCTGGTCGGCGTCGAGGGCGACACGATCGAGCGTTTGACTGCACTCGTGGTCGGTCCCGAGATCCGTCCCACCGTGATCGTGCCGCGCATGGAACTGGCGAAGGTGCGCTCCACCGCGGTGGGAGAGCTCGGCCTCGACGTCTCCGACTGGGTCGACGGCGAGGATGCGTATGCGCTGGTGTCGGCGGCTCTCGGCGACGTGGGCCGGGTCGGCGTCTCCGATGCCCTGCCTGCGCTGCACGTCATCCCGCTCTCCGACCGTCTCGGCGTGCGTCTGGAGCTCGCGACACCGGTGCTCCGTGAGGGACGCATGATCAAGGATGCCGAGGAAGTCGCCGAGCTACGCAAGGCGGGCGACGCGATCGATGCCGTGCACCGCCGCGTGGGTGAGTGGCTGCGTGCCGGGCGCACCGAGCGCGAGGTCGCCGCGGACATCGCGGAGGCCATCATCTCGGAGGGGCACCGCACGGTCGAGTTCGTCATCGTCGGGTCGGGACCGAACGGTGCGGACCCGCACCACGAGGTCTCGGATCGTGTCATCGAGGAGGGCGACATCGTCGTGGTCGACATCGGGGGAGCCGTACGGAGCGGCTACAACTCCGACAGCACCCGCACCTACGTGGTGGGCACGCCTGATCCCGCCTCCGCGGAGCGCATCGCGGTACTCGTGCGCGCACAGCAGGCCGCGGTCGACGCGGCACGTCCGGGTGCGACGGCGGAAGAGGTCGATGCGGCAGCGCGACAGGTGCTGACGGACGCCGGACTCGGCGAGGCGTTCCTGCACCGCACCGGCCACGGGATCGGGGTGTCGGTTCACGAGGAGCCGTACATCGCCCCCGGCAACGATCTGGTGCTCCGCGAGGGCATGGCGTTCAGCATCGAGCCCGGGATCTACTTCGCGGGGGAGTGGGGCGCCAGGATCGAGGACATCGTGGTCGTGACGGCCGACGGCTGCGAACGCCTGAACGTCGCACCCCACGAGCTGACCAGCGTCTGACCGCGGCCCACCCTCGCGTCAAGACCCTGCCGCCTCGCCTGCGGCGGCGGCAGAATGACGCCATGACAGCACGCGACCGCGACGCGGCGCCCGACAGCGACTCCGGCGACGGGCCGGAGCGGACTCCGGACGGCCACCACGTGATCATCGACGGCAGGCGGTGGCGGGCAACAGACCCCTCGATCCCGGAGAACTTCCGCCAGGAGCTCGTGGATGAGCTGATGTCGGCTCGGCGCGCGGTGAAGTCCCGCGAGGCAGACGCGCGACGACGCGTGCAGGACGCCAAGACAGCCCTCGGCGAGCGCGGACATCCGTGGTGGGAGGAACGGTCGGGAGAGGCGTTCGACGAGCGCATCGTCGCGGCGATCCGTGCACTCACCCGTAAACGCGAGGGGTCGTCGATCTGTCCGAGCGACGTCGCCCGCACACTCGGCGGCGAGTCATGGCGACCGCTGATGCCGGAGGTCCGCCGTGTCGCGGGCGAGCTCGCCGACGCCGGTGAGGTGGTCGTGACGCAGAAGGGCGAACCTGTGCAGATCGCCGAGGCGAGAGGGCCCGTGCGGATCATCCGCGGCCCGGAGCTCTGAAGTCCGCGCCCCGAGCCGGTGGACGGTCCGCAGCAGAGAGGTCAGCTGCTCGGCGGCCGCCGTCGGATGCTCCGGATGCCACTGCACCCCGAGAAAGGGCAGCGTCTCGTGCGCGATCGCCTCGATGATGCCGTCCTCCGCACGAAGCAGGGCATAGAGACCTCGGCCGAGCTGATCCACGGCCTGGTGGTGGGTGCACAGCGGCGCTGACCTCACACCCGGCATCAGGTCGTGGAGACCGGGGATCACGGTCTCCACATACGGCTGAGTGGCGCCCCCTCGATGTCCGACAACGTGCTGCGTCAGCGTTCCGCCGAGAGCCACGTTGAGCAGCTGCTGGCCGCGGCACAGCCCCAGTAGAGGGCGCTCGGCCCGCACGGCCTCCATGACGACGGCGATCTGGGTGCGATCGGCGCGGCGCTGGTACCGCGGCCGTTCCGGTCGGCGGTCGGGCTCTCCGTACAGCGAAGGCTCGACGTCATCCCCGCCGAGGATCACCACCACGTCGGCCTCACGGGAGGCTCGGCGCAGCGACATCTCCGAGTCCTCGGCCGCGGCGTGCAGGGTGGCCGTCCACCCCAGCTGTTCGACCGCCGCGACGGCCGAGGCGTTCAGCTCGTCGAGAAGCGCCTGAAACGCCGCACCGGCTGCCGGACGCCGAGTGCGCACATGGAACAGCGCGACGCGGACGCTCATGCGAGCCCCTCGTCGTCCGAGACCGATCGCCAGGTCACCAGGGCGATGACGCCGCGGCCCGCAGACAGCGCCGACGGTGTCGTGCCAGGGAGGACGAGCGTCCCGGACGGAAGCGCGGCACCGGATGCCGTCACGACACCGCCGAGCACGAGCACCGCGTCTGCACCGGCCGTCTCGACCTCCGCGCCGCGGACGACGTCGATCGACGCTCGGGCCGCCGATCGCACGGTCATGATGTTGAGCACGGTGATCCGCCGCATGCCGGCGACGCCGACCACGGCATCCTCACCGGCGAAGGCGATGGGCTCGCCGGCCCTCACTCGGTGCCGCGTCGATCCGATGTCGATCGCGACGCCCGACGGACTCAGCGGGATGAGCACGCGATCCATTCCTGCGAAGGAGGAGAACGGTGTCGTCCCTTCGATCTCCGCGACGCTGATGCGCCACGCGGGGCGGGTGGCGAGCACGCGCGTGACCCCGAGGCCGTTGGCCCATGGTTCGGCCTGCACGTCCGACGGACGGACGATCTCGGGGTCGACGCGCGCGCTCTTCGTCATGCCGGCACGTCAGCGGATGGCGGTCGGGCCGGTCTCGCCGGTGCGGACGCGGATCACCTGGAGCACGTCCGTGACCCAGATCTTGCCGTCGCCGATGGCGCCCGTGCGCGCGGCATCCTGGATCGCGTCCAAGGCCGCCTCGAGCTCCTCGTCGGCGACGACCACCTCGAGGGCGATCTTCGGGAGGAAGTCGACCTTCACCCGCTGCGAACGGTAGACCTCGACCTTCCCGATCTGCGCGCCGTGGCCCTTGGCATCGTAGATGGTCATGCCGGTGATGCCGACTTCGGCGAGCGCGGTCTTCACGGGATCGAGTGCGCCCGGCTGCAGGACTGCGGTGATGAGCTTCATGTGTGTCTCCTCTTCTCGTCCGGCGCTCAGGAGCGCACGTCGTCCAGGTCGTACGCGGTCTCGGCGTGGAGGGTCGTGTCCAGACCCGTGATCTCCGTGCTCTCGGCGACGCGGAGCCCCATGGTGACCTTGAGCAGCCAGGCGATCAGCGCGGTCACGACCAGCGTGTAGGCGAACACCGCCACGATCGCCAGCGCCTGCGTGCCGAGGAGGCTCCAGTCACCGCCGAAGAAGATGCCCGCCGCTCCCGCGGGCGATGCGGGGTCGGCGAGGAACCCGATGGCCAGCGTGCCGAAGATGCCGGGGAACATGTGGATCGCGACCGCGTCCAGCGCGTCGTCGTAGCCCAGCTTCTCCTTCAGGCCGAGGGCTGCGAACGCCACGATGCCCGCGAAGAAGCCGATGATCACGGCGCCGACCGGCGAGACCGAGTTGGCGGCCGGCGTGATGCCGACGAGTCCGCCGAGAATGCCCGAGATGGCGCCGAGCGACGTCGCGGCCTTCCGGAGGATGCGCTCGACGAGGATCCAGCCGAGGAGTCCGGCGCACGCGGCGATCAGCGTGTTGGTCACCGCGACGCCGGCGCTCTCGTTGATGCCGCCGGAGGATCCGCCGTTGAAGCCGTACCAGCCCACGAGCAGGAGACCGGCGCCGACCACGGCGATCGGCAGGTTGCCCGGGCGACCGACGTGCGGGAAGTCGCGGCGCCGGCCCAGGAAGAAGGCCAGCACGAGGGCGGCGACACCGGCGTTCATGTGCACGGCGGTTCCACCGGCGAAGTCGATCGCGTGCAGGCCGTTCGCGATCCAGCCGCCCGTCGTCGAGCCGTCCGCCGCGTCGAAGGCGAACACCCAGTGGGCGACGGGGAAGTACACCAGGGTCGCCCACAGGCCCGAGAAGACCAGCCAGGTGGAGAACTTCATGCGCCCCTCGACGGCCCCGCCGATGATCCCGACCGTGAGACCGGCGAAGATCAGCTGGAAGACGGCGATGAGGATCGCGGGGACGGCACCTTCCGGCGTCTCGGTTCCCAGCAGGGACTGGATGCCGAAGAGGGTGCTCGGGTCGCCGATCAGGCCGAGCCCGCCGACGGAGTCGCCGAGGGTGAGGCCGTATCCGAACAGGACCCAGAGGATCGCCGTGACGGCGAAGCCGCCGAGCACGATCATCATGGTGTTGAGGATGTTCTTGGTGCGGGAGAGACCGCCGTAGTAGAGCGCGAGTCCCGGGAGCATGAGCGTCACGGCGACGGTGGCTGTGAGCATCCATCCCGTGTTCACCTGCGAGGTGATGTCCATGTGATTCCTTCCGTGGAGGTCAAGTGCGAGGTCAGGTGAGAAGGTGGTGCAGGACGTCGGCGAGCGCCGCGACGCCCTCCATCACGTCCTCGGGGGCGGCGGTCTCGCTGGGGGTGTGCGAGGAGCCGGTGGGATTGCGGACGAACAGCATCCCGGTGGGGATGATCTCGGCCAGCACCCCGGCGTCATGGCCGGCGCCCGTGTCGAGCACGGGGGCAGCGGGCAGGACCTGCTGCATGCGGTCGCGCAGCGCGGGGTCGAACATGACGGTGGGAGAGAACGACTGCTCGGTCACCGTGACGGTGCAGCCCTCGGCATCCGCAGCACGACCGGTCGCCGCTGCGACCTCGCTGACGATGCGTCGCACCGCGTCCTCCGAGCGGTGTCGCACGTCGAGCCACAGATCCACGGCCGAGGCGATCACGTTCGTGCCGCCGGGGGTGACCTTGATGCGCCCGACCGTGCCCCGCGCGTCGTCCACGATCAGCGTGTGGGCGCGCAGGCTGCGGATCGTCTCCGCCGCGACGACGACCGGATCCTGACGATCGGCCATGCGCGTCGCGCCCGCGTGATCGCCGCGACCGTCGATGCGGACGTGCCAGCGCCCGTGGGCGATGATCGCCCCTGCGAGCGCGACCGGCTGATCCAGGTCGGCGAGGCCGCGACCCTGCTCGACGTGCAGCTCGATGAAGGCCGAGACCGCCGCCAGGCGATCGGGGTCGGGTCCCAGCGCATCGGCGTCGAAGCCGGCGTCCTGGGCGATCTCGGCGAAGGTGCGGCCGCCGTCGTCGCGGAGGGCGCGGACCGCGTCGGGGGAGAGGATGCCCGCGAGGAGCCGTGACCCCAGGCAGGCGATGCCGAAGCGGGATCCCTCCTCCTCGGGGAAGACCGCGACCGCCAGCGGACGGGTCGGCGCGACACCGCGATCGCGGAGCACGTCGACGGCGGCGAGAGCGCTCACCACACCGAGCGGGCCGTCGAAGTTCCCGCCGCCGGGGACCGAATCCAGGTGGGAGCCCGTCACCACGACATCGCGTCTCCCCGCACGGCCCGCCGCTGTGTCCCACCAGGCCCAGAGGATTCCGTTGCCATCGGTCTCGACGTCCAGGTGGCGGGCCGTCGCCTGCTGCACGAACCAGTCACGCAGCTGCAGCTCGGCGTCGGAGAACACCGGGCGCGAGTATCCTCCGCGCTCGGAATCGACCCCGATGCCCTCGATCTCCGCGAGCAGCGCATTCGCATCACCGTGAGCGCTCATGTCACACCCCCGCGAATCGCTGACCGACCGCGCGGAAGCGGTCGGTCGTCGTCTCGGTGCCCGTGACGAGGTCGAGCACGAGCTCGCCGAGCAGAGGTGCGAACTTCGCGCCCTGGCCCGAGCAGGGAGAGACGATGGTCACGCCCGCGGCACGGTCGATGATCATGTCGTCCCGCGGGACATTGGTGAACAGACAGGTGGTCTCGGCATACGGCTCGGGATCGAGACCCGGCGCGAACTCCTCGACGAATCCCCGCACGCGCTCGCGGTTCTCCGGGTCGATCAGGCCGTCCTGCTCACGGGCGGAGCCGATGCGGCGACCTCCGTTGTACTCCGCGATCTTCTGGCCGCGCCAGTCGGCGTCCTTCCCGCCGGGCAGGCCGTACGTCTGGATGTCCTCACCCTTGTAGATGAACGTCGGCCATGAGGTCGCCTCGCCGGGTGCGGTCTCGCCGCGATCAGCGGCGTCGAGGTAGGGGAAGTGGAAGGCGTTCTCCTGCCTGACCTCGAACTGCGGCATCGCGTCGGCGAAGCCTCCGGGCAGATCCAGGTCGCGCAGCAGCGCGGGCAGCCAGCCGCCGGCGGCGACGACCACCTGCTCGGCGTGCACGGTCCGCCCGGTCGACGAGGTGATCACGTATCCGGTGAAGCCGTGGCGCACGGATGCCGCCTCCCACCCCGTGCGCACCTCGGCGCCCGCGGCTTTGGCGAGGTCGAGCATGGCGTGCACGGACGACTCCGCGTCGATGACTCCGGCACCCGGGTGCCACAGGACTTCCGTGTCGAACCGCAGGTGCGGCCACCGCTCCGCGGCATCCGCTCGGGAGAGGAGCTCGTGGTCGACGCCCACCCGTCCGAGAACGTCGGCCAGGCCGCGCGGGTCGCGGATCGCCCCGAAGTCGAGGGAGCCGCTCGGCGTGATGAGCTGCCGTCCCGTGGTGGATTCCAACTCGTCCCACGAGCGCTTCGCCCGGACGACGAGCTCTGCGTAGAAGGGATCGAGGTATCCGTAGCGGAAGATGCGCGCCGAGCCGTGTGAGCTGCCGAGGTGGGATGCCGGGACATCGCGCTCGAGCACGATCACGTCCGCGCCCGACTGCGCGAGGCGCCACGCGGCGGCCGCGCCCGTGAGTCCGGCGCCGATGATCGCGTACGTCGCGGATTCACCGCGCGAGGAGAGTGCCGCGTGCATGGCTCAGACCAGGTCCGGGCTGTTCCAGAGGTTCAGCTTCGTGCCGATGCCGCGCTCGACGGCGTTCTCGTAGATCGTCTTGGCCCACGCGACGTCCTCGACGCCCATGCCGCCGACGCTGAAGAGGACGGGCTGCTCATCGAACTCGCGGCCGGGGGCGGTGCCCTCGAAGACGTCGCCGATGTTCACGACGCGCGACTCGTCGAGCTCGCCGGCGTCGATGAGGTCCTGCCAGTAGAGCCCGATCATGCCGAAGGCCGTCTCGTGCGAGGGAGCCGGGTACTCCTCGGCCCACGCCTCGTAGATCTTCTTGGCGTCGGCGATGAGCCGCGCCTTGCCGGACAGCGTGTACTCCTTGTCCATGCGGAGGTTCGCAGGCAGGCTGAGGAACGCCCCGGGCTTGATCCAGTCTCCGTCGATGTACGGGTAGTTCTCGGAGCCGACGAGTCCGGTCACGGCCTCCGAGACGATGTCGGAGTCGCGCACCGCGGCCTCGACGGTCTCGGCGATCTCGATCGTCGTGAACTGGGGGTAGTGCTCGCGCACGTAGTCGGCGAACGCCTCGGACGTCGATCGGCGACGGCCGTTGATGCGGATCGTGTCGAGGGTCGGACGCGCCGCCGTCATGGCGTGGAGGGCGCTCTTGTTCATGGCGCCCGGGCCGATGATGCCGAGCGAGGTCGCGCCGATCGGCGCCAGCTTCTTGGCTGCCGCACCCGGGACCGCGGCCGTGCGGTACGCGCTCTCGAGGTTGCCCGACATGATCGCGAACGGAGCCCCGGTCTCCTTGTCGTTGAGGACGATCAGGTGGATCGAGCGCGGAAGGCCCTTCTCCCGGTTGTCGACGTTCGAGCCGTACCACTTGACGCCGGCCGTGTCGAAGCGCCCACCGAGGTAGGCGGCCATCGCCATGAATCGGCGATCGGCGGCATCCAGGGGCATGGTCGGGAAGGGAGAGGATGCCGGGAAGCTGATCTGCGCTCCGTGCGAGTTCGCCGAGTTGCCGGCCATCCGGTAGTCGCCCTTGGCGACCAGGATCAGAACCTCCTCCATGACCTCCATGCAGCGGTCCATGTCCTTGATCCCGGCGGCGATGACCTCCGGCTCGCTCAGGTAGAGCATGTCGATGCGGGTGTCGGCTGCGGTGTCTGCGGTCATGCGGGGGTCCTCCGTATCGGGTGCGTCCCGTCCAGATAAGCCGTCGCAACAACCCCAGGTCAAATACCATTTCTCACTCTGATTGATAGCGTTTCGCTCGCAATCAGCCCGTAACGCCGCGGTAATACGACACCCGTATCGTGCGGATATGGAACTCCGTCAGCTGCGATATTTCCTCGCGGTCGCGGACGAGCTCCACTTCGGTCGAGCGGCGCAGCGACTGCACATGTCGCAGCCGCCGCTGAGCGTCCAGGTCGGTCGCCTGGAGCGCGAGGTGGGCCTCCCGCTCTTCGAGCGCAGCACCCGTCGCGTGACCCTCACACCCGCCGGTCGACATCTGCAGGAGCGGGCGCGGCGGATTCTCGACGAGGTCGACGCCGTCCGCGCCGAGATGCGCGACTACGTCGACGGCCTGGCAGGGCAGCTCACAGCCGGATTCGTCAGCTCGGCGAACTACACGGTGCTGCCGGAGGTCGTGCAGCTCTTCCGGTCGCGCCGCGATCGGGTGAACCTCACGCTCGTGCCGCTCACGTCGGGGGAGCAGTTCGAACGACTCCGCGACGGGACGATCGACGTCGGCATCGTGCGCGACGAGATTCCGGATGCCGCGAGGTCATCCACGCCCCTGGTCACCGACGTCGTGTTCGAGGAGCGTCTCGTCGCCTGCATCCCGAACGCGCATCCGCTCGCATCACGTGCCGACCTGAGCCCCGCAGACATCACCGGCGTGCCGATGATCGCGTACCCCCGCTCCCTCATGCCCGGTTACGTCGACCGGGTCCATGACGTCCTCGGACTCTCGGTGGGATCGTTGAACGTCGTGGAGGAGGTGGTGCACCAGGAGACCGCGCTGGGCTTCGTCGCCGCGGGAGTGGGCGCGAGCATCCTCCCCGAGTCCGTCCGTCAGCTGGCGCCCGCCTCGATCTCGGTCGTGCCGTTCTCGGGGTCTCCGACGACGAGGCTGATGGTCGCACGGCGACGCGACGACGTCGATGACGCGATCAGCGCGGCGTTCGTCGAGTGCCTGCACGACGCCGCACGGGGGCTCACCGCTCGTCAGAGCATGTCGTAGTAGCCGCCGTAGGGGAAGTCGACGTCACCCGTGTCGCGGGCATCGAACGCGACGGTCGCGACGCTGATGCTGACGTGGCTCCGCGGCGTGACCAGCACGCTCACGGCACGGTTGCCGACGACGACGAGGTCCACGAAGGTGCCGGGGGTCTTCACGGCAGTCTCGACTCGATCACGGAGGTCCTGCACATCCTGATCTTGGGAGAGGAGGTAGCTCACGCCGTCGAAGTTCACTTCGGTCTGGATCATGGTCTGCGCCTCGCTCATGTAGGGCACCCTACGCCGATCCACGGATGTATGGACTGGGGGTTGAAATCGAGTCCCAGGAATGGCAGAACGCTGGTTCAGCCGTGAGACGATGCCCGGGATGGACATCACGACAGACGACGAACTCCGTGCGCTCCGAGCGCGCGCCTTCGGTCCGAATGCCGACATCCATGACGACCCCGCGGCGATGCGGCGGCTCCACGAGCTCGAGAGACGTCGAACCGAGGTCGTGCAGCCAACGGCGCCGAGCGACGCGGACGAGCTTCTCGCGGAGTTCGAGACGGAGACGGAGGCGCCCGGAGACGGGACGACCGTCGCGGAGGAGGCGGTCGCAGAC
Organism: Actinomycetota bacterium; assembly: GCA_037033365.1. Classification (GTDB taxonomy): domain Bacteria; phylum Actinomycetota; class Actinomycetes; order Actinomycetales; family Microbacteriaceae; genus Microbacterium. The sequence continues at coordinate 1,982 of JAZBLS010000014.1, read as the reverse complement.
GCGCCTGCTCGCCGAGGGCGCCGATTCCCGGTCCTCTGGGTCGCCTCCGTCGTCGCCTCGGCGGCTGTGGCCGCATCCGTCACCGCCGTCGTGACGTCGATGGCACCCGTCTCGACGTCCTCCGGCGCCCCGCAGATCGCGACGCTCGACCCCACGTCGAGCGTCGTCGTGCCCGCTGGGTTCTTCGGTGCGGAGGAGGGGTCGCTCGCCTTCGAGTTCCACGGGCTCACGATCTTCGAGAACGCACGGGGCTACGGCTTCGATGGCGACTCGGACTGCCTCACGGTGCTGCGCACAGATGCGATCCCGGCACAAAAGGATTTCAATCCGGACTCGTACGGGTTCGACCGGCCGGCCTATACCGGCTGCAGGATCGGCGTCTTCCCGATCACGGTGGAGGTCCCGTTCGACGTCGACAGCCCGGCGGCCCTGGTCGACCGCTTCCCGGACGGGCGAGCGCTCCAGTTCGTGCGCGACGGCGACCGGGTCGGGGTCTTCCTCGACGAACGGTGAGTTGTTAACAGGTTTGTTAACACCTGTGGATGGATACCCGCACGGATAATCCAGGATCTCGGAGTATTTGTTCGGATGTCCGAGTTGTTAACAGGTTCATCCACACCTGTGGACGGCCCTTCGACAGGCTCAGGGACCCCGGGGACTCGGACGGCGGCGCAGATTCACGCTCACGGCGCATGGATGCGAAGAAAGTCTGCGACGTCGGCGTGAAAGTGCGACGGCCCTTCGACCGGCTCAGGGACCCAAGGGGGCTCAGGGACCCAGCGGGCTCAGGGACCCAAGGGGGTCAGGGCCGCGGGACAGAAACGAGAAGGCCCCGCACGATGGCGGGGCCTTCTCGAACTGTCTCAACACAGTGTGGAGCCTAGGAGATTCGAACTCCTGACATCCTGCTTGCAAAGCAGGCGCTCTACCAACTGAGCTAAGGCCCCGTGAGGGAATTTCTTGAGTTAAGGGTGGGCCCACCAGGACTTGAACCTGGGACCTCTTCATTATCAGTGAAGCGCTCTAACCGCCTGAGCTATGGGCCCGTCAACCTCCGAAACTTTACCGGAGATTTCTCGAATTACCCAATCGAGGGCGGGGCCACCGGAACGGGCCCCGCCCTCGACCTCCCTCAGCTGCCCGGGCGGATGGTGACGCTGCCGGCCGCGAGGGTGACATCGATCACCCTGCGGGACTGGGGGGACTGCTCGACGCGCGCATCGAGGGATCCCGCGGCGACCTCCTGGGAGATCGCATACGACTCGTCCGGGACGGTCAGGTCGATCGATCCGGCGCTCACGTCGATCGTCGTCTGCGTCGGCGCGGTTCCGGTCAGCTCGACGTTCAGATCGCCCGCCGACACGCTGAGTGACGCGTCATCCGCCCCGTCGACGACCATGTCCGCCCGCCCGGCGCTCATGTCGACATCGAGCGTCTCGGCCGACCCTTCGACGTCGAGCGCGCCGGCGTTGACGGTGATGTCGAGTGTGCCGAAGTCGCCGACGACATCCAGGCTGCCCGCGTCGAGCGTGAGATCGGCGTCGAGCGCCGACTCGCGAAGGCTCTCGGGCAGGACGAGGACGGCGGATTCCTCGTCGCCGCCGAACCACCCGCCGAACCACCAGCCCCAGCGGAACTCCGGGCTCCGCACGACGAGCTCGTCTCCGTCGCGGTCGAGCGTCCATCCGGGGCTTCGACCGTTGGTCACCGACAGCTCGGCGTCCGTGACGTCGGCGAACTCGATGCGCATGTTGCCCGCGTCCACGTCGATGGACAGGCTCTCGAGACCCTCGACATCTTCGGTCTGCACAGAATCACTGCGTTCGCCCGACGAGGCGAGCAGCGTGCCGGTCGCGGCGAACGCTGCGGTCGCGCCGGACCCCGCCAGTGCCAGGCCTCCGATCACGGCGGTGGCGACCAGGACGGCCGTCACGCCGGACGAGCGGCCGGGAGCGGCCGGCGCCGGTGCAGCGGGAGCGGGC
>JAZBLS010000013.1:0-30139 GCA_037033365.1 Actinomycetota bacterium | reverse complement strand
TCACGTTCCGCGGCGTCAGCGGCGAGGCCGTGCTGCTCGAGCTGGAGCGTCGCGGAGTGGTGTCCTCGAGCGGGTCCGCGTGCGCCGCGGGCAGCGACGAGCCATCGCACGTGCTCGTGGCCTGCGGGATCGAGCCGGCCGTCGCGCAGACAGCCGTGCGCTTCACCTTCGGACGCGAGGCTCTGCCCGCCGGCGCCCCCGAGCAGCTCGTCGCGCTCGTGGCCGAGTCGGTGCGCGCGGTCGCTGACGACTGACCCTGCCCTGCGGCTCTAGACTCGGGCGGGTGACCGCACCCGCACCGATCGTGACGATCATCGTCCCCGGCCGCGACATCGGAGCCTTCGCACCCGCAGCGCTCGACTCGCTGCGCGCGCAGACGGAGACCCGGTGGAGCGCCATCCTCGTCGACGACGGATCGCTCGACGACACCGCTGACGTCTTCGCCGCGGCTGCGGCCTCCGACCCCCGCTTCCGACTGCTCCGGCACGAGGCCTCCCGGGGTCTCGGCGCCGCGCGCAACGCCGCGCTGCCGCTGGTCGAGACGCCGCTCGTCGGCTTCCTCGACGGCGATGACGAGCTGACCCCGACCGCGCTCGCCCGGCTCACCGACACGCTCGAGAGGACCGGCAGCGACTTCGTGGCCGGCGCCTATGTGCGCACCCGCTTCGACGGCGAGCGCTACGTCGAAGGGCGGGTGCAGCCGTGGATCGCCGCCGCCACGGCCCCCGAACGGCTCGGCACGACGCTCACCGAGCACCCTCAGGCGAGCGCGAACATCGTCGCCTGGTCGAAGATCAGCCGCATCGACCTGTGGGACGACCTGCGCTTCCCCGAGGGCGTCGCCTACGAGGACCAGGTGGTCGCGCAGCAGATGTACACCCGGGCGCGTGCCTTCGACGTGATCCCCGACACGGTCGTGAAGTGGCGCGTGCGGGCGGACGGGACCTCCATCACTCAGGGCAAGGCGCAGCTCCCCGTGCTGCGCGACTATCTCACGGCGCTGCGCGGCGGCATCCGCACCCTGCATGCGGCGGGAGCGTACGCCGCGGTGATCGCGCGGCTCGAGCTCATCATCGCGATGGACATCCCGCCGCTCCTCGAGATCGGCCACGCGCATGCCGACCCGACGTACGCCGCGGAGGTGTCGGCCTTCATCGACGAGCTGCAGGCGCTCCCCGAGTACGCCGACGCACACCCCGACCACGCGATCGTCGCGGGCCTCGCGTGGTGAGGACGACCACGAGCACGACTGCGGGAGCACGATGACCGAGTACCTCTCCGAACTCTTCTCCCTCGACGGCCGCGTCGCGGTGGTGACCGGAGGAAGCTCCGGCATCGGTCGTGGGATCGCCACCGCCCTCGCCCGCGCCGGCGCATCCACCGTGATCGTGGCGCGGGGCCGCTCGCGCATCGACGACACCGTGTCGGAGCTGCAGGATGCCGGCGCCACCGCCGCAGGTGTCGTCGGCGACCTGGGCACCCGCGAGGGCATCCGCGAGGTGGCGGAGGCTGCCACCTCACCGTTCGGCGAGCCCGACATCCTCGTGAACTCCGCCGGGATCAACATCCGTCCGCGCTTCGCCGACATCACGGAGGACGACTGGGACGCGACCATGACGGTCAACGCCCTGGCCCCGTTCCTGCTCGGTCAGCGGTACGCCGCCGGCATGGCCGAGCGCGGGTACGGCCGCCTGATCCATGTCAGCTCGCAGCAGGCTCACCGCGCGTTCGTCGGCAGCGGCGTCTACGGCGTCTCGAAGGGCGCAGTCGAATCGCTCATGCGCTCGGAGGCCGAGGCCTGGGGCGGCACAGGAGTCACGAGCAACACGCTCGTCCCCGGTTTCGTGCTCACTCCGCTGAACGCGCGACTGCAGGAGGATCCGGCGCAGATCGCGGCGCTCGCCGCCCGCACCATGATCGGGCGCAACGGGCTGCCGTCCGACTTCGCGTCTGCCGCGGTGTTCCTGGCCGGGGCAGGTTCGTCGTACATCACCGGCAACTCCCTCTTCGTGGACGGCGGCCTGTCGGTCCACTGAGCGCAGCCGGACCGGCGCTCTATCCCTCGGCCGGGTAGACCCGCTCATCCGCTCGTGGAGCGTCGAGCAGCGGCACGGGCGCGGTCACCGCGGCGACGGCGTCCGCTCCCGCCGAGTCCGCGGGCGCGCGGTCGGCCCGTCGGTCGGCCAGCGCCGCGCTCACGCCCCCGGTGACGGCCTCCTCGATCACGGCTTCGGTGTCGAGCACGCGCGACGCGGCCACCTGCTGCTCCGCGAGCTCGGCGTAGAGCCCACCGAGCGCGAGGAGCTCGCTGTGCGTGCCGGACTCGACGATCTGCCCCGCCTCCAGCACGTGGATGATGTCCGCGCCGATCACGGTCGAGAGCCGGTGCGCGATCGTCAGCGTCGTCCGCCCCTTCGCTGCCTCGTCGAGCGCCTCCTGCACCACACGCTCCGAGACGGTGTCGAGAGCGGATGTCGCCTCATCGAGAAGGAGGACGGGCGGGTCCTTGAGCAGCACGCGGGCGATCGCGATCCGCTGCTTCTCCCCACCCGAAAGGCGGTATCCGCGTTCGCCGACGACCGTGTCGTAGCCGTCTTCGAATCCCGCGATGATGTGGTGGATGTTCGCGGCCTCGCACGCCGCGATCATCTCCTGCTCCGTGGCGCCGGGCTTGGCGTACAGCAGGTTCTCGCGGATGGTCGCATGGAACAGGTAGGTCTCCTGCGACACGATGCCGACCTGGTCGATGATCGACTCCTGCGTCAGCGTGCGCACGTCCGCACCCGCGAACAGGACGGCACCGCCGTGCGCCTCGTACAGCCGCGGGGCGAGATACAGCACAGTCGTCTTTCCCGCGCCGGAAGGGCCGACGAACGCCACGTGCGACCCCGGTTCCGCCACGAACGAGACGCCGTTCAGAGTCGGACGGGCGTCGGGCGCGGCATCCGGGTAGCGGAAGACCACGCGGTCGAACTCGATGCGTCCCCGCGGCCCCGGCGCCTCGTCGACCGAGATCGCGTCGGGGGCGTCCCTGATCTCCGGCACGAGGTCGAGGTACTCGAAGATCCGCGCGAACAGCGCCGAGGAGGTCTGCAGGTCGAGCGACACCCGCATGAGGCCCATCAGGGGCTGGAGGAGCCGCGCCTGCACCGTGGTGAAGGCGACGACGGTTCCCGCGGTGATGGCTCCCGTGCCACCTGCGATGAGATAACCCGAGACGAGGTAGATCACGGCGGGGACGCTCGCCATCAGCACCTGCACGACCGCGAAGAATCCCTGGCCGCTCATGGCCCGCCGGACCTGCAGCTTCACCTGGTTGCGGTTCTCGGCCTGGTAGCGCGCGGACTCGGTGCGCTGCCGGTTGAACGCCTTCGACAGCAGCATCCCCGACACGCTCAGGGTCTCCTGCGTGATCGAGGTCAGTTCCGACAGCGACTCCTGCGTCTCGCCCGCGATGCGCGCCCGCACCTGTCCGACCCGGCGCTGCACGATGATGAGGAACGGCATGAGCACGACCGCGATGAGGGTCAGGCGCCAGTCGATGAGGATCATCGCGACGAGCGATGCGATCACGGTCACGACGTTGCCGAGGATGCTCGTGACGGTGTTGGTGAGCACACCGGAGACGCCCCCGACGTCGTTCTGCAGACGCGACTGGATCACGCCGGTCTTGGTCCGGGTGAAGAAGCCGAGCTCCATCGCCTGCAGGTGCTCGAAGAGGCGCACGCGGAGGTCGCCGGTGACGCTGTTGCCCACCGTCGAGGTCAACCAGGTCTGCGCGACGCCGAGGGCGGCGGAGAAGAGGAAGAGCCCGACCATCGCCGACACCAGGACGATCAGCAGTTGCAGCTGAGGGCCGCCACCGTCGACGGGGAAGAGCGCGTCGTCGAAGATGCGCTGCACCAGGAGGGGCGGGACGACCGCGATCGCGGCGCCGACGATCACGAGGATTCCGGTGACGACGATACGTGCGAGGTACGGCCGGAAGAGCGCGACCACCCGGGCTCCGAGGCCGCTGATGCGCGGGGCCTCGGCGTTCGCCCTCCGCTGCGCGTCCTCGTCCATCCCGCGGAATCCTCCACGGGGACCACCGCCCATTCCGCCGCCCATGCTCATCCCGCCAGCGTAGTCAGCGCGGTGGACACCCCGGCGCGATCGCCACCGCCTGAGCATCCGCTGTGAGCGGATTCGGTCGGATCGGGAATGGAATGTCGCAGGGGGCGGTTACGCTGAATGGTTCCCGCGCACTCGCGCAACATCCCCCACTCAGTGCCCAGGAGGCCGCATGTCAGCCGTCGACACCGGTTCGATCACCACGCCCCCGTCCACCGCTGCCGGAGAGATCCCGCGCAGCGACATGCGCGTCATCTGGCTGCTGCTGGTCGCGGCGTTCGTCGCGATCCTCAACGAGACGACCATGGGGATCGCGATCCCCCACCTGAACACCGACCTCGGCATCCCGCCCGAGCTCGGCCAGTGGCTGACGAGCGCGTTCCTGCTCACGATGGCCGTCGTCATTCCGACGACCGGCTTCGTCCTGCAGCGCTTCACGACCCGTCAGGTCTTCATCGCGGCGATGTCCGCGTTCTCACTCGGCACGCTCGTCGCCCTCGTCGCGCCCGGATTCGGCGTCCTGCTCGCCGGCCGCGTGATCCAGGCCGCCGGCACCGGCATCATGATGCCACTGCTCATGACGACCATCATGAACGTCGTTCCGCCGCAGTCCCGCGGTCGCATGATGGGCCGCGTCGGCCTCGTCATCTCCCTCGCGCCCGCGATCGGACCGACCCTCGCCGGTGCCGTGCTCGAGACGCTCAACTGGCGCGCGCTGTTCGCGATCGTCCTGCCCATCGCGATCGTGGCCCTCGCCATGGGCGCGAAGTGGATGACGAACCTCGGCGAGACCCGCGACGTCCCGCTCGACGTCCTCTCGATCCCGCTCGCCGCGCTGGGCTTCGGCGGCCTCGTCTTCGGACTCAGCCAGTTCGGCGGCCACGGCGGCTCGGGCGACACGGTCGGCGTCATCGCTCTCGTCGTCGGCGCGCTCTCGCTGGCGCTGTTCGTCTGGCGTCAGCTGATCCTGCAGAAGGTCGACGACGCGCTGCTCGACCTCCGGGTCTTCCGCTCCTCCAACTTCACGTTCTCGGTCATCATCATGACGATCCTCGCCCTGTCGATGTTCGGCACCCTGACGCTGCTTCCGCAGTACCTCCAGAACGTCGCGGGCCTCAACGCCTTCCAGTCCGGACTGATCCTGCTGCCCGGCTCGGTGCTGATGGGTGTGCTGGGCCCGGTCATGGGTCGCATCTACGACGCGCGCGGCACGCGTCCGCTGCTGATCCCCGGCACGATCCTCGTCTCGGCCGCGCTGTTCTACTACTCCACTGTCGGAGAGCACACCGTCTGGTGGGTGCTCATCATCGTCCAGGCCGCGATGTCGGTCGGACTCGCGATGTCGTTCACGCCGCTGTTCTCCGCATCGCTCGGCTCGCTTCAGCGCTCGTTCTACTCGCACGGCTCGGCCGTGCTGAACACGCTGCAGCAGGTCGGCGGGGCCGCGGGTGTCGCGGTGCTCACCGTCACGTACTCCGCGATCCTGCATGCCGGCGAGGACGAAGGACTCGCGACGGCTGCGGCCGGCGCACCCGGTGCGCGCATGGCGTTCCTCATCGCGGCGATCATCTCGCTCGCGGCGGTCGCGCTCAGCGCATTCGTGCGCAAGCCGGCCGACGATGTCGACGCGGGAGTGCACGCGGGGCACTGATCACCGCCGCGGCGGCGGACTGCTACGGCTGCGTCTTGGGCGCGGGGAAGTGGCAGACGCCGCCGCTGCAGTATCCGGCAGCATCGTCGTCGAGGAGATTCAGAGCGCCCGGCAGCGGCTGGATCGCGGGGTGCGCGTCCTGCTCGACGGAGTCCTGTGTCTTGGCCATCCCTCGATCGTACGCCTGCTGCAGGGCTTGGGCGCCATCCGGCCTTCCGCAGGCCCGGACCGCGGCGTAGTGTTCGCAGGAAAGACCTGGGAAGGCTCGCTGGCGCTCGGGTATCCGCGCCCCGCCACGGGTCGCGGCGCGAAGGAGCGGCCATGATCATCACGACGCCGGACGAATCGGAGGTCGAGGGCCACGCGGCGGACATGTACGCCGCCGACCTCGACGATGACGGCTTCGTCTTCGCCCACACGCGCGCGATGGCGGTGAACCCCGAGGCTCACGCCGCGTTCGAGGACCTCGTCCAGGCCGTCGTCCCCTCCATCGGGATTCGCGTGTACGAGGCGGCGACGCTGGGTGCCGCGCGGGCGATCGGGTCGACGCACTGCCTCCTCGCCCACGGGCGCCGATCGGTGCGTGCGGGCATCCTCGACGAGGAGGGCCTGCGCGCCTTCGCCGAGGGCGACGATCGTGGATTCGACGCCGCGGAGCGCGCGGTCGTCGATTTCGCGACCCGGCTGTCATCGAACCCGGAGGGCATGACGGATGCCGACACGCAGACGCTCCGCGACCACGGGTACTCCGATCGGCAGATCGTCGACATCACGCTGGCCGCCGCGGCCCGCAACTTCTTCAGCCGCGCGTTGCTCGCTCTCGCCGTCCCGGTGGACGAGCTGCCCGGCCTCGACCCGTCGACCGCCCGTGCCCTCAGCCTGGCGACTCCGCCGAAGGACGGCGACCGGGCGACAGGCGACTGACAGGTCTCGTCCTCTACGGTGGACGAGTGCTCACCCGACTCATCGCCCGCGTCTTCTGGACGTTCAGCCGCTGGACACTGACCGCCGAGACGACGCCGTCGCGTCCCACGATCCTGATCGGCGCCCCGCACACTTCCAACTGGGACTTCGTGCTGATGCTCGCGATCGCCTGGCAGCTGCGCATCGAGGTGCACTGGCTCGGCAAGAGCAGCCTGTTCCGCGGCTGGCGCGGCCCGATCATGCGTCGCCTCGGCGGCATCCCCGTGGATCGAGCGGATCCTGCACGCGTCGTCGGGGACGTCGTCGCTCGCGTGCACTCCGGAGCGGTGTTCGGCCTCGTGATCACGCCGGACGGCACTCGCGGCGGCAACGCGTACTGGAAGTCCGGCTTCTACCGGATCGCCCGCGAGACCGGGATGCCGGTGACCCTCGGCTTCGTCGATCGCACGACCATGACCACGGGTCTCGGCCCGACGCTCGACCTGACCGGCGATGTGCGTGCCGACATGGACCGCATCCGTGGGTTCTACGCCGACAAGGCGGGCCTGCGCCCTGAGCGTCGCACCGAGCCGCGCCTGCGCGAAGAGGACTCCCCCGCACCGCGCGACTGACACCGCTCAGGTCTCCGTCGTCCGCTTCGCGTCGTCTCTCGCATAGTCGAGGTCGTCGTCCGTCAGCGTCTCGGCCATCCCCACGACGGCGCCGGTGATCGTCCGGACCTCCTCGCGAGCGGTCTCGCCGAGGTGCGGAGCGTGCTCCAGCACGTCCAAGCGCGCATCGTCGGAGAGCTCCGGCCACCATTCTCGGATCGGCGGGAGAGTCATGACGCACCCACCCCGGGGAACGCAAGAGCCTGGACACTCCGATCCCGCCTTCGCGAGACTGGTGTGATGGAACGAGATGACACGCCCGCTCGCCCCACGGACGAACGGGACGAGCTCGACGACCGGGCCGACGGACGGGACGAGACCCCGAACGAGCGGGCCGACCGCAACTGGGACGAGCTGCTGCAGGAGCTCCGCGTCATGCAGACGGGTACGCAGATCCTCACCGGGTTCCTCCTCGCGGTCGCCTTCCAGCCGCGGTTCACCGACATGGACGAATTCCAGCGCGACCTGTACGTCGTGCTCGTGGGACTCGCCGCACTCGCGACGATCCTGGCGCTCGCGCCGGTCGGCATGCACCGAGCTCTGTTCGGTCGACGACGCAAGCCCGACCTCGTCCGGGTCGCCGCACGGATCGTGCGGGTCGACCTCATCGTGATCGCCGCGCTCACGATCGGCGTGACGACCCTGATCATCGACTTCACGGTGGGTCGGACGGCCGGTGTGATCGCATTGATCGCCTCGATCGCGGTGATCTTGGGACTGTGGATGGTGCTGCCGCGCCTGATCAGACGGGCGTTCGACCGCCGCCAGGGCTGAGCGGGCACGGCAGCACGCGACTCAACGGCCTGCGGGGCTGCGATTCTCCGCGCTGACCATCCAGGCGAACTGCTCGAGGCTCTCGATGACCGCGTGCAGGATGTCGGCGGACGTCGGGTCCTCCTCGTCGACCGCGTCGTGCACATCGCGGATGGTGCCGACGACGGCATCCAGTCGCTCGGTGACGAGGTCGATCGTGTCGCTCGTCGACACCTCGCCGGAGGGGAATGCGGGGAGCGAGGTGGTCTCGGCGATCGTGTCGGTGCGCCCGTCCGGCACCGCGTGCAGGGCACGCATGCGCTCGGCGACGGTGTCGCTGAACGTCCGCGCCGCCTCGATGATCTCGTCGAGCTGGCGGTGCGTGTCGCGGAAGTTGCGCCCCACGACGTTCCAGTGGGCCTGCTTGCCCTGCAGCGAGAGCTCGATCAGGTCGACGAGCACGGTCTGCAGGTTCGCGGCGAGCTGGGCGGATGCCGTGAAGCCCTTCTCCGCGTTCTGACGGCGAGTGGTCTTCGCCCCGCGCTTGGCGGAACCGTTCGTGGTCGTCTTGGTCGTCTTCGTGTTGTCAGCCATAGTCATGTCCTCCTGGGCCGAGACGATAGCGCCGCATCCTGGGCGAGTTCGAGGGGGTTGACAGCCCCGGCCGGGTCTGGCGAGATGGTGCACCGGAAGGAGAGCAGATGTCACAGCAGAACACGACGGACGAACCCGAGGTCGTCATCGCCCGCGTCACCGAGGCGGATGCCGGGGAGGTGCTCACGCTGCAGCGCGCCGCCTTCGTGTCGGAGGCGCAGATCTACGGCAGCGCCGACATGCCGCCGCTCACCCAGACCCTGCCGGAGGTCGAGGCGGAGCTGCGGTCGGAGGGCGGACTGACCGCCCGCATCGACGGGCGGCTCGTCGGGGCGATCCGCTTCGTCGAGGACGGCGACCTGCTGCTGATCGGCCGTATCGCGATCGCGCCGGACGTCCAGGGTCTCGGTATCGGGCGCCGACTCCTCGAGGCGGCAGAGCAGGCATCGACGGCGTCCGAGGCGGAGCTCTTCACGGGCAGCCTGAGCGAGGCGAACATCCGCCTCTACGAGAGCTGCGGGTATCGGGAGACGACGCGCATCCCCGAGGGCGACGGCACCGCGCAGGTGTTCCTGAGAAAACCTCTGCATCCGGTGGGAGACCCCTCACAATCGGGCGCGTCGGGTTGAACCGCAGCGCCTCGTGAGGAATCGTGGCCCGGACACGCCGCACCCGCGTCGTGTCCGCAACCGGAAGGAGAGTCTCGTGCTCACCCTCACCGACAACGCCACCGCTATCGTCAACACCCTCGTCAGCCGTCAGACCGACGCCGCCGACGCAGGTCTCCGCATCCACTCCACGCCCACGCCCGGCCAGGACGGCGGTGCACGTCTCGCCGTCCTCGTGACGCCGGACCCCGAGCCCGAGGACCAGGTCGTGGAGGTCTCCGGCACCCGCCTGTTCCTCGACGAAACTGCAGCCGCCGCGCTCGACGACAAGATCCTCGACGCGGGCGTCGACGACGAGGGCTCGGTGTCCTTCGCCGTCCTCCCGAAGGTCGCCTGACGCGACCCGCACATGACTCGGTGGATGCCGCGGCTCAGTGAGCCGCGGCATCCGTCGTCTGTGCCGGGTTCGAGTCGCGTAGGTTGGAGGGGACCCGTGATCGTCGCGGTTCCGGAAAGCCCAGCATGAAGATCGCACTGCTCCGTCGCTTCGTCGTCCTCGCCGACACGATGCACTTCCCGCGAGCCGCAGAGCAGCTGGGCATCCCCTTGGCGTCGCTCTACACCTCCCTCGACAAGCTCGAGGAGGAGGTCGGCCACATGCTCGTCAACCGCGAGGGCTCCGCACCGCGCCTGACGAGCGTCGGAGAGCTGTTCCTCGAGGAGGCGCGGGCGACGGTCGCCGCCGCTCCCCCGCCCGCCACGAAGACCGCGGGCCCCGCCGGCGGCAAGGCGAAGGCGTCGAAGGGCAAGGGTCGCGCGCCCATCGTCAAGGGCCAGCCGAAGCCGTACAAGAAGCGTCAGGGGCGCTAGGACCGCTCAAGCCTCGCAGACCCGACCGTCGGCGACCTCCCAGCGCCGGTTCAGCTGCACGGCGTCGAGCATGCGCCGGTCGTGCGTGACCAGTAGCAGGGTGCCGTCGTAGCTCTCCAGCGCCTGTTCGAGCTGTTCGATCGCGGGCAGGTCGAGGTGGTTGGTGGGCTCGTCGAGCACGAGGAGGTTGACTCCGCGCGCCTGCAGCAGCGCGAGCGCAGCGCGGGTGCGCTCCCCCGGTGACAGCTCGCCGACCGGACGCGTGACGTGGTCAGCCTTGAGTCCGAATTTGGCGAGGAGCGTCCGCACCTCCGCTGACGCCATCTCGGGGACGAGTCCTTCGAACGCATCCGCAAGCGCGGCGTCGCCGACGAAGAGCGAGCGCGCCTGATCGATCTCGCCGATCTGCACGCTCGACCCCAGGGATGCCGTCCCGTCGGCGGGCGCCAGACGCCCGAGGAGGCCCCGCAGAAGCGTCGACTTGCCGGCGCCGTTCGGGCCGGTGATGCCGATGCGGTCACCGGCGTCGACCTGCAGTGTCACCGGGCCGAGCGTGAAGTCGCCCTGGCGGAAGACGGCCGAGCCCAGCGTCGAGACGACCGTGCTCGAGCGCGGGGCCGAGCCGATCGTGAACTCGAGCCGCCACTCCTTGCGCGGCTCCTCGACCTCTTCGAGGCGCGCGATCCGGCTCTCCATCTGGCGCACCTTCTGCGCCTGCTTCTCGCTCGACTCCATCGACGCGCGGCGCTTGATCTTGTCGTTGTCGGGAGACTTGCGCATCGCATTGCGGACGCCCTGGCTCGACCACTCCCGCTGGGTGCGAGCGCGCGCCGTGAGATCGGCCTTCTTCTCGGCGAACTCGTCGTACTTCTCCCTGAGGTGACGGCGCACGACGGCGCGCTCCTCGAGGTAGGCGTCGTAGCCGCCGCCGTAGATCCGGTGCGATCCCTGTGCGAGGTCGAGCTCCAGCACCCTGGTGACGCTCCGCGACAGGAACTCGCGATCGTGGCTCACGAGCACGACCCCGCCGCGAAGGCCGCGGACGAACGATTCGAGCCTGTCGAGACCGTCCAGGTCGAGGTCGTTGGTCGGCTCATCGAGGAAGACGATGTCGAATCGCGACAGCAGGAGTGCCGCGAGGCCGACCCGCGCTGCCTGTCCGCCTGAGAGTCCCGTCATCAGAGAGGTCGCGTCGACTCCGGCACCGGTCTCCAGACCGAGGTCGGCGAGGACCGCGGGGATGCGCTCCTCGAGGTCGGCGGCGCCGCTCGCGAGCCAGCGCTCCAGCGCCTCGGAATACGCGTCGGCCGGATCGGTGCCGGCGGGCGCCAGATCAGGATCCGCGAGGGCGGCGGCCGCGGCATCCATCTCCTGCGTCGCTGCGGTGCACCCGGTGCGACGCGCGATGTACTCCGCGATGGTCTCGCCTGCAGCACGCTCGTGCTCCTGGGGCAGCCAGCCCACGAACGCGTCGGCGGGCGCGAGCGAGACCGTGCCGGCGGCTGGCGCGTCCACCCCCGCGAGCAGACGCAGCAGGGTGGACTTGCCGGCTCCGTTCGCGCCGACCACGCCGATGACATCGCCGGGCGCGACGGTCAGGTCGATGCCCTCGAAGAGGATGCGGTGGCCGTAGCCGCCCGCGAGATCCTGGCGACGAGCGTGGCGGTCATCGGCCGAGCTCGACGGCGTCGTGCGTCGCGACCGCGAAGCGCTGCCCCGGGTACCGGAGTCCCGAGAAGTACATGTTCGTGTGCGCCACGATCTGCTCTCCGCTGATCGCGACGCCGTCCCACTTGGCGTCGACCGTGGTGTGGGCGTCGCTGACGAGCGTGACGTCGTACCCTTCGGCCGCAGCGCGCTGCATGGTCGTGCGGACGCAGTAGTCCGACTGCGCCCCGCTGATCACGAGATGCGTGGCGCCGAGTCCGTCGAGCACCTGGCGCAGGTCGGTGTCCGCGAAGGAGTCGCGGTAGCTCTTGCGCACGAGGGGCTCCCCCTCGACACGATGCAGCGGCTCCGCGAGCTCCCAGTCCGGGGTGCCGACGCCGACCGGGTCGTGGTGGACCCAGACGACGGGCGTTCCCGCGTCTCGTGCCCTGTCGACGAGGGCGGCCGCGCGTGCGAGCACGCCCTTCTCGTCGTGGCAGCCGGGCATGACGCCCGCCTGGAGGTCGATCGCGAGGACGACCGTGCGCGCGGTTCCGCTCACGCGGTCAGTCCCAGTCCAGGTATTCCTCGATGATCACACCGGTCTCGATCGGGTGATGCATCGGGAACAGGTGGTCGCCCGCGATGGTCTTGATGCTGGAGCGGTCCGGCATCGTGGCCTGGAGGCTCTCCGCGTTCGCGGACGGGTTCTCGGCATCCTCGGTGCCCTGCACGATGAGCACAGGGATGGCCGGGGCGACCGCGATGTCGACGTCCTCGACGCCCAGGAGGAGCAGTCCGTTGGCGCGGTCGGGGTGCGCGGCGACGACCGCGCGGGCGATCGTGCCACCGAAGCCGTGGCCGCCGACCCAGGTGTCCTCGATGCCGACGTGATCGATCACGGCGACGACGTCCTCGACCCGCTCTTCGAGCGTGGCGTCACCGGCTCGGTGGCCGATGCGCAGCACGTGGAAGCCTGCTTCCTCCGCGAGGTAGTGCGCCGCGACGCCCAGGACGTCGGCCGCGAGCCCCTGCTCCTGGATCAGCACGAGCTTGACGGGTCCGTCCCCCTCGTCGACGAAGGGGATGGCGCGGCCCTCGGGCTCGAAGATCTGGGTGTCGGTCATGGGCGTGGTTCTCCTCGTGCCGTCGGGGTGGATGTGCGGGCGCCGTCGAAGACGCGTTCCCCCGCAGCCTCCAGCGTATCCCGGGCAGCTGTCACGATTCGCGGACCCTGTGACGAGACGCTGAGCTTCACCCGCCGATCAGTCAGCCGATCGTCACACGCTCCGAGGATCGTCGCCGTGGACTGCGACGTCGGGTTCGGCTCGCGCGACGTCGGCGATCTCCTCCTCCGGACGCGGCGCGACGGTCTCGTCGACCTCGAGTTCAGGAACGCTGGTCTCGCCGGGCTCGGGGACGTGGTGGGGATGCTCGTCGAGTGGGTTGGTCACACTCGAAACCTACTCCCCCGCGGACGATCCACTGACCTCGTGACGATCGGCGGAGGTTCTGCCGTCGGAAGGTCAGCGAATCGTCGCGGTCTCCGCGGATCGTCATCGCTAGATGTGCCGCTTGAGCCCCACGTGCGCCGTCTCGTATCCGAGCCGGGTGTAGAAGGCGCGAGTCCTATCCCGTGCGTCGTCGGTGGTGACCTGCGACAGCCGAGCTCCCCGGGCACGACCGAAGTCGTGTGCCCACTCCAGCATCGCCGCACCCAGCCCCTGCGACCGTTCGCCCGCCGCGACGCGCAGCCCCTCGACCTGCAGACGGGTCGAGCCGCCGCGGGAGAGACCGGGGATGACGGTCAGCTGCATCGTGGCGACGACGCGGTCGTCAGTGTCGCGCACGACGCCGAGATAGTTGGAGCCGTCGCGCACGACCGCGCTGAAGGCCGCCTCGTACCGGTCGAGCTCGACGCTCTCACGATCCGCGCCGAACCGGTCATCGAACAGCAGCGCCGCGATGGCCTCGACGTCGTCGCGGCTCGCACGCTCGACACGGAAGGTGCGGTCCCCCACCCGCAGTCGGCCGCGCACAGAGGACCGCGCGTCAGACTGCAGGCGGGCGACGAGGAGGTCGAGCCATCCGCCGACGTTGGCGCGAGCCTCCGCGGTGTCGGGATAGCGGCATCTCAGGTGCAGACCCGACTCGTCGAGGATGAACCAGAGCATGACGCCGTCCGTGTCTGTCGCCGCGCTGACGTACTGGGCGTCGAGCCCCACGGAGTCGATCCGCACGGGGAGCCTGCGCAGATCCAGCCAGGAGATCGCAAACATCCCCGGAGCCACCGGCATCCCGCCCCACGGGGCGAGGACGTCAGCGAGCGGCCACCCGCCGAGCTGCACCGCCTCCTTCACAGCAGCCGCGGCAGCATGCGGTTCGGCGACGTCAGACTCGAGGACGGAGTTGGTGATGAACCACCCGACCGAGTCGTGCCACTTCTCCTCGAAGCGGCTGTGCACGGGGAAGACGGCTCGGAGCGCAGTGCCCGCCAGCTCGCGGGTCACGGCGGTCATCGCCACCACCGCTCGCGCAAGAGTCGAGACGCCGTCATCACGTGCCTGCGCAGCGAAGGCCGCGGCGTCGTCGACGTCGAACACGTCGCGCACTTCCACGCGTTCGCGGTGCGGCTCCGGCGACCCCAGCGGCAGGGGGAACTGCGGCATCACACCGCCGCTGTCCGCGATGATGTCGGCCCATCGCTGCCGGACGTGGTCAGGTGCGGCATCGCGATCCCGCAGTGCCTGCGTGTGCTCGACGAATGCCGGTGCCGGCCCGGGCAGCGGCTTCGCACCCGGCCTCCCCGCGTCGAGTGCGGACAGCAGGTCGCGTGCGATCACCAGCATCGACCACATGTCGACGTGCGCGTGATCCGCGGCGATCACGACGGTGAGTCCCGCAGCCGTCTCCAGCACGCAGAGCCGATGCGACGGATGCCGGTAGGGCGAGCACGCCGCGTCGAGGATGTCGCGCAGCGCGTCGTTGACGGCCTGTCCGGGAGCCACCTCGTGCTCGACCCAGGTTCCAGGTCCGACCTCGATCTCGTGGAGCACCGGATCGCAGTCGGCTCCGAGCGTGAACGCGGAGCGCAGCGTGCCATGGCGGGCCACGACGGCCAGCCAGGCTTCGGCGATCGCCTCACGACGAATGCCCGCGAGCAGCCGGAAGGACAGCGCCATCCACGAGGCGGGTCGGTCGCCCGTCCCGACGTGCAGTCTCTGATCGAACGACACGGGGAGGCGCCGCCCCGGTTCGGACGCACGGACGTCGTACCCCCAGAGCCGTCCGAACGGGAGGCGGAGGTGCGTGACGTTGGTCAGTCGCATGGCTGCACGCTACCGCCCGGATGTTACCGTCCCGAGTCGGGGCGCTGCGCTGTGGATGCCCCTCCCTGCTTCGACGCGCTCTGTCGGTGAGACCGAGATTCCCGACGTCGCAGGCCGGCTCCTATGCTGTCGAGAATGGAACTGCGCCCGGCGAAGACCACCGACATCGACTGGCTCGTGGAACTCCGCGCTCAGGTGCTGCAGGCCGACCTGGAACGGCTAGGAAGGTTCGACTCCCATCGCGTCCGTCAGCGGATGCGGGACGGTTACCGCCCCGAGAGCACCCGGATCATCGTCGTCGATGGCGAGGACGTCGGGTCCATCGCCGTGCGCGAGGAGCCGGATGCTCGCTGGATCGAGCACTTCTATCTCGCGCCGTCAGTGCAGAGCAGGGGCATCGGGACGACGGCGGTGACCCTTGTTCTCGCCGAGCGCGATCCGCGTGCCCTTCGACTGAACGTCCTCCAGGGCAGCCCCGCTCGCCGCCTCTATGAGCGCCACGGCTTCACCGTCGACTCCGAGGACGACGTGGACGTCTGGATGACGCGCCGAGTCCCCGCCCCGGCGTGAGCAGGACTGCGATCAGTTGTTGAAGCGGAACTCCACGACGTCGCCGTCCTGCATGACGTAGTCCTTGCCCTCGAGGCGGGCCTTGCCCTTGGAGCGGGCTTCGACGACCGAGCCGGTCTCGACGAGGTCGTCGAAGGAGACGATCTCGGCTTTGATGAAGCCCTTCTCGAAGTCGGTGTGAATGACTCCGGCGGCCTGCGGCGCCTTCGACCCCTTGGGGATCGTCCACGCCCGGGCCTCTTTCGGACCGGCCGTGAGGTAGGTCTGCAGACCCAGAGTGTCGAAGCCGATGCGGGCGAGCTGGTCGAGGCCGGACTCGTCCTGACCGGTCGACGCGAGCAGCTCGGCGGCGTCCTCGGGCTCGAGGTCGATCAGCTCGGACTCGATCTTCGCGTCGAGGAAGATGGCCTTCGCCGGGGCGACGAGGGCAGCGAGCTCCGCCTTGCGGGCGTCATCGGTGAGCACGCCCTCGTCGACGTTGAAGACGAAGATGACCGGCTTGGCCGTGAGGAGTCCGAGCTCGCGGATCGGCGTCAGATCGATGCCCGCGACCGAGAGCAGCACGCCGCGCTCGAGCGCATCCTTCGCCGCGTTGGCGGTCTCGAGGACGACGGGCTCGATCTTCTTGCCGCGCACCTCCTTCTCGTACCGCGTGATCGCCTTGTCGACGGTCTCGAGGTCGGCGAGCATGAGCTCGGCGTTGATCGTCTCCATGTCGGACGCCGGGTTGACAGCACCGTCGACGTGCACGACGTCGTCGTCTGCGAACCCGCGGACGACCTGGGCGATGGCATCCGCCTCGCGGATGTTCGCGAGGAACTTGTTGCCGAGGCCCTCGCCCTCGCTCGCGCCACGCACGATCCCCGCGATGTCGACGAACGACACCGCAGCCGGGAGGATGCGCTCGCTGCCGAAGATCTCGGCGAGCTTGTCGAGACGCGGATCGGGCAGGTTCACCACCCCGACGTTCGGCTCGATCGTCGCGAACGGATAGTTCGCCGCGAGCACGTCGTTCTTGGTCAGAGCGTTGAAGAGGGTGGACTTGCCGACGTTGGGCAGGCCGACGATGCCGATAGTGAGAGCCACGGGGAATGAGTCTACCTGCCGTGCCTCGCGCTCCCCTGCGTCACCACGTCGAGGACGTCGCACAGCGAACGACTGTCGAGGTGCGGAACGTCCGGCCTCGGCGCTGGGGTGGACTCCCTGTTGATCCAGACGGCGGTCATCCCGGCATCCGTCGCCCCGACGACATCCGCGTCGAAGTTGTCGCCGACGTGCACCGCGTGCGATGCCGGCACGCCCAGCTCGTCGAGCGCGTGTCGGAAGATGCCCGCCTCCGGCTTCACGACGCCGAGGTCCCCGGAGGCCACGACGATGTCGAAGTACTCTTCGATGCCGGCGGCGGAGAGCTTGGCCCTCTGGGACGCGGCGGGTCCGTTGGTGATGAGTCCGATGCGGATGCCGAGGGCACGCAGCTCGTCGAGCACATCGACCGACTCCTCGAAGAGAGTGAAGGTCTCGCGTTCGGCGTCGATGTGCAGCTCCACGGCCTCGTCGACGAGGGCCTGCTCGTCACGGCCGAACAGCGTCAGTGTCCGCCGCCAGATGTCTCGAGGCAGGGCGTCGCCGACGAGGCGTCCGCGCATCCACCGATCGCCCTGCTCCGACCAGCAGGCACGCCAGGCGGATGCGTTCGCCTCGAGGACGTCGTCAGCCGAGAACCCGTGCCGCCGCGCCAGCTCGTTCGCCGTGCGATCGATCGCCTCGGCCGCCCCGTCCCGCACGAGCGTGCCGTCGAGGTCGAAGCACACAGCTCTCGCGGTGTCAGTCATCGCGCACCGCGCGGAACGCCGTCGTCACGTAGGGAAGCTCGATCGTGCCGCCGTCGAGCCCGATCTCATCGAACAGCGCGTCCATGTCGCGGAGGATCCCTGCACGCTCCTCCGCCGACGCGGTGATGAGGTAGCTGCGCGACAGCGCCATCTGCTTCAGCTGCTCCCGCGTCATCGGCCGGCTCCACTCCCATCGCTCGGACTCGACCGCCCCGAACGGCGCCTCGATCCGAGGCCCCTCGGCTCCCGCGCCGTTCACCATGCGCTCGGCAGGACTGCTGTGCATGATCTCCGTGAGGCGACGCACCCAGTCCGTGCGCTCGTCGCGGATGTTCCAGATGAGCCCGAGCGCACCTCCCGCGCGGACGACGCGACCGATCTCGGCGGATGCCGCGGCCGGCTCGACCCAGTGCCAGGCCTGTCCGAGGACGACCGCATCGAGGCTCGCATCGGGCAGCGGCAACCGTTCGGCGGAACCCTGGAACGTCGGGATGCCGGGAACAGCACGTCGGAGCGCGCCGAGCATCTCGATGTCCGGGTCGATCGCGACGATCTCGGCATCCGGCGCCGTCGACAGCACCCGGGTGAGCTTGCCGGTTCCGGCACCGACGTCCGCGATACGGCGGGATCCCTCCGGCATCCGCTCGAGCATCCACGCCACGGCCTCGAAGGGATACTCCGGCCTTCCGGCCTCGTAGTTCTCCGCCTCGGCACCGAACGACGTCGCTCTGTCTCCGCTCATGTCGCCAGCCTACGGCGAGTCCTGCCGGTCCGCTCCGGATGGCGGGAGAGAGTGGAGAGGTGCCCCTGGACTTCACCGCGATCGACTTCGAGACGGCGAATTCCAGCCCCGCCTCCGCCTGCTCCGTCGGACTCGTGCGCGTGCGCGCCGGACAGGTCGTCGCGACGACCGGCTGGTTGATCCAACCGCCGGCGGGGCACGACGAGTTCCAGGAGTGGAACACCCGGATCCACGGCATCCGTGCGGAAGACGTTCTCACCGCGGCGACCTGGTCCGATCAGTTCGACCGGCTCTGCGCCTTCGCGGGGGCCGACGTCCTCGTCGCCCACAACGCGGGCTTCGACCTCAACGTGCTCCGGAAGGCCTCGGAGGCGACCGGTGGCGACTGCCCTCCGTACCGCTCGCTGTGCAGCCTGCAGGTCGCGCGCAAGGTCTACAGCCTCGATTCGTATCGTCTTCCGAAGGCGGCGGAGGCGGCGGGTTTCACCGGTTTCTCGCACCACGACGCCCTCGCGGATGCTCTCGCGTGCGCGCACATCGTGATCGACTCGGCCCGTCGTGTCGGCGCGGACGACGTCTTCTCCCTGGCGGATGCGCTCAAGATCCGCGTGACCGAGCCGGTGCTGCCGGAGCCGGAGCGCGCGGTCGCCTGAGCGCCTCGGACGAATGTCCGGGGCCCGGAGCATCATGGACGACATGGATGCTCTGATCATCGTGCTTCTCCTGGTGGCTCTCGCCGCAGGAGTCCTCGTGGGCTGGTTCCTGCGCTCGTCGCGCGGAGCGGCCGATCTCGCGCGCGCCCAGGCCGAGCTGGCCGCGGCACGCGACGACCGCGATCGGCAGTACGACCTGTATCGGGATGCCGTGGAGCACGCACGCCACGAGCAGCGCGCCGAGGCGCAGCGCGTGCAGCAGCAGAACGCCGTGCTCACGGCCCTCGCTCCGGTGCGCGAGAGCCTCCAGCAGATGCAGCAGAAGGTCACGGCGATCGAGAACGACCGCCGCGAGCAGTTCGGCACGCTCGCAGAGCAGCTCAGACGCGCGCAGGAGTCCGACGAGGCGCTCCGGGCGACGACAGAATCTCTCGCCGGCGCCCTCCGCTCGACCGCGACACGAGGAGTCTGGGGCGAGACCCAGCTGCGGCGCGTCGTCGAGGCCGCGGGACTCACCCGGCACGTCGACTTCGATCTGCAGTCCACGATCTCGTCGGACCGCGGTCAGGGCCGCCCCGACATGGTCATCCGTCTCGCCGGCGGCACGTCGATCGCGGTCGACGCCAAGGTGCCGCTCGACGCCTACCTCGAGGCGTCCGCGCTTCCGGGCGGCGACGCGCACGAGACACAGCGCCGATCGCACATGCAGCGACACGTCAAGGCCGTCCGCGCACACATCGACGCCCTCGCGAAGAAGGCGTACTGGTCGGGGCTGGAGTCGAGTCCCGAGTTCGTGATCTGCTTCCTGCCGACGGAGTCGCTGCTCGCGGCGGCGATCGACGAAGACCCCGCGCTGCTCGACTACGCGTTCGGCAAGCGTGTCGCTCTGGCCTCGCCCGTGAACCTCTGGGCGGTGCTGAAGACGGTGGCTTACACGTGGACCCAGCAGGAGGTCTCCACCGAAGCGCGCGCGCTGCTGTCGCTGGGAACGCAGCTCTACGACCGCCTCGGCGTGCTCGCCGGTCACGCCGACGATCTGCGCCGCGCGCTCGAGCGCACGGTCGACAGTTACAACAAGTTCGCGGGCTCGCTCGAGAGCCGGGTGCTGGTGACGGCACGACAGTTCCCGGGCATCGATGCGTCGTCGCTCGACGCCGCCCCCGCAGCGATCACGGCACAGACCCGGAGATTCACCGCGCCGGAACTCGTCGACACATCGAGCGACGAGCCCGGTGCGGACATGCAGGCGGACGTCGGGGACGTACGCTCACGGCTCGATCAGAACAGTGCGCTCTGGCTCGACGACGCAGCGCGCACGGGCGACTGAGAGAGCGCCCGACCGACGGAGAGAGCGCCCGACCGAGTCGGCGTGGATCAGGCGACGCCGGGGACGCCGCTGAGCAGCAGGATCACGAGGCCGCTGGTCACGACGAAGGCGCCGATCATCCACCAGGAGTTGAGCTCGTGGCCCTCGGCGCGGCGAACCCGGAAGAGGACGTCTGCGCGACGCGACGGATCCATCGCGGGCTTCGCGGGAACCGTGGTCGGGTGAGCTGGCGCGGCGGCCGCAGCCGCTGCGGCAGCCGCCGCCTCGTCTGCGCTGATGCGAAGGATGCGGCCCGTGGGGGTCGTGACGATCTTCGTCGGCGCGGCCTTCGAGCTGTTCGTGTTCTGCGTGGTCATCTGCCCGCCCTCCTCTGTCTGCGGTGCCTGGCGGCTCCGTCGACGGCGACAAACCCAGTGTCAATTGTGACACGGGCATCGCGGAAAGCTGGGTTGACCACTCCCCTGGGCGTACCGGGTCGGTAACGATGCCCTGGTCAGACGGGAGGGAAACCCGTCACAGCCACTTCGAGACGAGGTGCTCCGAGGCGATCCGGCGGAGCGTTCCGGAGGCGCCGCGCAGCACGACGCTCTCGGTGTAGATGTAACCCGCTTCACGACGCACGCCGGCGACGAGCTGCCCGTCGGTGACACCCGTGGCCACGAAGATCGTGTTGTCGCCACGAACGAGGTCGTTCGCCTCATACACCTTGTCCATGTCGAGACCGGCATCGATACCGCGCTGACGCTCGTCGTCATCGCGGGGCCAGAGGCGGCCCTGTATGTGACCACCGAGCGCCTTGATCGCACAGGCCGTGACGATGCCTTCCGGGCTTCCGCCGACACCGACGCACATGTCGGTGCGGGCGGCGTGACGCGCGGCGTTGATACCGCCGGCGACGTCGCCGTCGCTCATGAGGCGGGTACCGGCACCGGCATCCCGGATCTCCTGGATGAGCTTCTCGTGCCGCGGGCGGTTGAGCACCGACACGACGATCTCGTCGACGGGCTTGCCGAGTGCGCCCGCGAGCTTCCGGATGTTCTCGCCGATGGGCAGGCGGATGTCGACGACGCCGACGCCCGCAGGGCCGGTGACGAGCTTGTCCATGTAGAAGACGCTCGACGCATCGAGCATCGTTCCGCGATCGGAGACCGCGATGACCGACAGGGCGTTCTGACGCCCGGCTGCTGTGAGGGACGTGCCGTCGATCGGATCGACGGCGATGTCGCATTCCGGTCCGGTGCCGGTGCCGACGACCTCGCCGTTGAACAGCATGGGGGCGTTGTCCTTCTCACCCTCGCCGATCACGACGCGGCCCTGGAACGCGACCGTCCCGAGGAACGCGCGCATCGCGTCGACGGCCGCGCCGTCGGCTGCCTCCTTGGCTCCACGCCCGATGAACGGGACGGCGCGGATCGCGGCTGCTTCCGTCGCGCGCACCAGTTCCAGTGCGAGGTTGCGGTCGGGATGCAGGGGGCTCATTTCGGCCGTCAGACTCACCATGCGGTCAGCCTAGCCAGACGAGTAACCGATCGGCCCCGTTTTCGCGCCGATCGACGTGAAGGAATCGCGTTTCTTAACACACCGTCATGCGAGCCACCCTCGAGGGCGACCGCCGACGGAATCGTCGCGCAGGCCCCGATAGAGTGACAGCTGTCCCGGCTTCATCAAACGCAGGAGTTCTCATGCCCGTCGCCACCCCGGATCAGTACGCCGAAATGCTCGACCGCGCGAAGGCAGGCGGCTTCGCGTACCCCGCCTTCAACGTCTCGAGCTCGCAGACGATCAACTCCGTCCTCCAGGGCCTGACCGAGGCCGGCTCCGACGGCATCATCCAGGTCACCACCGGCGGCGCCGACTACTTCGCCGGCCACACCGTCAAGGCCCGCGCGACCGGCGCCCTCGCCTTCGCCCGCTACGCGACCGAGGTCGCGAAGAACTACCCCGTCACGGTCGCGCTGCACACCGACCACTGCCCGAAGGACGCCCTCGCCGGCTTCGTCGAGCCCCTCATCTCGGCATCCGAGGAAGAGGTCAAGGCGGGCCGCAACCCGATCTTCCAGTCGCACATGTGGGACGGCTCGGCTGTGCCGCTCGCGGAGAACATCGAGATCGCCAAGGAACTCCTCCCCCGCATGAAGAACATCAACGCCATCCTCGAGGTCGAGATCGGCGTCGTCGGCGGCGAGGAGGACGGCGTCGCGCACGAGGGTTCCAACGACGCCCTCTACACGACCTTCGCCGATGTCGACCAGGCCGTCCAGGCGCTGGGTCTCGGCGAGCAGGGCCGCTACATCGCCGCTCTCACCTTCGGCAACGTCCACGGCGTCTACAAGCCCGGTGGAGTCAAGCTGCGCCCCGAGCTCCTCGGCGAGATCCAGGAGCAGGTCGCCGCGAAGTACAACACGGGCGCGAAGCCGCTCGACCTCGTCTTCCACGGCGGCTCCGGCTCGACCGATGAGGAGATCGCACTCGCTGTCGCCAACGGCGTCATCAAGATGAACATCGACACTGACACCCAGTACGCGTACACGCGGGCGATCGCCGACTACATGTTCAAGAACTACGACGGCGTCCTGAAGGTCGACGGCGAGGTCGGCAACAAGAAGCAGTACGACCCGCGTGCGTGGGGCAAGGTCGCCGAGACGGCCATGGCCGCCCGCGTGGTCGAGTCGACCCGCCAGCTCGGCTCGTACGGCCAGTCGAAGAGCTGACCACCGCCTGACCTCCTCCCGCACCCGCGGGAGACCCGACGCCCCATCTGACCGTCGACGCCCCACCGGGCAGACGTCGTTCAGGTGGGGCGTCGTCGTTCAGGTGGGGCGTGGGCGTGATGGGGGGACGCGGGTGCGACGCGCTACTGTCCCGTGCTCCCCATGAGGAAGGCGGTGAAGGCGGGGTCGCCCATCATCGGGATCGCGACGCAGATCGACGTGACGATCATGGTGACGGCGGCACCGGCGATCGGCAGCCACCACGTGATCCTGCCCGAGCGGAGGCGTCGGATCGACAGGTAGGCGGTCACGGCCCATCCCACCGCGAGGACGATCGCGGCGATCGTGCCCCAGAGGCGGCCCTGGGCATAGTTCGTGAATTCGCCCTCGATGCCGAGGACGCTCATGACCTCGTCCATCGCGACGGAGAAGTTCAGGTACGACAGCGCCGTCACGACGACGTTGACGAGGCCATAGGCGAGCAACCCGATCGTGACGAACCTGTCGACCGGGCTCGCAGTGCGCGGCGGCGGTGTGGCGCTCTTCACCGGCTCCGCCCCGGCGGGCTCGGGCGCGACGGCGTCCAGCGGGGGCAGACCTGCCGCTCTCCGCTGTTCCTCGAGCGTCGCGATCTCGCCGTACTGCGGCCGGTATTCCGTCATGCCGTCATGCTAGCCGCACCGGCTCTGCACGGCTCTCAGAGAGAGCCGGCACGGGGACGGTGCGAGCGATGTGCCCGGAAACGATGGCGGCCCCGGAGAAGTGGGGACTCCTCGGGGCCGCGGATGCCGAGCGCTGGGGATGCTCGATATCCAAGTGGGCCGAGGAACGCTGGGGACGCTCCCTCGACCGTAGTGCCGTTTGCACAGACGACTACATTTCCGATCATAGGAAAGCGTGCTCCCGCGCACCAGTGGCATTTCTTCAGATAGTGAACCTTCACTCAGATGGAGAATTCGCCGCCCTGATCGCTGCCGTCCAGAGCATCCGCCCCCAGTTGCAGCGAGAGTCGTCGCGCCGTCCGCCGAAGCGTCGAGACGAGCGAGCGGTCCACCACCGCACGGTCGGCGGGAAGCGAGATCGCGAGCGACGCGTTGATGTTCGGGGCGATCACGGGGACGGCGACGCAGGTGTTGCCGATCGCATACTCCTCGTCGTCGACCGTGAAGCCGGTTGAGTGCTCCAGCTGGGTCAGCAGCGTGCGGCGGTCGCTGATCGTGCGCGGCGTGAGCTCCTCCAGCCGATGGCGCGAGAGGTAGTCGAGGCGCTCGTCGTCCGTCAGGTCCGTGAGGATCTGCTTCCCCAGCGCCGTGGCGTGGGCGCTCGCGTCGAGGCCGACCCACAGCTCGATGCGCGGATTCCGCACCGCGTCGACGATGTCGACCATGTGCATCTCGCCGTCGTGGTACCGCGACAGATACGCCGTGGCACCGATCTCGTCAGTGACATCTCGCAGCGCCGCCCGGACGCGGGCGAGAAAGATGCCCCGCGCGTCCTGATCCGTCTGGAATGCCGGAAACCTGGCGCCGAGGACCAACCCGTCGGGCTCGGAGGTCAGATATCCCTCGTGGATGAGGGTGCGCACGAGGTTGTAGGTCGTGCCCTGCGTCAGCCCGGTGATCGCGGCGAGCATCTTCACCGGCAGCGGCCGCGGAGAATTCGCCACGATGTCGACGAGGCGGAGTGCGCGTTGCACGGATCCGATCAGGGTCGGCTCCGCTTCCGCGGCGTTCATCGCTACGCGCCTCCTCCGGAAGCACGGCCACCGAGTGCCCGCGAGTCGCGCTGACCGGAGGCATCCTGACGGAGCTCCTTCGGCAGGGAGAACATGAGGTCCTCCTCGGCCGTCTTGACCTCTTCGACGTCGTTGTATCCGGCGCCCGCCAGAGCGTCGAGGACCTCGCGCACGAGAACCTCGGGAACGGATGCCCCGCTGGTCACGCCGACCGTCGAGACGCCGTCGAGCCACTCCTGCTTGACCTCTTCGGCGTAGTCGACGCGGTAGGCGGCCTTCGCACCGTATTCGAGCGCGACCTCGACGAGGCGCACGGAGTTCGACGAGTTCGACGAACCGACGACGATCACGAGATCGGCGTTCGCGGCCACCTTCTTGATCGCGACCTGCCGGTTCTGCGTGGCGTAGCAGATGTCGTCGGACGGCGGGTTGTGGAGATCCGGGAAGCGCGTGCGCAGACGGTTGACGGTCTCCATGGTCTCGTCCACCGAGAGGGTGGTCTGCGAGAGCCAGACGACCTTGGACGGATCCTTCACCTGGACGGTGTCGGCTTCCGCCGGGGAGTTGACGACGGTGACGTGCTCCGGCGCCTCGCCGGCCGTCCCCTCGACCTCCTCGTGGCCCTCGTGGCCGATCAGGAGGATCTCGAAGTCGTCGCGGGCGAACCGGACGGCCTCGCGGTGCACCTTCGTCACGAGCGGGCAGGTGGCGTCGATCGCGTGCAGGCCGCGATCAGATGCCGCGTTCACCACCGCCGGCGAGACGCCGTGGGCGCTGAAGACGACATGCGCACCCTCGGGGACCTCGTCGACCTCCTCGACGAAGATCGCACCCTTGTCCTCGAGCTCGGTGACGACGTGGATGTTGTGGACGATCTGCTTGCGCACGTACACCGGTGCGCCGTAGCGCTCCAGGGCCTTCTCGACGGCGATGACGGCGCGGTCGACGCCGGCGCAGTATCCGCGCGGAGCGGCGAGGAGCACGCGCTTGTGTCCGACCACCGGGTTATCCTGAAGCCGCCCGGCCGCCGCACGGACTCGTGGCATGCGCGGAACGGGGAGATGTACGGCAGTCGAAGTCACCATTGAATTCTACCGCCGACAACCTGAGCAGGAGCGGAAGGTGGACTGAGCGGATGACGGTCTTCGAAGCGTCGACACGACCGGGCGAGACGCCCCCGGCGGATGCGGTGGCGCCGCGCGACTCCTCGGCCGATGCGCCGACCTCGGTCGCGCGGCTGAACGCGACGATCCGCGACTTCGTCGCGCGCTGGAACACCGTGTGGGTCGAGGGCGAGATCACGTCGTGGAATGTGCGAGCGGGCAACATCTTCGCGCGGCTCAAGGACACCCGCTCCGATGCGCAGATCTCGATCCGCATCTGGTCGAGTGTGCGGCCCCGCATCCCCGGCGACCTCGCCGTCGGCGACCACGTCGTCGCGGCGGTCAAGGCCGACTACTTCGTCAAGGCGGGTGACTTCAGCTTCGCGGTGTCGGCCATGAAGCACGTCGGGCTCGGTGATCAGCTCGAACGCCTCGAGAAGCTGCGCCTGCAGCTCCGACAGGAGGGCCTGTTCGACGGCGCGCGCAAGAAGCGCCTGCCCTTCCTGCCCCACGTGATCGGCCTCATCACCGGCGAGAAGTCGGATGCTGAGAAGGACGTGCACCGCAACGCCGAGCTCCGCTGGCCCCAGGTGCGCTTCCGCACCGAGTACGCGGCGGTCCAGGGCGACCGGTGCGTGCCGGACACACTCGCCGCGCTCGCGCGCCTCGACGCGGACCCCGACGTCGACGTGATCATCATCGCGCGAGGCGGCGGCGACCCCCAGACGCTGCTCGGATTCAGCGACGAGCGCCTGGTGCGCGCGGTCGCCGCGGCATCCACTCCGGTGGTCAGCGCGATCGGTCATGAGAACGACCATCCGCTCCTCGACGATGTCGCCGACCTGCGGGCGTCGACGCCCACGGACGCCGCGAAGAGAGTGGTCCCCGACGTCAGCGAGCAGCGCGCCCTGATCGCGCAGCTGCGGTCGCGGGCCACCTCGCGGCTCACCCAGCGGCTCTCGCACGACATCGCCCAGCTCGAGCAGCTGCGTTCACGCCCGGCTCTGCGCTCGCCCGACCACATCACGGATTCGCGTTCGCAGGACCTCTGGTTGCTGTCCGCGAGAGGACGCGACGCCGTGACGCGTCAGCTCGACGTCGCGGGCAGGGCGACGAGCGAGCTCCGCGCCTCGCTTCGCGCCCTCTCCCCCGCCGCGACCCTGTCACGCGGGTACGCGATCGCCCACCTCGACGGCGGCGTCATCCTGCGCGATGCGGCGGATGCCCCGGCCGGCAGTGCTCTCACGATCACGGTCGACCGCGGTTCCGTCGCTGCGGTCTCCGAGGGCGAGATCGCCGAGGGACGGCCCGCCGCCGCCGGATGAGGTGTCGGCCGCACCGCGTAAGATGGAGGCGTGAGTGCGCTGAACGACACCCCTGTGGACACGCTGTCGTTCGAGGCCGCTCGTGACGAGCTCGTGAGAGTCGTCTCCGAGCTCGAGCAGGGCGCCCCGACGCTCGAGCAGTCGCTCGCCCTGTGGGAGCGCGGCGAGGCCCTCGCCGCCCGCTGCGAGGAGTGGCTACTGGGCGCGAAGCGCCGTCTCGAGGCCGCCCGCTCCACAGCATCCGGCTCTTCGGCATCCGACTCCGACGAGGACGAGTCATGAACAAGCCCGCACCGATCGTCGCCGAGCTGGGCCGGCCGGAGACTCCCGAGGAGACCGCAGCCCGCAAGGCCGCGTTCAGCAAGGCCTACCGCTCCAGCCAGACCGTTCGCGGGCTCATCGCCGCCCTCATCGTCACACTCGGCATCGTGCTCGTCGTCGTGCTCGCGGTCCCCCGCGGCGAACCGGCGACCACGCGGCAGATCGACGTGGCCGGCATCGCCGCCGACGTCGAGTCGACCGTCGACAGCCCCGTGATCGTTCCCGAGCTCGGCGACTTCTGGCGGGTGAACGCGGCCGGTCTCACCGGTGGTGCCCCCGCGGTCTGGGACGTCACGATCGCGCCCTCGTCCGAGACGGAGCGCGGGTTCATCAAGCTCGCCCAGGCGTTCGACGTCGACTCCTCCTGGGCTCCTCAGCGTCTGAACGGCGTCGCCGCCACCGACACGACCACGATCGACGGCGTCGAGTGGGACGTCTACGACCTCGGCGAAGCCGGCGCGAAGCAGAACGTCACCTACGCGATCGGCACCCAGGCGGGTGACGACTACGTGCTGCTGTACGGCTCGCGCTCGGCGTCCTCGACAGCTGATCTCGCCGCATCCCTCCTCCCTCAGATCCGCGAACTCTCGGAGCTCCCATGACACACCCGCTCACGCCCGCCGCCGCCTGGAAGCAGATGCAGGAGGGGAACCAGCGCTTCGTCGACGACGCGCCCCGGCACCCCAACCAGGACGTCGCGCGCCGCAAGAACCTCACTGAGGCGCAGCATCCCGTGGCGACCCTGTTCGGCTGCTCCGATTCGCGTCTGGCCGCCGAGATCATCTTCGACCTCGGCCTCGGCGATCTGTTCGTCGTCCGCAACGCGGGTCAGGTCATCGGAGAGTCGATCGTCGCGAGCCTCGAGTACGCCGTCGCGGTGCTGAACGTTCCACTCATCGTCGTCCTCGCGCATGACTCGTGCGGCGCCGTGCGCGCCGCGATCGACGGCACCGCGATCAACGCGGAGCCCCTGCCCCCGCACATCTGGAAGCTCATCGCGCCGATCGTGCCGGCCGCCCGCAAGGTGCTCTCCGAGAGCGGTGGCACCACGGTCGCCGAGATCGACGCCGAGCTCGTCGGTCGCGAGCACCTCCGCAACACGGTGGCCGACCTGCTGCAGTCGTCCGAGATCATCTCGAACGCCGTGGCCGAGGGACGCCTGGGCATCGTGGGCGCCAACTACCGCCTGGCCGAGGGCACCGCGGTCCCCGTCATCACGGCCGGGATCGACACCGACGGATTCGACACCGAGGGGCTCGTCCCCGCAACCGCAACCAAGGAGGGTTCGGAATGACCGACACCGACTACCGCATCGAGCACGACACCATGGGCGAGGTGCGGGTTCCCGTGAACGCGCTCTACGGGGCGCAGACGCAGCGTGCCGTCGAGAACTTCCCGATCTCGGGCAAGGGGCTGGAGTCGGCGCAGATCGCCGCCCTCGCGCGCATCAAGAAGGCCGCGGCGCTCGCGAACAAGGATCTCGGCACGCTCGACGCCGGCATCGCCGACGCGATCGCCCAGGCCGCCGACCAGGTCGCCGCCGGCACGCACGACGGCGAGTTCCCCGTCGACACGTACCAGACCGGATCCGGCACCTCGTCGAACATGAACATGAACGAGGTGCTCGCGACGCTCGCCACGCGCATCCTCGGTTCGAACGTCCACCCGAACGACCACGTCAACGCCTCGCAGTCGTCGAACGACGTGTTCCCCACTTCGGTGCACATCGCCGTGACGCAGGCTCTGATCGACACGCTCATCCCGGCGCTCGACCACCTCGCGGTCGCCCTCGAGGCGAAGGCGGAGCTGTGGAAGGACGCCGTCAAGTCGGGCCGCACGCACCTCATGGACGCGACGCCGGTCACCCTCGGCCAGGAGTTCGGCGGGTACGCCCGTCAGATCCGCCTCGGCATCGAGCGTGTGCAGTCGGCACTCCCCCGCGTCGCCGAGGTCCCGCTGGGCGGCACCGCCGTCGGCACCGGGATCAACACCCCGCTCGGCTTCCCGCAGAAGGTCATCGCGCTGCTCGCCGCCGAGACCGAGCTGCCGATCACGGAGGCCAAGGACCACTTCGAGGCTCAGGCCAACCGTGACGGTCTCGTCGAGACGTCGGGCGCCCTCCGCACGATCGCGGTCTCGCTGACGAAGATCAACAACGACCTGCGCTGGATGGGCTCCGGTCCCAACACGGGTCTCGGCGAGCTGCACATCCCCGACCTGCAGCCCGGATCCTCGATCATGCCCGGCAAGGTCAACCCGGTCGTGCCCGAGGCCGTCCTCATGGTCTGCGCCCGCGTGATCGGCAACGACGCGACCGTCGCGTGGGCCGGAGCATCCGGATCCTTCGAGCTCAACGTCGCTATCCCGGTCATGGGCACCGCGCTGCTCGAGTCGATCCGTCTGCTCGCGAACGCCTCGCGCGTCCTCGCGGACAAGACCATCGACGGCCTGCAGGCGAACGTCGAGCGCGCGGCCGCGTTCGCGGGCATGAGCCCGTCGATCGTCACGCCGCTCAACAAACTGATCGGCTACGAGGCCGCGGCGAAGATCGCGAAGCACTCGGTCGCGAAGGGCATCACGGTGCGCGACGCGGTCATCGACCTCGGCTACGTCGAGCGCGGCGACCTCACGCTGGAGCAGCTGGACGAGAAGCTCGACCTGCTCTCGATGACGCACCCCGG
>JAZBLS010000012.1:0-30444 GCA_037033365.1 Actinomycetota bacterium | reverse complement strand
GCTGATCAGCCCGCCTTCTTCTTCGGCGCAGCCTTCTTGGGCTTGGACTTGGTCTCGTCCTCGGCATCTGCTCCGCCTGAGCGCGCGGCCTTCGACTTCGCGACGCTCGCCCGGAGCGCCTCCATGAGGTCGATGACCTCGCCACTCTTCGCGTCGTCATCGGACTCGCCGAACGTCTCGGCGACGTCGAACGTGTCACCGGCGTCGATCTTCGCGTCGATGAGCGTCCGCAGCTCCTTCTGGTACTCGTCCACGAACGACTCGGGGTCGAAGTCGGCCGAGTAGCTGTCGACCAGCGATGACGACAGCTCGAGCTCCTTCTTCGAGATGCGCACGTCCTCGTCGAGCGACGGGAACTCCGCCTCCCTGACCTCATCGGCCCAGAGCAGCGTCTGCAGCACGAGCACCTTGCCGCGTACGCGGAGCGCCGCGAGCCGGGTCTTCTGACGGAGCGTGAACCGCACGATCGCCGTGCGGTCGGTCTGCTCGAGCGTCTTCCGCAGAAGCACGTACGCCTTGGGCGACTTGGAATCGGGCTCGAGGTAGTACGGCTTGTCGAGCGTCAGCAGATCGACCTGGTCGGAGGGCACGAACTCGACGACGTCGATCTCGCGGCTCTTCTCCGACGGCAGCGCGGCGAGGTCGTCCTTCGTCAGCACCACGGTCTGGCCGCCCTCGACGTACGCGCGATCGATGTCAGCGTAGGCCACGGTCTCGCCGCAGACCTCACAGGTGCGCTGGTAGCGGATGCGCCCGCCGTCCTTCTCGTGCACCTGGTGCAGCGGCACGTCGTGGTCCTCCGTCGCGGAGTAGACCTTGACCGGCACGTTCACGAGGCCGAACGTCAGTGCGCCCTTCCAGATCGTTCTCATGGCACCAGTGAACACCAGCCGCACGGCCCGCGGCCAGTCCCTTGACTACGCTGGCGTCATGGCTCCGGAGGCGCAGAACGTGCAGATCGACGGACGCCGGCTGCGTGTCACGAACCTCGAGAAGGTCGTATACCCCGAGACCGGCACGACCAAGGGCGAGATCATCGCGTATTACACCGCGATCGCCCCGTACCTGCTGCCGATGCTCGAGGGGCGCCCCGTCACACGCAAGCGCTGGGTGGAGGGGGTGGGGACGGCGGATGCTCTGGCGGACTCGTTCTTCACGAAGCAGCTGGAGCCCGGAGCACCGAGCTGGATCCCCCGCCAGGCCATCGCGCACTCCGACGGCCCGAAGGAGTATCCGCTCGTCGAGGACGTGCCGACGCTCGTGTGGCTCGCACAGGTCGCGGCGATCGAGCTGCATGTGCCGCAGTGGCGGTTCACCCCCGACGGTCTGCCGGGGAAGCCCGACCGCCTCGTGCTCGACCTCGATCCCGGCCCCGGTGTCGGTCTCGTGCAGTGCGCCGAGGTCGCCCGGCTCGCTCGCGAGCTGCTCACGGGGATCGGCCTGGACCCGGTGCCCGTCACGAGCGGCAGCAAGGGCATCCACCTGTATGCGGCCCTCCCAGGTCAGCAGACCAGCGACGAGATCTCCGCCGTCGTGAAGGAGCTCGCCCGCCTGATCGAGAACGAGCATCCCGACACCGCGACAAGCAGCATGGCGAAGGCCGTGCGCGGCGGCAAGGTCTTCCTCGACTGGAGTCAGAACAACGGCAAGAAGACCACGATCTCCCCCTACTCCTTGCGCGGACGGTCCCGCCCCTGGGCGGCCGCACCCCGCACGTGGGAGGAGCTCGACGACCCCGACCTGCGCCATCTGGAGTTCGACGAGGTCCTCGAGCGGGCGACGAGCGGGCTGGATCCGCTCGCACCGCTGCGCACCGGACGGGTCTCGCCACCGGCACCGGCGCCGGCACCCGCACCCGCCTCGACGAACGCCGAAGAACCGGCCGCACCCGCGAAGCGCCACCGCCCGCGCATCGCCAGCGCCGCGGGAGGGCCGGTCGTTCCGGCATCCGTCGCTCCGATGCTCGCCGAGAACGGCATCCCCGCGATCGCGCGGAACCTCAGCGACCCTTCGTGGGTGGAGGTGAAGTGGGACGGTATCCGCGCCGTGGGGACCTGGGCCGACGGACGGATGCTCCTCCATGCCCGCAGCGGCACCGACATCACCGCCCGCTATCCCGAGCTCACCGCCGACGGCGCTCCATTCCTGCCCGTCGACGACGCGATCGTCGACGGCGAGATCGTCGCGTTCGACGCCCACAATCGCCCGAGCTTCTCGATGCTCCAGAACCGCATGCACCTCACGCGCCCTCGGGAGATCGAGCGAGAGGTCGTCCGCACCCCGGTCGTGTACCTCGTCTTCGATCTGCTGCGCCTGAACGGGCACGATCTCACGTCCCTCCCCCTGTCGCAGCGCCGGACCCTCCTCGAAGATGTCGTCTCCGGCCTCGACGCCCCGATGCAGGTGCCGCCCGTGTTCGACGATGTCGACGCCGCGCTGGCTGCGAGCGACGAGTTCGGCCTCGAGGGCGTGGTCGTGAAGGACCCGGCATCCCGCTACCGGCCGGGCCAGCGCTCCCCCGCCTGGCTCAAGCTCAAGCACACCCGCATGCAGGAGGCGGTGATCGTCGGCATCCGTCCGGGTAAGGGTGACCGCGAGGGGACGTTCGGGTCGCTGCTCCTCGCCGTGCCCGAAACGGCAGACGGCACGCGCGAGCTCCGTTACGTCGGGCGCGTGGGGTCGGGATTCTCCGAGCGGATGCTGCGCGACCTGCTCGCGCAACTCGAGCCGCTGCGCGTGGCGAAGGCGCCGCTCCGCGGCGTCCCCGCGCCCGACGCCTCCGACGCGCTGTGGGTACGCCCGGAGCTGGTCGGGGAGGTCGAGTTCGCGAACTGGACGCCCGACGGCGTGCTGCGGCATGCGCGCTGGCGCGGGCTGCGGCCGGACAAGACGCCGGATGAGGTCGTCGTCGAGAGCTGACGGTCAGGCGTGGTGCGGTTCGCAGTCCGACTGCTCGGCCGGCTCGATCTGGAACGTCGAGTGCGCGACGTCGAAGTGCTCCGCCAGGCATGACTGCATCTCGCTGAGCAGCCGCGCGGAGCGACCGTCTGTGAAGAGCGCAGGCTCCACGCTGACGTGCGCCGTGAAGACCGGGGCGCCGCGGGTGAGCTGCCAGACGTGCACGTCGTGGACGCCCACGACGCCCTCATAGCCCAGCAGATGCTCGCGGATGTCGCCGACGGCGGTGTTCTTCGGTGCGGACTCCGACAGGACCGAGAAGACCTCGCGCAGAAGGGCGATCGCGCGCGGGATGATCATGATGGCGATGGCGAGGGAGGCGATGGCGTCCGCCGGCATCCAGCCCGTCGTCACGATCACGATGGCGGCCACGATGACCATGGCGGACCCGATGAGGTCACCCATGACCTCGAGGTAGGCGCCGCGCACATTGATGCTGGATCGCTGCGCGCGGCTCAGCAGCCACATCGAGATCGCGTTGGCCACGAGTCCGATCGCGGCGACGATGAGCATGAGCCCGCCGGCCACCTCGGTGTCGCCGGGGTTCACCAGACGCCCCACGGCTTCGACGCCCACCCAGCCCGAGAGCACGATGAGGATGATCGCGTTGATCAGCGCGCCGAAGACCTCTGCTCGCTGATATCCGAAGGTGCGGCGGTCATCCGCCGGTCGTGCGGCGACGGCCGCCGCGATCAGCGCGATCACGAGCGCCGAGGCGTCCGTGAACATATGCGCAGCGTCTGCCAGCAGCGCGAGTGACCCGGTGAGCACGGCGCCCACGATCTGCACGAGCATGACGCTCGCCGTGAGGGTCAGCGAGATCGCCAAGAGCCGGCGATGGCTCGCGGAGCGGATCCCACCGGCAGCGGGCGCGTGATCGTGCATGCCCCCAGGCTAGACGGCGGGAGGGCGCCACCGGCCCGGATCCGAGAACTCGGGAATGGTGATGACAACCAGTCTCACCAAGCGGCAGTAGGCGTAGGCGGGCGTCATGGGCACGTGTGCCCAAAGTTGCCCCCGACCTGAAGTTTAGAAATGGCTCCCTCACACGTACAGATGTGAAAAGGAGAGAGCACATGGAACAACCACGACAGTTGAAATCCGGCAAGTGGCAGGGTCGAGTCACTGGCCCGGACGGCAAGCGTTACAGCGCGGGAGTGCATGCCAGCAAGCGGAAGGCGCAGAACGCGCAGTCCGAGTTGCTGGCCGAACTGAAGTCCAGGAAGGACTCCCCCGAAGAGACAGCATCAACCAACTTCGCAACGTACGCGGAGGGGTACCTGTGGACCCGTCGCCCGGGTGAGCCAGACGGCCTGGCACCGATGAGCTACTACAAGTACCAAGGCCGACTCCGCATCCTCAACCAGACGTTCGGTCATCTCAACGTCGAAGACATCACGCCGGTCATGGTCCGCAACTGGTGGAACAGCTACTCAGACGCTCCTAGTCAGAGGCGGGACACCTATCAGCTTCTGCGTACGGTCCTGGAACTGGCCGTCGATGACGAACTGATCACACGGAACCCGTGCCGAGTACCCAAGGCAACCAAGCGGGTATCCAAGGCGCGTCCAACCTTCACAGAGGCTGACATTGCGGCCCTGTACTTTGCGACCGAGGACATTCAGAACCGTGCGTTGCTGACGTTCCTGGGCGGCACCGGGATGCGGATCGGTGAGGCCGTCGCGATGGACTGGAATCACGTGTCTTTCTTCGACGCGAAGGCAAGCGTCATGCGTCACTGGACCCCTCGCGGCCTCCAGGACGGCACCAAGTCCGGTGAGAATGACACGCGGCATCTGGCGCTCCCGTCCTGGGTGATGGACGAACTCGAAAGGCTGTATTCACTCCAGGCGGCTAGCGGTGTCGCGGAAGGGCCGATCTTCAAGAATCAGCGCGGTGGTCGCCTGTCCGTGGATGGGGCGGAGAGGATGTTCCGCACGCTGCGTACGAAGGTGGGGCTGGAGAACATGCACCTTCACGACCTCCGTCACGTGAGCCTGACTGCGTATGGGCGTCAGCCTGGAGTCACGCTTGCCGACATCAAGGCGAGAGGCGGGCACAAGTCCGACGTAGTGGCGATGCAGTATCAGCACAGTGACAGCGAGCGCGACGAACTCATGACAGCGACATTGCCCAATCCCCTGGACAGACGAACCAACATCTAGGCCTCACGTATATCTCGATGTCGCACGATGCACCCCAATAGGCTCTGCCGTTTTGCGCGATATATAAGTGCATGCAGACCACAGAAGCCCTCGACGCCCTCCGATCCCTGACTGACCTCCCGGCGGGCCGTCGCGGGTACCTCTGTGCGCTCGCCGCCAACGCCCGGACGGACGCCGACCGCGCCCAAATCGTCCTCGAAGCGCGCGCCGAAGAGCGCAGGGTACGCCAGAACCTAGAGGCCGATCTTATGGCCGAACTTCAGGCCCGCGCTCGGTGGGCGCAGGATCAACCCGCTAAGCCCTCAGAGGCCCCTCAGAAGCCCTCCAGGCGTGGAGAGCGTATCGAGCGCGACGACAGCGCCACCCCGGCGCACAGGCCGGTGACCGTGAGGTATGTCGAGCCGACGAAGACGGCCACGAAAGCGCAGGCACGAGAACGTCGTCCGATGAATGGCCCGGTGCGTCATCACGGCTCCGAGAAGGTGGAGAAGACTCCACCGGCACCCAAGGCTGATCCGATCACGCACGCTACGTCCTCCGCATACCGATCAGGGTGCAGGTGTGACGACTGTCGCGAATGGAAGGCGAAGAGCAGGAGAGGAATCGGCCGAACTCGACGCGCGAACGGCGAACCAGCACCCCACGGAAGCACGACTAATTATGCACGCGGGTGCCGGTGTCAATTGTGTAGGGATGCAGTGAATGCACATGCCCGGAAGAAACGAGCCGAGAAAAAGCGTGGAGCAAATTGAGGCAATCGCGCTTTGAGCGATTGTAGTAGATAGGCGTATACATAATACGTCTGCGGATGTCGGAAACCGTGTCATGAGAGTGAGCCAGCCGGTCAGCGTTTTCCATCTTCTCCGCGCGGCTGGCTCACGCTCCCTCCGACAAGGGAGAAAGAGATGATGGAAACTAGAAAATGGTACAGAAGCGTACCCAGACACAAACTGACCCTAGGATGCTCAACCACGCGGATTTCCGGTGGTTCGTTCTGCACTTCCCTGAGGCCGCACTCAAGGACGCAAAGCTAGCGCGCACATCATTCGTCGCCGTTGCTCTCGCGCTGTCCATGTATGGGGACTACGCAACCGGCACCAGGGTAAACCCGAGCAAGAAGCTCTTGCATAACCAGACCGGCGCGCACAACGACACCATCACGAAGGTGATCGAAGTCCTCATGCAGAGTGGGGCCATCGAGGTCACCGGCACCCACCAGGGCGACAACGGCGGCAAGCCCTCCGAAGTCTTTCGATTTCGTCGCTCGCACGCCGTGGAGAAGGTGCTCGCCAAACGAGACGCGAAGGACTGGCGGAAGGCCAGTAACACCACTGGAGAACCGGGTAACACCACTGGAGAACCGGGCAACACCACTGGAGAACCGGGTAACACCACTGGAGAAGACAATAGGAATTCCATGAATCCTAGTAACCACTCAGTCGCTGACGCTCCCTCACCCCCGCCTCTCGTCGCTCAGCCTTCGGCTCGCTCCGAGGCGGATTCATTGGATGAAATGTACGACGAGATTCTGGCCGAAGTTGGTTCAGAAACTCCAATCCTGGTTGACGAGCCTTCGGCTCCAGCTTCCGTGGATGAAGAAGTAAACCTGGATGAGCTTCTGGCTGGGATCGAAGAATCAGAAGGCAAGCCTGACGAAGCTATGGCTCGCTTCTACCAACTCAGCGGTTTGGGTGAAGACAGGGCTTAACGCCTCCAGGAAGCCACAGAAGCCTCGTAGAGCGCCTTTCTCCCCATTCCTGGCACTCGGATGCCTCGACCTATTTCCAGGCTCACAGAATGCATTGCGAATTTCTAGATGATGTCTTGGACCATCCCGAAATCAATCGGGATGAGACTCGCATTCTGGGAAGCCATCGAGCGATAGTAGTACATAGGGAGAGCAGAGCGTAGCTACTTTGGAATTGTCGCAATCAGTTCGCCAGGGTAGTTCCGAAAAGATTAGGTTCTCTACTCTCCCGCAGAATTACTAGGGAGTTCGCATATGACACGACAAAGCACCGTGGCACTACACCCGCAGGTCACGCGCATTAACACAATGCTGGATGACGGCGTACCCTATTCGACCATCGCCAGTGAGATGTCGCTCGCAACCTCAAGCGTCGGAAGATACGCAATTGCCAGAAAGGGCGAGCTAGCCCGCGTACTCGATGGGGAGCCGACGACGGCCAACATCGTTTCCCGACTCGTGGAAGCCGCCGACCACGCTCGCGATGCGCGCCGTCAGGCGAAGGCCACAGGCTCACCGGTCCACCAAAGCCGCATGATCCGCGCTGAGTCGGATGTCCTGACGAAGCTCATGTCAGAGCTTGGGATTTCAGATACCTCCATCGCGGACTACATGGCCGAGGCGGAAGGACTGGCAGAGGCCGTCAAGGTGATGATTCGCCGCGATCATCAGGCCGGTCTAGCTCTCCTCGATGCCGTGGACAGCATTCCCGAACTAGAAGCGTTCGCCCGGACGCTCGCCAAGTACCTAGGAGTAGAACGATGACCGATAAGACCTACCATTGCCGCGCGACCGGGCTAACATTGCCCGCGTTCTCACCTGCCGGTGACGCCATCGCCGGAAAGGTGCTCTCTCGTGGAGAGACGTTCACGGTAAGCCCGGAGACTTACGAGCTTACGAAGGACCGACTTGGAAACTCGTTCCTGGACCTTACCGAGGCTGAGCAGGTAGCCAGATGGGGTATGCAACGCTTTGGTGTTGGCCCCGCTCCCGATGACATGGTGATCGGTGAGGACGATGATTACCAGAATTTCAAGGCCGCGTTCGCGAAGCTGGAGTACGCGAGGAAGACGAGCGACCCAGCCGAGCGCAAGGCCGCTATCCAGGCCGTCTGGCGAGACCACGGCAACGTGCTCCGCGACCTGAACGCCGACTACCGATGACCGTGACGGACGACGCCTTCCAAGCGTGTCTCGATGCCCTTCTCGCCTACTACAAGGGCGAGATTCAGTTGACCGAGGCCGAGGTTGACGACCTTGATACGACAGTGCGAACTCTCGCAGGATTTGGAAGAAAAGCATGACTGACATCAATGTGCTGATGGCGCTCCTACGTGAGCAGGAGAAGGCGGCAAAGGCCGAGAAGGCAGACTTTGACACTTGGACAGAGCAGGACGTGCAGAAGATGCTCGCCGGGGGTGCCGAGGTTGATCGTCTGCTCCGTGGCGAGTCCTCTGCGCTGACCCCCGCCGAGCGTGCCGAGGTTGACCGGCTGACCAAGCTCGCCGCCGAGGATCGAAACTAGAAAATGGCTTCTGCGCGTTTCTTTTGTAGGGGCCGCGCAGATCAGAGAGAGGGCCTGGTAGACCCCTCTCGCCCGCCTATGGTCGGGTACCTCCACAGCCCCGCCTCATGTCTGATCGGATCGTGACGGCGGGGCTGTCTCATGCCCTGCACGTTCTCTCTCAGAAACGATGGACGGGTGAGAGTGCCTTCAGAAGCAGGATCGGGATCAGATGATCCTCTCAAAACTATCTCGCACAACCTCTTGTTAAGACAGATGGGTTTTGAGAGTATTGATACATGACACGCTACGGATACGCCCGAACCTCGACGCGGGACCAGTCGGCTCACCTTCAGACTGTGGCCCTGGCCAAGGTGGAGGGAATCAAGAGGGTCTATACCGACGAAGGCGTGAGCGGCACCCTCGCGTCTAGGCCGGAGTGGGACAAGCTGATTGATCGGCTCGAAGAGGGTGATGAGGTAGTCGTCTGGAAATTCGACAGGATCGGACGCAACACCATGAACGTCCTCGAAGCCGTCAAAGCGATCACAAGCAAGGGCGCGACCTTCCATAGCCTGACCGAGCGTATTGATACCTCTGGCCCGATGGGAGAGGCGTTGCTGACGATCATGGCCGCGTTCGCACAGTTGGAGCGCGACACTATCGCTGAGCGCACCCGCGCAGGACTCGAAGCCGCAAAGGCTAGGGGGAAGGTTGGAGGTCGCCCCTCAGTGGTAGACCCCAAGAAACTCGCACGGATCAAGAAATTGGCGGCATCTGGGGACCACACCCGCGCCGACATCGCGGACATGGTTGGGATCAGCCCTGCCACCCTGTACCGAGTGCTTCAGAACCTCTAGGGGCGACACGCCCAAAAAGACCCATTTGACACCATGGTAGGATTGATGTATAAGCACTCAACCTATCGAAAGGCTTCAAATGGCAATCATCCTTCAGTGCGTCCCCGCCGGTCACGTCTTCAGCGCTCGGCTGAGCTTCGGGGATTCAACGTCCCTGACTCACTGCCCGGACTGCGGGAAGGTCGTACCGACGCAGAAGCCGTAATACGTCACGGGCCGATTCACGAGCGGTGTCTGCACCATGGTGTATAACCAGGGTAGTAAGGCGCTAAACTGTCTTTACAGGCTCTCAGGGCCACCCAGAGTTCCAGCTCCGGATGGCCCCAACCGAGGAGCCAGACCCGCGCGTCTTTGAGCGGATCGTTGAAGAGAAGACCCCCCATCACGAGTTCGTTAGGCTCGGGGGGTTTTTCTCTGCCCTAGTCATTCCGACCGCCATGTGGAGGAAGGAGTCACTTGGTACTCACGAGTCTACCGCCGGGCACGACACATCCTGGAGTTCGTCACGGTGTGAAACATCCGTAGACCCGTTACTCAGACCTCCGCTATCGGTCGCTATCGGTCGCTATGGGTCGCATTGGGTACATATGCACAACATGCAGTGCATCGATGCGCCTACATCTTCCCAGCTAACTCCCAGCATTAAGCATTGGAAAGCTTGTGGAAAAGTCTGTACAGGGTAGCCCGGTGACTATGGTTCCCGGCCATGGACCCGTTACCTGACGACGACATTCCAGCCGCCGCTGACACCGACGCGAGATCCTTGTGTCGGCGCTGTCTCATGCCCATGAGCCTCATGAGGACCGTCCGCCAGCCCCTCTGGCTGTGCCTTAGCTGTGGCTCGCTCAGGAGGTCGTAGCGGGCGCGTGCCCATCCTGCGCCCAATCCTCTGGGCACGGGGTAGCCTGTGGGGCAGGGAAGCCACCCCATTTTCTAGATAATCAGCGGAATCCGCGCCCGTGTCGGGAATGGTGATGATTCTCAGCAGTCCCCGCCCGGTTCAGCGGATCCGGACGAGGTCGAGCACGACGCAGCCGTTGTCGAACGTGCGCGCCCGCTCGAGTGCGAATGACGTGGGCGTGAATCCGTGCCGGACCAGCGGGATGCCGCTCCCGGCGATCACGGGGTACTTCTTCACGATCAGTCGGTCGATCTCGTCGAGAAGCTCGCCCGCGAGCTCGGCTCCCCCGGCGAGGTAGATCCCGAGGCCCGGCTCGGCCTTTAGCGCCCGCACGCGGCTGACGGCGTCTCCGCGAACGATCTCGATCGCCGGGTCGCCGGCATCCGGCAGCGACCGGCTGAAGACGAGCGTTCGCAGATGCGAATACGGGTCCAGGATGCCGGCGCTGAGCGCCGGCTCGTAGGTGCGACGCCCCATCAGCACGGTGTCGATCATCGTGAGTGGTTCATCGACACCGCCGCGTGCCGCGCGGACGTGCGCCGGCTGGAAGTCGGCCAGCTCACCGCCGAGCGTC
Source organism: Actinomycetota bacterium (assembly GCA_037033365.1). Lineage (GTDB taxonomy): Bacteria > Actinomycetota > Actinomycetes > Actinomycetales > Microbacteriaceae > Microbacterium. The sequence goes on along the minus strand of JAZBLS010000012.1, from coordinate 19,736 downwards.
TCGGCGAAGGCTTCGGTGATCGGGAAGAAGTCGACCTCGTCGTCGGGACCGGCGATGAAACCGTCGAGCGTGACGCCGACGTAGTAGATCAGCTCTCTCATGCCTCGACCGTAACCACTACACCTGAACTACGTCAAGAGTAGTGGTTATATTCGACAGTCTCAGAGACCGGCGAGCAGAGGGATGAGCGCCGTGAAGGCCCGCGCCCGATGCGACTGCGACTGCTTCTCCGTGTCGCTGAAATCGCCGACCGTGCGCTCCGCCCCCTCGGGCTGACCGTCGGGGATGAAGATGGGGTCGTATCCGAATCCGCCTCCACCCGACGCCGCCCGTGCGAGACGCCCCGGCCATTCACCGACGACGACATGCTCGGCGCCCCCGGGCACGACGAGCGCGATGGTCGACGTGAAGTGCGCGGAACGGTGCGGGTCGGCGATGTCGTGCAGCTGGTCGAGGAGGAGCTCGAGGTTGGCCGCGGCATCCTTCTTCTGCCCCGCCCAGTACGCCGAGAAGACGCCGGGCGATCCGCCGAGCACGTCGACGCAGATGCCGGAGTCGTCCGCCAGCGCCGGGAGTCCGGTGTGCGCCGACGCCGCGCGCGCCTTGATGAGGGCGTTCTCCGCGAACGTGACGCCGTCCTCGATCGGCTCCGGTCCGTCGTAGCCGACGACCTCGAGGTCGGGACGGGTCGCCTGGACGATCTGCCGGAACTCCGCGACCTTATGCGGGTTGTGGGTGGCGAGGACGACCTCCATCAGCCCGCGAGAGCCTTCAGCTGCTCGGCCTTGAGGTCGGCGCAGCCCGCGACGCCGAGGTCGAGCAGGGCATCGAGCTCGCGCTTGTCGAAGGGCGCGCCCTCGGCGGTGCCCTGCACCTCGACGAACAGGCCGCGACCGGTGACGACGATGTTCATGTCGGTCTCGGCACGGACGTCCTCGACGTACGCGAGGTCGAGCATCGGCTCGCCGTCGATGATGCCGACCGAGACGGCGGCGACCGAGTCGATGAGCGGCGTGGAGTTGCGGCCGATGAACTTCTTCTCGCGACCCCACTCGATCGCGTCCGCGAGCGCGACATACGCACCCGTGATCGCCGCGGTACGCGTGCCGCCGTCGGCCTGCAGGACATCGCAGTCGATCACGATCGTGTTCTCACCCAGCGCCTTGGTGTCGACCACAGCGCGGAGCGCGCGACCGATGAGGCGGGAGATCTCATGGGTGCGTCCGCCGATGCGGCCCTTGACGCTCTCACGGTCGTTGCGGCTGTTCGTGGCGCGGGGCAGCATCGAGTACTCCGCGGTCACCCACCCCTTGCCCTTGCCGGTGAGCCAGCGCGGCACACCGTTCGTGAAGGACGCGGTGCACAGGACCTTCGTGCCTCCGAAGCTTATGAGCGCAGAACCCTCGGCGTGGCTGCTCCAGCCGCGCTCGATCGTGATCTCGCGGAGCTGATCAGTGGAACGGCCGTCGGCGCGGACGATGCTGGACATGGGGTTCCTTCGCTGGGTGGATGACGCGGGTCAGTCGGTGGAGGACGAGCCGAGGAACGGCTCGGGGAGCTGGATGACGCCGGTCTGCACGAGCTGCACGTCGCGGACCTCACGGCCCATCAACCGGTTCGCGAGAGCCGTGAACTCGGTCGTGGAGTCGCCTGTGGCCTCGTACACGTAGGTCGCGGTCGCGTCCGGCGACGCCAGGAGGTCTCCGCGCACGAGCTGGCGGTAGACATCGCCCGCGGTCTCGTCGTCGCTCGAGACGAGGGTCACGCCCTCCCCCATGACGTAGCTGATCGCGCCCCGCAGGAACGGGTAGTGCGTGCATCCGAGGACGAGCGTGTCGACATCGGCCTCACGCAGCGGGGCCAGGTACTCCTCGGCCGTCGCGAGGACCTCGGGCGTGCCCGTGATGCCTCCCTCGACGAACTCGACGAAGCGCGGGCAGGCGGCCGTGAAGACCTCGAGTCGCTCGTTGACCTCGAGCATGTCCTGGTACGCCCGGGATCCGATCGTCCCGACCGTCCCGATCACGCCGACCCGCCCGTTGCGGGTGGTCGACACGGCCCGGCGCACCGCCGGACCGATGACCTCGACGACCGGGATGTCGTAGCGCTCGCGCGCATCGCGCAGCATCGCGGCGGATGCCGTGTTGCACGCGATCACGAGCATCTTGACGCCCTGATCGACCAGAGTGTCGAGCACCTCGAGCGAGTACCGGCGCACGTCGGCGATCGGCTTCGGACCGTACGGCGAGTGCGCCGTGTCGCCGATGTAGACGAACGATTCCCGGGGCAGCTGGGCGCGGATGGCACGTGCCACCGTGAGCCCGCCGACACCGGAGTCGAAGATTCCGATCGGCGCGTCGTTCATGACTCCCCAGCCTACCCGTCGGCGGCCCAGCGACAGGCGCCCTCACTAAGCTGAGCGCATGACGACGTCCACGGCGCTCCTGACCGATCGTTACGAGCTCACCATGCTCGCGGCCGCACTCCGCGACGGGACGGCGTCCCGTCCCAGCGTGTTCGAGCTGTTCTCGCGGCGCCTGTCCGGCGGACGCCGCTTCGGCGTCGTGGCCGGCACCGGGAGGCTCCTCGGGCTCCTCCGGGACTTCCGCTTCGGCGAGGACGAGCTGCGGTTCCTGCGTGACAACGACGTGGTGGATGCCGAATCGCTGGCCTACCTCGAGAACTACCGCTTCACGGGGTCGATCCGCGGATACCGCGAGGGCGAGCTGTACTTCCCGGGCTCGCCGATCCTCACGGTCGAGGGCACCTTCGCCGACGCCGTCGTGCTCGAGACCCTCGCCCTGAGCGTCCTCAACCACGACTCCGCGGTCGCGACGGCCGCCTCGCGCATGAGCATCGCCGCGGGCGAGCGCCCCCTCGCCGAGATGGGCTCGCGTCGCGCGGCCGAGCAGTCCGCCGTCGCCGCAGCCCGTGCGGCGTACATCGCGGGCTTCGGCGCCACGAGCAACCTCGAGGCAGGGCGCCGGTGGGGCATCCCCACCATGGGCACGGCAGCGCACTCGTGGACGCTGCTGCACGACACGGAGGAGGACGCCTTCCGCTCGCAGATCGAGAGCCTGGGCACGGGGACGACCCTGCTCGTGGACACGTACGACATCCGCACGGGCGTCGAGACGGCCGTGCGGATCGCCGGCACCGCACTAGGCGGCGTGCGCATCGACTCGGGCGACCTGCCGATCGTCGCGGCGGAGGTGCGGGCGCAGCTCGACGAGCTCGGCGCGACCGGCACCCGCATCACGGTGACCAGCGACCTCGACGAGTACGCGATCGCCGCTCTCGCCGCCTCCCCCGTCGACGCATACGGAGTCGGCACATCCGTCGTGACCGGATCCGGATATCCGACCGCGAGCATGGTCTACAAGCTCGTGGCCCGGCAGGATCCGCAGGGCGCCTGGATCGGCGTCGCGAAGGCGTCGACGGACAAGGCCTCCCACGGGGGCCGCAAGGCGGCCTTCCGCACACTGGTCGACGGCGTCGCGCAGACCGAGACGGTCGTCGTGTCCGATGGATTCGAGAATCTGGACACGCCGTCAGAGCACCCCGACGGGCGCGCACTGCAGACGACGTTCGTCGAGGCCGGCGAGATCGACTCGTCCTTCGAGGGGCCGGCAGGCACAGCGTCCGCCCGGGCGCATCACCTGCGGGTGCGCGAAGAACTGCCCGTGCGAGCCCTTGCTCTCAGCAAGTCCGATCCGGCGATCCCGACGGAGTTCGTCGACGCGGTCTGAGCGCCGACGCGGCTGACGACGAGGTCAGCCGACCATCGACTCGTAGATCTCCTTGCAGGTGGGGCAGATCGGGAACTTCTCCGGGTCGCGACCCGGGGTCCACTTCTTGCCGCACAGCGCGCGCACCGGCTTGCCGGTGATCGCGGACTCGAGGATCTTGTCCTTCTTCACGTAATGCGAGAAGCGCTCGTGGTCGCCCGGTTCGAGGTTCTCCTCCCGAAGGAGCTCTTCCAGTTCGCGATCAAGCGTTGCCACGCCGCCCTGATCGGGGCTGTCCAGCGGAGTACTCATGTCGAGATTCTACTGGCGCAGGAGCCCCGGCGGGCGGCGGTCATGCGGTCTCGACGAACTCCATCAGCCGCTCACCCTCGCGCTCGAAGACGCGACCCCCGAGGAGAACACCGCCGACCAGCACCACGATGCCCGTTGCGAGGCCCGTCCAGAAGGTGGCGGGCGCGAACTGCGAGCCTTCGATCATGGTCAGTGCGAACAGCCAACCGGTCGGCACGGAGAGCACGATCGCGCCGAGGAACGCGGCTGCCGGACCGTAGGCGCCGCGCGACGTGGGCCGCTGCGGCTGCTGGAACGGGCTGTCACCCGGGCGCGAGACGGCGTAGGGGGCGATCACCGAGACGATGCTCGACAGGCCGAGCGCCGACAGCAGCAGGCTCGCGCCCAGACCGGTGAGCGGGAGCAGCAGTCGCCAGTCGTCGATCCAGAGGAGCGTGAGCGGTACCGAGATCGCGAGGACGGGCACCGCGACGAGCACGACGGGGATGAGACGGCCGAGACGGTCGGGCACGCCGCGCACGCCGCTGGCCACATGGGTCCACAGCGCGGTGGAGTCGTAGGCGACGTCGTTGTGCGGGAGCCACCCGAAGAACAGCGCCATGACCGGCACCGGCACGAGAGCCGCGATCTCCAGCGGGACCCCGGCCACCAGCAGCGGCAGCACGGTGAGCGCGCCGGCGACCGGAACGACGATGAGGTTCATGATGTAGCGGCGGTCGCGCAGCCAGTACACGAGGCTGCGGGAGGCGATCGCCCCGAACGCGTTGGACGGCAGCAGCCCGAACCAGCCGAGGCCGCTCCGTTCGCGCGAGGCGACGGGACGCTCGGTCGTCGTGAGGAGTCGCCGGACGAGCCAGGTCCACAGCCCCCAGAGCACGGCGGCCGTCACCACGGCGACGATCCCGCTGAACCAGGATGCGGACGCGTCGTCCGTCGCGATCGCGAACAGGAAGCGGGATGCCGCGGCGACGGGCGTGAAGCCGACCGTGTCGGTGAGCGACGCCACCGGTACGGGCACCCGCCCGTCCCACTTGAGAGAGGCGAGGAAGACCGCCACGGGGAAGGCCACGACGATCACGGCCAGGGCGAACAGAGCCGTGAGCTCCCGCGAGCGTCGCTCCGGCAGCACGAGGGCGTTGATCGCCATGCCGATGCGAGCCGCGAGCACGGTGCTCAGAGTGCCCAGGACGCTCATCAGCACCGCGCCGAACCACGGAGCACCGAGACGGATCGCGACGATGCAGACGCTGAGGTTCACGGCCACGAGCGCGAGGCTCGGCACGCTGACGAAAGAGGCGAGCGCGAGGATCCACGGCATCTGCCGCTCATCCACACCGAAGACGGCGAACCGCCGGGGGTCGAGCTGGTCGACGGCGCCGACGAGGATCGGGCCGAGCAGGAAGCCGAGGAACAGGGCGGTGGTGCCGAGCACCACCACGGTTCGTGCGACGGCCAGAGGCGCGTCGTCGAGGCTCAGCACAGCGGCGCACACCACGATCGTGAGCGCGACGACCACGGCGAGCATGCCCAGCGTCCGCACCCGACGTTCGTCGCGCAGCGATCCGATCAGGAGCGCCGCTCTCAGTCGGAGAACGTGTGCAGCCACTCGAGCCCCTCCACCTCACCGATGCCACCGGACAGCTCGACGAAACGCGCTTCGAGGGTCTGACCCGCGCGCACCTCGTCGATGGTCCCCTCGGCGAGGACGTCACCGCCGACGATGATCGCGACACGAGAGCACACGCGCTCGACCAGGTCCATGCCGTGGCTGGAGAGGATGACCGTTCCTCCGTGCGCGACGTAGGCGCGCAGGATGTCGAGGATCACCGCGGACGAGACGGGGTCGACGGCCTCGAAGGGCTCGTCGAGCACGAGGACTCGCGGCGAGTGGATCATGGCTCCCGCGAGCATGATCTTCTTCGTCATGCCGGCGGAGTAGTCGGACACCACGCGGTTGAGGGCATCGCCCAGGTCGAACGCCCTGGCGAGGTCGCCGACGCGCTTCTCGATCACGTTGGACGCGAGACCGCGCAGCAGACCGTAGTAGAAGAGCAGCTGGCGGCCGGTGAGCCGGTCGAACGTGCGCAGCCGGTCGGGCAGGACGCCCATCATCCGCTTCGCCGCGAGCGGCTTCGCCGCCTGGTCGACACCGCAGATGACGACGCTGCCGGCGTCGGACCGCAGGAGCCCCGCGACGATCGACAGTGTCGTCGTCTTACCGGCGCCGTTGGGTCCGACGATCCCGTAGAAGGAGCCGGCGGGCACCGTGAGGTCGATGCCGTTGACGGCGGTGTGGTCGCCGAAGTTCTTCACGAGACCGCGGATGCGGATCGCCTCGACGGCGGGCTCTGCGGGGATGTCCGCCACCGGAAGCTCCTCCTCGACAGGCTCGACATCAGAAGGGTCGGATGCCGCGGCTGCCGGAGCTTCGGCATCCGGCGTCGCGGCGGCTTCCGGCGCCGCGTCGATGATCGCGTCCGGCTCGGCGACGGCCAGCTCGGCATCCGCGACCGTCGGTTCGACAGCCACGGGGTCCTCGACGACGGCGGGCTCCGCGGCAGCGGCGGGCTCCGCGGCAGCGGCGGGCTCCTCGGCGACGGCGGGCTCCTCGGCGACGGGTTCTTCGACGATGGGCTCTTCGACCACGACGAGTTCCTCGACCACGACGGGTTCTGCGACCACGGTGGGCTCTTCGACCAGGACCGGCGTCGCTTCGACGACCGCTGCGGGAGTCTCGACGAGGGTGTCCGAAGCTGTTGCCGCCGCTTCGTCTGCTTCGGCCCGCGCAGCCTCCGCCTTGGCGGCTTCGGCCTTGGCCGCGGCGGTCTTGGCCGCGGCTGCCTTCGCCGCTGCCGTCTTCGCGGATGCGGTGCGGGCGGCTGTCGTCCGTGCGGTGGTCTTCGCCGCCGCCGACTTCTCGGCCGCGGCCTTCGCCGCGGCGGTCTTGGCCGCGGTCGTGCGAGCCGCCGTCGTCCGCGCCGTCGTCGTCTTCGCCGCAGTCGTCTTCGCGGCAGTGGACTTCGCTGCCGCGGTCTTCGCTGCCGCAGTCTTCGCCGCCGCTGACTTCGCAGCGGTGGACTTCGCGGCCGTCGTCTTCGCCGCGGTGGACTTCACGGCCGTCGTCTTCGCCGCCGTCGTCTTCGCCGCGGTCGAGGCGCTCTTTCTCGGCGCGCTGGTCCGCGGGAGGGCGATCGCTCCCCCGGCATCCGCTCTGCTCAACGGTTCGATGACGACGTCGGAGGATGCGGCGGCCTTCTCGGCCGCTGCCTTCGACGGCGTACGCGGAGCCGACGCCTTCTTCACCGGCGCCTTGCGCACCGGCGTCTTCTTCGCGGGCGTGGGCGCGGCGTCAGCCACCTGTTCGGGGCGGTCGTCGGGGGATGGAGTCACCGTCCTACGGTATCAACGGGTTGGCGATTTCCTCTGCTCGCCGCAATAATCCGCCACCGCAGTCAACCCCTGGACGAATCTGTGTGTTGGGTGTGTACTGGATCACGAAATGGCAACAGGGGGCTCTCGCCCCGGGGCTTCCCAGCCGGGATCGCTAGCATGAAGCCCGGCACGACGAAGTGTCTGATCGGTGAACCGATCGTGAACACAGATCCTTTAGGAGCACTCGTGACTCTTCAGACCGTCATTCTCGCCGCAGGCATGGGCTCACGCCTCGGCCGCGCGCTGCCCAAGCCGCTCACCGAGCTCAGCGACGGCCGCACGATCATGGGCCAGCAGCACGACAACATCCGCGCCGCCTTCGGCTCCGACGCACGCATCACCACGGTGGTGGGCTACCGCGCCGAGACCGTGATCGAGGCGTTCCCGAACGTCAACTACGTCCACAACGAGCGCTACGACGAGACCAACACGTCGAAGAGCCTGCTGCGCGCGCTCGGCGCCACCGGCAAGGGCGGCGTCCTGTGGATGAACGGCGACGTGGTCTTCGACCCGATGATCCTCGGTCGCGCAGCGGCCTACATCGAGCGCGACCAGTCGTTCGTCACCGTCAACACCTCCAAGGTCAGTGACGAAGAGGTGAAGTACACCGTCACCGCCGAGGGCTTCATCAAGGAGCTGTCCAAGACCGTCAAGGGCGGTCTCGGCGAGGCCGTGGGCATCAACTACATCTCCTCCGCAGACAAGAAGGCGTTCATGCGCCAGCTGCAGCGAGTCGAGGACCAGGACTACTTCGAGCGCGGCCTCGAGCTGTCGATCGCCGAAGACGGTCTGCTGCTCGAGCCGATGGACGTCTCCGACCTCTACGCGGTCGAGGTCGACTTCGCCGAGGACCTCGAGCGGGCGAACCTCTTCGTCTGATCACGCACTGCACGAAAGCCCGGCCCCGTCAAGGGAGCCGGGCTTTCGGCTTTCTCGCGGCATCCGTTCCTAGGATCGATCCATGGCCCCGAAGGTGCAGAAGATCCACTCCCTCCCCGACGACTCCCCGTGGGACCGGGGAGTCCCGCCGGTCGGCTCGACGGAGCATCCGATGATGGTCCGAGGACTCGACCGCGTGCTCTCGATCCAGCGCCCTCTCGTGCTCGCGCACATCCGCAGCATCCGTCTGCGCAATCCGCGCGCGACGCCCGCGGAGATCATCCGCATCCTCGAGCGCCGGTACCTCGCCGCCGTCACGACCGGCGGCGCTGCGGTCGGCGCGACAGCCGTGGTCCCGGGCATCGGGACCGGAGTCACCCTCGCCCTCTCGGGCGTCGAGACCGTGGGCTTCGTCGAGTCGACGGCGCTGTTCGCGCAGTCGGTCGCCGAGGTGCACGGCATCGCCGTCTCGAACCCCGATCGTGCGCGCGCGCTCGTCATGACGCTGATGCTCGGCAAGGAGGGTGTCGCGCTCGTCGGACAGCTGGCAGGCCAGGCGACCGGCAAGGGCGGCTCGCGCTCGTCGTACTGGGGAGAGCTCGTCACGAAGTCGCTCCCCCGCGCGGCGGTGGGCCCTCTGGTCGACCGCCTCAAGAGCATGTTCGTCAAGCAGTTCGCCGCCAAGGGCGGCGCCTCCTTCATCGGCAAGGCGATGCCGTTCGGCGTCGGCGCGGTGATCGGAGGTGCAGGCAATCACATCCTCGGTCGACGCGTGCTGACCACGTCGCACCGCGCATTCGGGGCGGCTCCGATCTCGCTGCCTGTCGAGCTCGAACCGGTCGACGGCGCGGAGAAGCTGGAGCTCCGGATGCTGCACGGCGCTCAGTTCGTCGGCGGCGCCGTCGCCGGGGCTGCCGGGACGGCGGCTCGCGGTGTGGGCTGGGCCGGTCGGAAGATCGGCTCGGTCGGGCGCAGGAGCAAGGGGGAGATCGAGGCGCCGGGGACGGAGCCCGGATCCGGCGGACACGACCTGCCGGACGCCCTCGCGTCCGGTGATCGCTGAGCGACACTCGCCAAAGGATCCTCCGGCTCGTTGTGGCGAGCATCCAACGGACCGTGTCGACCCGACGATAGGGTGGAATCCGTGACGGACAAGCCCGAACTCTCGACCACCGCCGGCAGAATCGCAGACCTCCGCGCTCGCTACAACGAAGCCGTTGTCGACGCCGAGAGGGTCGCGCAGGAGAAGCAGCACGCCAAGGGCAAGATGACCGCCCGCGAGCGCATCGAGCTGCTCGTCGACCCCGGCAGCTTCGTCGAGTTCGACGAGTACGTGCGCCACCGCACGACCGCCTTCGGCATGGACCGCAACCGCCCGTACGGCGACTCGGTGGTCACGGGCGTCGGCACGATCCACGGACGCACGGTCGCGGTGTACTCGCAGGACTTCACGACCTTCGGCGGATCGCTCGGCGAGGTCTCCGGCGACAAGATCATCAAGATCATGGAGTTCGCGCTCTCCGGCGGGATGCCGATCATCGGCATCCTCGACTCCGGCGGCGCACGCATCCAGGAGGGCGTGCTCGCACTCAGCAAGTACGGCGAGATCTTCCGCCTCAACACCCGCTCTTCCGGAGTCATCCCGCAGATCTCGATCATCATGGGCCCGGCAGCGGGCGGCGCGGTGTACGGACCCGCCCTCACCGACTTCGTCATCATGGTCGACAAGACCAGCCAGATGTTCGTGACGGGCCCCGACGTGATCAAGACCGTCACGGGCGAGGACGTCGGCATGGAGGAGCTCGGCGGCGCGCTGACCCACAACACCCGCTCGGGCGTCGCGCACTACCTGGCACAGGACGAGGACGACGCGATCGACTACGCGCGGACGCTGCTCGGCTTTCTCCCCGACAACAACATGGCGGAGATCCCCGGCTACGAGTCCGGCTTCGAGTGGGAGACCACCGATTCCGACCGCACGCTGAACACGATCATCCCGGACTCCCCCAACCAGCCGTACGACATCCACACGGTGATCGAGCACGTGGTCGACGCGGGTGACTTCATCGAGGTCCAGCCGCTCTTCGCCCCGAACATCGTGATCGGCTTCGGCCGCGTCGAAGGCCGCTCGGTCGGCATCATCGCCAACCAGCCGTCGCAGATGGCCGGCACGCTCAACATCGAGGCGGGCGAGAAGGCCAGCCGCTTCGTCCGGTTCTGCGACGCGTTCTCGATCCCGATCGTGACGCTCGTCGACGTGCCGGGCTATCTGCCTGGTACCGACCAGGAGTGGACAGGCGTGATCCGCCGCGGCGCGAAGCTCATCTACGCGTACGCCGAGGCGACCGTTCCCCTCGTGACCGTCATCCTGCGCAAGGCCTACGGCGGCGCGTACATCGTGATGGGCTCCAAGCAGCTCGGCGCCGACGTGAACCTCGCGTGGCCGACGGCGGAGATCGCCGTCATGGGCGGCCAGGGCGCGGTCAACATCCTGTACCGCAACGATCTCCGCAAGGCCGAGGAGGCCGGAGAAGACGTCGCCGCGGTCCGCACCCGTCTCGCGAACGAGTACACGTACAGCGTGACCTCCCCGTTCCTCGCAGCCGAGCGCGGCGAGATCGATGGCATCATCGAGCCCGCCAACACGCGCGTCTCGATCGCCAAGGCCCTGCGCGCCCTGCGCGGCAAGCGCGCGGAGCTGCCCCCCAAGAAGCACGGGAACATCCCGCTGTGACCTCGCACACGGCATCCGAGGAGTCGCCGGCGGAGCGTCCGCCGACGATCGAGATCACGCGCGGCACGGCCACCGAGGAGGAGCTCGCGGCCCTGATCGCGGTCGTCAGCGACGCCTACGCGCAGGAGGCCGCGGATGCCGTCGTCGACGAGCCGAGCGTCTCCGCATGGATGCGCACGCGGCGCCCGATACGGACCCCGCTGCGGCGGGACATCCCCTGGGGACGCTTCTCGGGCTGACTCCGAGCCGAGTTGCCCGCGGGTCCGTGAGCCCCCCAGCTCACGGACCACGCAGGCGGCTTTCGCCATTGACGCGGAACGAGAACGTCCCGACGTCACCCCGTCCGGCGCATCCCTCCTGATAGTACATCGATTCGACTAATAGCTGTCAAGCTCGCCGCGATATATCACGGCGCGATCGTGAACGGATATTCAGTCGTCGAGGTAGAGGTCCGACGCCCGGGGCGTGAGAACCGAATCGAGCACGACGCACGCGGCACCGACCGCCCCCACGTCATCGCCCACGACGGTGCCGTCCACCGCGATCGTGTGCACCGCGCTCGTGGCGCTCTTCCGGTTCAGAGGCTCAGGGATCTCGGCCAGGTAGAGCGCCGAGACACGCGACCAGAACGGTCCGCCGAGGACCACGCGGTCGACGTCCAACACGTTGGTGAGCGTCGACAGGAGCTCGACGAGGTGTGCCGCGGCAGCGCGGAGCACTCCGAGCGCGACATCGTCTCCGGCATCCGCTCTCTCGCACAGCTCCGTGAAGCGCGCCTCGACCTCGTCGACACCGTTGCCGTCGCGTTCTCTGTCGAACGCCCCGTGCCGCTCGGCGCGCTCGACGATCGCCTGCGGGGTGCAGACCACCTCGACGCATCCGCGTGACCCGCAGGCGCACTCCGGGCCGTGAGGATCCACGATGATGTGACCGACTTCGCCGAAGTTGTGCGTGGCGCCCCGGATCGCGTCGCCCTCGCGGACCAGGGCCGCACCGAGACCGGTACCGAGGTACAGGAACAGGAAGGATTCCTGCGTGGTGCCCTCGCCCTTCCACAGCTCGCCGACCGCGGCTGCCGTGGTGTCCTTCTCCACTGTGACGTCGAAGCCGGTGGCCTCGGCCAAGACGGCGCGCAGACGCACCCGATGCCATCCGTCGAGCTTGGGCGGGTCGATGACCGTGCCCCGTGCGGCGTCCAGCGGACCGGGCGCAGCGACTCCCACGCCCGCCACCAGAGCGCGGTCGATGCCGGCCTCATCGATCAGCGCATCGATCGTGTGCGCCATCGTCTCGACGACCAGCTGCGGCTCGCGCTTGCTCGTCTTGACTGCACGGCGACGGACGACGCTGCCCGCCATGTCCAGCAGCACGACGGTGATGACGGCGGGGTCGAGGTGCACGCCGATCGAGAATCGGCTCTCCGGGATCAGGCGCAGCGTGACGCGTGGCTTCCCCGGCCCGTTGATCGTCCGGCCGGCCTCGACGATCAGGCCCTCGTCGAGGAGCCGCCGCGTGATGTTCGTCACGGTCTGCGCGGACAGGCCGGTGGCATCGACCAGCTCGATCCGGCTGAGCCCCTCGGCGGACCGTCTGATCGCCTCGAGGATCACGGACTGATTGAAGTCGCCCATCCGGGGGAGGTTGGTTCCGCGACGCATTCCCATGTCTCATCTTCTCGCATCGGCGCCGCGATCGTGTCCCCCAAAATACCTACAGACAACGTCTGGACTAATCCGCGAGACTAACGGAGACGCTTCGCGTTCGGCCGGTCTCTCCGTCCCAGGGTAGACAGACGCAGACCGGCCATCAGCGGGCAGTTTTCGGGTAACTGTCTCGCACCGGCGAGGGGCTGGCGGATTCGCCGCCCCTCGCCCACTCTTCACGTCCTCGACTCTGATCCCTCTCCCCCGATCAGAGCCGAGGGCAGGACTGCCCGACGCCTCAGCTCTCGCGTCTGATCTCGCGCCACACGTCGACGTCATCGTCGTCGCCGGGGTCGGCTGACCGGCCGCGCCCGACGACGGTCACCGCGACCTGCGGATCGCGAGACGCGCGGATGATCCATCGATCGGCCTCGGCGCCGCGCAGGACACCCGCCAGCTCGTCGTGGATCGCCGCCCGCCGCTCCTCGTCGACGTCGTCCAGACCGCCCTCGTCGAACACGGTCACGACCGCGCCTCGACGGCGGGCGTCCTCGATCGCGTCCCGCACGGCGTCGTTCAGGAGATTCGCCCCGCGGAGCTCGTCGCGCAGCCGCCCTTCGGCCAGCCGGGCCTCGAGCCGCTCATCGTCGTTCAGCGCGCCGTGCGAGGCGACAGTACGGCTCAGCACCGGACCGGCGACCGCGAGGGCGAACTGGGTGCGCAGCCGTCGCTCGCGCTGCCGCACCTGCTGCGTGGCGTGCCAGGCGGAGACCGCTTGCTGGATGCCGGCGAGCCGCTCGGTGTCGCGGACCGCGCGATCCCAGAACATGACGAGAAGATGCGCCACGACCGCCCACATGAACGAGCCGACGAGGCCGAGCGAGAGAGCGGTCACGACACCGAGAGCCAGCGAGGACGCCACGACGAGCGCGGCGACGATCAGCCACCCGACCACGAATCGGCGTCGGACGATGCAGACGACCGCCAGCAGCCCGAGGCCTCCGATATACCAGGTCGCGAAGGGCAGCGTGCGGCTCGACGGGTCGAGGGAGCGAGTCACCAGCAGCGGGATCAGGAACGAGGACGCGAGCGCCGTGACCGCGACCCAGAGCGGCATCCGCACGGAGATCGCGGAGTCCCAGAGGATGCCGATGTTGATCACCACGAGGTACAGAGCGATCGCGGCGACCATGAGCAGCGGACCGCTCGGCTGCTCGATCCACCAGATGCCGCGGGCGGCGAAGTACATCGCGAACCCGACCGCGAGCGAGGTCGCGACGCTGCGCACAGTTCTGTTCACGCGCGCTCCCACCCGAGGGTCACGACCGTGCCCCGCTCGCTCGACTCGATGTGCGCGGTGCCGGCGACGCCGGCCATTCGGGCGAGGATCGAGGCGCGGATGCCGAGGCGGTCGGCACCGATCGTCTCGACGTCGAATCCGGGACCGTTGTCCGAGATCGTCACGCTGATTCCCTCGTCGCCCTGTCCTTCGGCGACGATGTGGAGCCCCCGACCCTGCGCGTGGGTCACGGCATTGCCGAGCGCCTGCCGCGCCGCGAGCACGAGAGCCCTCGCGGCCCTCCCCGGGATGAGGCCGATGCCCCCGCGCTCCTCGACGATGGCATCCGCGCCGAGCTCCGACAGCGCGCGACGGAGCTCGATGACGATCTGCGCGGCACCGACGGGCTCGTCGCTGCCCTCCTCGGCGACGGCGGCCTCGGTGTTCGCGAGCCGCGTCAGCGCCTCCCTGGCCATCCCCACGGCGAGATCCTGCGCCCGGTCGCCCTCGGCGCGCTCGGCGGCGATGAGCGCTGCCAGGACGCTGTCGTGCATGAGCGCCGACATCGCCGCGCGCTCCTCCTCGGCCGCGGCCGCGGCGGCGGCACCCGAGTACGACGACACCGCCCGTGCCCGTGCTTCGTCGACCCCGGCCGCGACCGAGCGGAACATCCAGCCGAGCGAGATGATGACGATGCCGAGGATGAGCGTGAACGAGACGTCGAACGCGGTGGTGACCCAGAAGTCGTTCGAGAACTCCCCCTCCACGAGCCGCACGTAGCCGTAGACGAAGGGCAGACAGACCGCCCAGGAGAACTGCAGCCACAGCGGGAAGGCGAGCATGGCCGCGACCACGCCGACGTTCACGAGGAAGAAGATCCACGGCTGGTCGGCCGCCGATTTGCCCGCGGGGTCGACGAAGCTCGGCCAGGCCGCGAGGGCGACGACGTACACGACGGCGAACACTCCGGATGCCGTGCGCACACCGCGTCCGATCAGGCAGGCGACGAGCATGGCGGCGAGCGGCACGAAGACGACGAGCAGCATGGTGATGCGCGGCCCGTCGCTCCACGACATGGTCGTGATGGCCGCGATCAGGGCCTGCGCCCCGAGCAGGGCCGATCCGATCGCGACCACGGTTGCGAGGATGCGCTCCATGCGCTTGCCCGTGAAGCGCTCGAACTCGGTCTCCACACTGCCCGGAGAGGGGATCTTGCTCCAGGCCTCGCGGATGCTGAGCGGGTCAGCGGGCACTCGGTGCCCCGTCGGCGGCCACGATGCCGTCTTCCATCGCGCGACGCAGGAGGTCGACCTTCGTGGGCGCGGGGCGCCCGACCTCGACGTACTTGACGCGGATCCGCGTGATGTTCTCCTTGGCCGTCGAGTACGCGACCCCGAGGCGCTCCGCCACCGCTTTGAGCGGGAGGCCCGTGGCGTAGAGACGCAGCACCTCGCGCTCGCGCGTCGACAGCTGGGCGTCGGCGAACTCGCGGTCGCCGTCGACCGCGCTCGCCCATTCGACGTTGTTGAGAGCCTCGCCCTGCGCGACCGTGCGGATCGCGTCGAGCACGTCGTCGAGCGCCGACGACTTGCTCACGACGCCTGCCGCACCCGCGGCGAGCGCCTCGCGGACGGCGGCCGGCCTGTCGGCGACGCTGTGGATCACCACGCTCGCCCCGTCGGCGACGAGCGATCCGACGTTCTCGGTCACGGTCGTGCCGTCGCCGAGCGTGAGGTCGAGCACTACGACGTCGGCGGGCGCCTCCCCCGATGCCGCACGCCAGTCGAGGTAGGAGACGACGGTGCTGCCGGAGAAGACCACGGCCTGGGAGCCGTCACGGGCGCACGCGGCCTCGAGACCGAGACGTACGGACTCGTGATCGTCGATGAGTGCGACCCTGCTCATCCGTCCAGCCTACTGAGTCCTCAGCGGCGAACAGGCATCCGGGTCACCGGGTGAGCAGCGCCACGACCTCGAAGTGGTGCGAGTGCGGGAACAGGTCGAAGCCGCGGAGGGTCGAGACGTTCCACCCGTGCCCGCGGAAGGTGCCGAGATCGCGCGCGAGCGCCACCGGATCGCAGGCCACATACGCGATGGCGTCGGGAGACAGCGCGTTCACGGAGTCGACGACGGCGCGCCCGGCACCCGCACGCGGCGGGTCGAGGACGACCGCCCCCGCTCTGGCGCCGGACGGGAGGCCGGCGAGATACCGATCGACGCGGGCTGTCACGGCGGTGACGTCCAGGGGCGCGAGGTTCTGCTGGGCGTGCGCGGTCGCCCGCCTGCTCGACTCGACGGTGACGATGTCGGTGCCGCCGAGGTCGGCGAGGGTCGCCGCGAACAGTCCGACGCCTCCGTAGAGGTCGTAGTGGGTCGATGCGGGATCGACGTGATCGTCGAGGATCCCGTAGACGGCCGCATCGAGCACGGATGCCGCACGCGGGTGCACCTGCCAGAATCCGCCCGCATCGACCTGGAAGCGGCGATCGCCCACCTGCTCGTACACGATCTCGGGCTCTGGCCGACGGCCGTGACCGCGCGCCGGTCGACCGTCCACGCGGTCGCGACGGATCACCCGCACCTTCCCGTCGCCCGCTTCGACCAGATCGATGCTGCCCTCGGCATCCGCCGTCAGTGCCACAGCCGCCTCCGCGACCGCGGGGCGCGCGAGCGGGTGCGTGTCGACGGGGATCACGCGGTGGCTGCGCGCCGCGTACGGCCCGACGTCCCCGTTCGCGTCGGCATGCAGCGTCACCCTGGTGCGCCAGCCGGTGCCGTCGGTCGAGTCGACCGCCTCGATCTCGGGCGCCTCGATCCCGCCGCCCGCGAACCGGTCGAGGGCCTCGGCGAGCACCTGCCGCTTCAGGACGCGCTGATGCGCGAGGTCGATGTGGCCGAGGTCGGCTCCGCCGGGGCGATCCTCGGGTGCGCGCGACACGTCCGCGTCAGCCCAGATGTGCGGGCGACGGTGCGGCGACGCCTCGAGCACCTCGACGGTCTCGGCGCGCCAGAAGCTCTTCGACTCCCCCGTCGACTCCTCGTCGACGCGTACACGGACCCGCTCGCCGGGGATCGCATCGGAGACGAACACGACGCGCCCCTCGTGTCGGGCGATGAACGTGCCGCCGTGCGCGATGCCGGTGATGTCCAGATCGAGCAGAGCCGGGGAGGAAGTCATCCTTCGAGGATACGGTGGTGCACATGCGCGTCTGCCTCGCCTCTACCTCTCCCGCTCGCCTCATGCTTCTCCGACAGGCGGGCATCGAGCCTCTGACTCAGTCGCCGGACGTCGACGAGGATGCTGTGGCGGCGGCGGCCGCGGCGGCGGACCGCGGAGGCGAACTCCCGCCGGCGGAGCTCGTGCTGCTCCTGGCCCGCGCGAAGGCCGCGGCGGTCGCGCACCAGCTCGCCGAGGAGGGTTCCTTCGACGGCATCGTGATCGGCGGCGACTCCATGTTCGCTCTGGGCGGGCGCGTCTACGGCAAGCCCTACACCCCCGACGAGGCGACTCGGCGATGGCACGAAATGCGCGGTGAGACCGGCATCCTGCACTCGGGGCACTCGGTCTTCCGGGTCTCCCCCGGTCTCGCGCCCGTCGAGGCGACGGCAGTGGCGGAAGCGGCGGTGACGTTCGCGGAGGACATCACGGATGCCGAGATCGACGCGTACGTCGCCTCCGGCGAGCCCCTGCTCGTCGCGGGGGCCTTCACCGTGGACAGTCTGGGCGGCGCGTTCATCACGCGCGTGGACGGGGACCCGTCCACCGTGGTGGGGATGTCGCTGTCGACAGTGCGCCGTCTCGCGGCAGAACTCGGCATCCGCTGGACCGACCTCTGGTCGTAGACTCCCCTCCACGTTTCTGCCCCTTTCTTGTGGGGAGTCGTCAAATGGAACCGGGGGCTTCTCGCTAGGCTGGCAACCATGCCTGCTATCGCCAAGGTGCTCATCGCCAACCGCGGCGAGATCGCCGTACGCATCATCCGTGCCGCCCGCGACTCGGGGATCGCCTCGGTCGCCGTGTACGCCGACCAGGACCGGGATGCTCTGCACACCCGCCTCGCCGACGAGGCGTTCGCCCTCGGCGGCGCCACGAGCGCGGAGACCTACCTGCAGATCGAGAAGATCCTCTCGGTCGCCCGTCGCGCCGGCGCGGACGCCGTGCACCCCGGGTACGGCTTCCTCGCCGAGAACGCCGAGTTCGCCCGCGCCGTGATCGGCGCGGGGATGACGTGGATCGGCCCGTCCCCCGAGGCCATCGAGGCCCTGGGCGACAAGGTCACCGCACGTCACGTCGCCGAGAAGGTGGGCGCACCGCTCGCGCCCGGCACCCCCGGCCCCGTCTCGGGCGCCGACGAGGTCATCGCCTTCGCCAACGAGTACGGCCTCCCCATCGCCATCAAGGCCGCGTACGGCGGCGGCGGTCGCGGCCTCAAGGTCGCGCGCGAGCTCGACGAGGTCGTCGAGCTGTTCGAGTCGGCGACGCGCGAGGCGGTCGCGGCCTTCGGTCGTGGTGAGTGCTTCGTCGAGAAGTACCTCGACAAGCCGCGCCATGTCGAGACCCAGTGCCTGGCGGATGCCGAGGGCAACGTCGTGGTCGTCTCGACCCGCGACTGCTCGCTGCAGCGTCGCCACCAGAAGCTCGTGGAAGAGGCACCGGCGCCCTACCTGACCGACGAGCAGAACGCGCAGCTCTACGCCGCATCCAAGGCCATCCTCAAGGAGGTCGGCTACGTCGGAGCCGGCACCTGCGAGTTCCTGATCGGCGCCGACGGCACCGTGTCATTCCTCGAGGTCAACACGCGCCTCCAGGTCGAGCACCCCGTCTCCGAGGAGGTCACGGGCATCGACCTCGTCCGCGAGCAGTTCCGCATCGCGGCCGGCGGCACGCTCGACTACGACGACCCGGCTCCGACCGGCCACTCGATCGAGTTCCGCATCAACGGCGAGGACCCTGGTCGCGGATTCCTCCCGCAGCCGGGCCCGATCCACGTCTTCAAGACCTTCGGTGGCCCCGGCATCCGTCTCGACTCCGGAGTCACCGCCGGCGACTCGGTCTCCGGCGCGTTCGACTCGCTGCTCGCGAAGATCATCGTCACGGGCAAGGACCGTGCCGAGGCCCTGGAGCGCTCGCGTCGCGCCCTCGAGGAGTTCGAGGTCGCGGGGCTTCCGACCGTCCTGCCGTTCCACCGCAAGGTCGTGAACGACCCCGCCTTCACCGCCGAGGACGGCGAGTTCGGCGTGTTCACCCGCTGGATCGAGACTGAGTTCGTCAACGACATCCCCGCGTGGGACGGCGAGCTCGAGTCCCCCGCAGCGGCAGCGAGCCGTCACACGGTGGTCGTCGAGGTCGCCGGCAAGCGCCTCGAGGTCAGCCTGCCGGATCGCGTCGCGGTCGCCGCAGGCACCACGGGTCGTCCCGCGGCCGTCCCGCCGTCCCGCCGCAGCCACGCCACCTCGGTGAGCGCAGGCGCCTCCGGAGACGCCGTCAAGTCGCCCATGCAGGCCACGGTCGTGAAGGTCGCGGTCGAGGAGGGGCAGCAGGTCGTCAAGGGCGACCTGGTCGTCGTCCTCGAGGCCATGAAGATGGAGCAGCCGCTGCAGGCACACAAGGACGGCGTCGTGGGCGGCATCAACGCCGAGGCCGGAGCGACGGTGTCGGCCGGCCACCAGCTGCTCACGATCAGCTGACACTCTCTCCCTGTCGACGCCCCATCTGCGCGACGACGCCC